>JAFWEY010000046.1 GCA_017512675.1 Clostridia bacterium | reverse complement strand
CCCGGTCAGCAGCCGCCGCCCGCGAATGCCCCGCGCCTCCAGATAATTGACGAACCGGTCGCACTCGTCCGCGTCCAGCGGAGAAAAGCCGCTGCGCAGGTAGGTGCGAATGTCCCCGGCGGAAAACCCCGCGGCGACGGCCCGCAGCGCCGAAAGCAGGCACTCGCTGAGCGGATGCTTGTCCGCCCTGCGCCCGCAGGACAGGAACAGCGGGATCCCCGCGGCACGGAACGCCCGCTCCAGCGCGATCCGGTAATCGCCGTCCAGGTTCTGGCAGGCAATCGCGATTTCGCCGTACCGGCAGCCTTCGCTGCGCACAAAGCGGCGAACGTACGCGGCGGCGTACCGCGCTTCCGCCTGCGGATCCTTCAGCAGGCGGATCCCGACGCCGGAGACGCTGCCGGTCCAGGGCTTTGCGCCGCGGGTGTACATTCTGTTTGCCAGCGCCTGCAGCGCGCTCGCTTCCGGCGCGTCCGCGGAGGGCAGCGGGCAGTGCCGGAACGGGACAGACTGCTTTCTCAATTGCGCAAACGCGCGCTCGAGCGCGGTGCGGGACGGCGCGTACAGTCGTCCGTCCCGTTCCCGGGCGCCGACGCAGGGCAGAAGAACCGCCAGCTCCTTTACGGTGCCGGCCAGCCCGACCGCCAGATTCAGCAGAACGCCCGTCAGCAGGTCGAACCCGTACAGGAACACCGACGCGTTCCGCAGGAACCCGGCTTTCCCAAACCGTTCCACCGCGCGGCGGGTTTCGTCCTCTCCGTCCATGAAGCGGCCCGAAAGCTTCTCTTCGTAGGCTTCGTACAGCAGCGCCACATCCTGAAGCTTGAGCCCCGCGGGCGTGTCCTTCAGCGACTCTCCCAGCTGCGCGACCTGCTCAAAGGATATGCCGGCCTGCTTGAACATGCGGATCTCGCTTTCGACGCGCTCCGCGAATCCCGTTCTTTCGCAGGCGGAGCCGTACCAGCGAAGCTCCCTGCGCAGCCGTTCCGCGGCCGCGTTCAGAATCATCACCCGCCCCTGCAGGTCCACGCGCGCTTCCTTCGGCCATCCGGCGCACTGGAACACCCGCCGGTAAAAGCGGGCGGGCGAGGCCACGTGCAGCCGGAAGGAGCCGTTTTCGCCGCCCAGCGGCAGCAGATCCTTCTCTGCCTGCAGCGTCGCCTGCGCGGGATCGAGAACCATCACTTCGCCGTCCCCGCCGGCAAGGGCTTCCCGCACCCGCGCGGACATCTCCTGCCTGAGCGCGTCGCTGCGCCCGGTGATCCATGTCAGCATGCGTCTTCCCTCCTGCCGCAATTCAGCGTGCCGCCGCCGGCGCTTCGGGATCCCGATAAACCGCATGCCCGTGCGCAGGGAACCTCCCCCTGTCGTACGGGCATGTTCGAAAAGCCGGGGAAACAGCGGTCCGCCGGCGGGCGAATTCCCATCCCCGCCCGGGCGCACGGACCGACGGGCTCCGGGCGCTTCAGCTGCGGTCGATGGCCTCGATCATCGCCACCCGCGCCTCGTGCCGCCCGCCGGCCTCGAATTCGGCTTCCAGGAACCGGTCGACGATCATCAGCGCCAGGTCAAAGCCCACGACGCGCGCGCCCACCGCCACCATGTTGCTGTTGTTGTGGCGGCGGGACATTTCCGCCGTGTACGGCTCGGAGCAGTTGCAGCAGCGAATGCCCTTCACGCGGTTCGCGGAAAGGGAGATGCCGCATCCGGTCCCGCATACCAGGACGCCAAGGTCGCATTCGCCGGCGGCGACGCCCCGCGCCGCCTTTTCCCCGTAAACCGGATAATCGGCCCGTTCGGTGGAATAGCAGCCGTAATCCTTGACCGGGTATCCCTTTTCCGTCAGATGCGCCTTGATGTATTCCTTCAGTTCGTATCCCGCATGGTCAGAACCCAGGGCGATGGTTTTCATAGCGACACCTCCAATCAATTATTTGCGCTCGATGTACCCCTCGTGGCACAAAAGCTCCGCGGTCTCCACCGCGCCGCCGGCCGCGCCCCGCAGCGTGTTGTGCGCCAGCGAAACGAATTTGTAATCGAAGATCGGGTCCTCGCGAAGGCGCCCGATGGAAATTCCCATTCCCCTGTACAGATCCCGGTCCAGCCGGGACTGCGGCCGGTTTTCTTCGGTGAAATAGGTCAGGAACCTGTCCGGTGCGCTCGGCAGGCGGTACTTCTGCGGAAGGCCTTCGTAGCTTTCCCACAGGCCCAGGATTTCTTCGATCGAAGGCTTGTTTTCAAATTCCACGGACACCGCCGCCATATGGCCGTCGGACACTGCGACCCTGTAGCACTGGGCGGAAATCACCGGCTCCGACGCGGGAACGATTTTGCCGCCGGTCAGGGTGCCCCAGATCTTCAGCGGCTCCACTTCGCTTTTGTACTCCTCGCCGCCGATGAACGGAATCACGTTGTCGATCATTTCGGGCCAGCGCTTGAAGGTTTTGCCCGCGCCGGAAATCGCCTGATAGGTGCAGACGCTGATTTTCTTCAGCCCGAAGGAACGCAGCGGCGTCAGCGCAGGCACGTATCCCTGAATCGAGCAGTTGGGCTTGCAGGTGATGAATCCGCGCGCAGTGCCCAGCCGCTTCCTCTGGAACGGAATCACTTCCATGTGCTCCGGATTGATTTCGGGAATCATCATCGGAATGTCTTCGGTATAGCGGAACGCGGAATTGTTGGAAACCACCGGGGTTTCGGTTTTGGCATAGGCCTCTTCCAGACGGCGGATCTCCTCCTTGGGCATATCCACCGCGCAGAAAATGAAATCGACCTTTTCCGCCAGCGCCGCGGCATTCGTCGCGTCGTCCACGACGATCTCCTTCGCGTATTCCGGCATCGGCCAGTCGAACGCCCAGCGCTCTCCCACAGCTTCTTCGTAGGTTTTGCCGGCGGAGTGCGGGGACGTGGCCAGCGCGGTCACCTCAAACCACTCATGTCCGTCCATCAGCGTAACGAAACGCTGCCCTACCATGCCGGTGGCGCCTACGATGCCAACCCTGTACTTCTGCATGAGAATTCCCTCTTTCTGATGATATAATTGCGATTCATCCGATGTCGATGCCGGGATACCGCATCAGGGTCTCCGCCGGGCGGAACCCGCTGGTCGCCGCCAGCCTGACGGCGCCGGTCAGCCGCGTCCATACGTCGAAGTACGCGCTTTTCAGCCCGGTATCCAGCCAGTAAATGCGGGCGTATTCCATCAGATAGCTGCCTACGCCCCTGCGCTGCCACGCGGGCGTCGTCTGGATAATTCCGACCACCGCGACGTCGTTGTCGGACCAGGTCAGCATTTCTCCCGCCAGGCCGTCCCTGGAGATCACCAGCACGCGGGCGAAATCCGGCATCCCGCGCACCGCCTTCAGCCACGCCATATCCTTGCTGCGGGCGAACATCGCGTTGTACCGCTCCAGAAAATACCGCTGCTCGAGCTCGTCCAGCAGGTAATCCCGGACGATCGTGCATCCTGCCGGCAGCGGCTTGGTGATCGGGCCGCGGACCAGCGTTTTGCGCATGCGCACGAGCCCGTCGTCGTCGCGGAATCCCAGAAGCTTCAGCGCCGTCATCCTCGCCTCGTCGTCCGGCGGGCATTCGGCATAGATGCGCGCCGCCGCATCGGGCGTCATGCGCGCCAGCAGCATCGCGCGGGCCGTCGCCGCGCCCAGCAGCGCGTCCTGCGCTTCCTGCCTGCACTGCGTGCGGACCAACAGGTGATGCGGCCGCGACGGGCACAGCATATCGACCATCGTTTCCACGACCGAAGCCTCGCCGATCTCCTCTTCCAGATCGTCGTACGCCACGAAGCAGTTGTTTTCAGGACCCGCATCGGTTTCAAGATGTCTTATGATCACGCGCGCGCCTCCCGCTTCAAGCCCATTCCACGTCCGAAGCGGTCTGCCCGCTCAGATCGTACACCACGCGGTTGATGCCCCGAACCTCGTCGGTGATGCGCCGCGTGACGCGTTCCAGCAAATCGTACGGCATCCGGTATGCGGTCATATCGCCGTCCGCCGTCCTCGTGACCGCCCGCAGAATCGCGTTCTGCCCCCACCCGTTGCCGGTGCGGGGATCCCGGGTCTGGGCGTCTCCCAGAACCACGAAATACTGCGACAGGCGCTTGTCCAGCCCCGCGGACAGAATCTCTTCCGCAAAGATGCGGTCTGCCGCCCGCAGCAGCCGCAGCTTTTTCTCCGTCACCTCGCCCAGGCAGCGAAGCGCCAGGCCGGGCCCCGGAAACGGCTGCCGGTTCAGGAACTCTTCCTCCACGCCCAGCAGGCTTCCCAGCGCGCGAACCTCTTCCTTGAACAGCGCGCGCAGCGGTTCCAGCACCTGAAAGCGCATCTCCCCGGAGATCGCCGAACCCCTCTGGCGCACCACGTCGCTGTAGGTGGTGCCGATAGCCAGCGCGTCGACGCCGGCGATCAGGCTCAGCTGGGCGGACACCGTTTCCCGCAGCACGGCTTCGGTCACGCTGCGCTTTTCTTCCGGGAAAAGCACGCCGTCCAGCGCCTTCAGGTACGCTTCGTGCGCGTCGACCGTCACGCAGGAAATGCCCCGCGCCGCCGCAAAGCGCCGGATGCATTCGCCTTCTTCGCCGCGCAGCAGCCCGTTGTCCACGTGCAGGCACATCAGCTGCGGCCCCAGCGCCTGCTGCAGCAGCGCGGCGCATACGAAGGAATCCGCGCCGCCGGACAGCGCCGCGGCGACCCGGCCTTCGCCCGCTTTCTCCCGGATCTCCGGAATCGAGGCTTCCAGGAACCGCTCGATGGTCCAGTTCGCTTCAAGCCCCGCGATCCTGTGCAGGAAGTTCTCCAGCATCAGCAGGCCGTCCGGATCGTTGGATTCCGGGTAAAACCGGATGCCGTACCAGTTATTCTCCGGGCAGGCATAACCGATGACGGTGCCGTCCGAATCCGTCGCGATGGATTCAAACCCTTCCGGCAGGCCCCACGGGCCGGTGCATTCGATCAGCCGCTCCTGCGCCTGCGCGCCTTCGAACAGCGGCGATCCGGAGAACATCACCGTATCCGTGCGCTTGCGGCCGGCCACCCGCGAAATGTCCCCGCCGGCGGCGGCGAGAAGGGCGCACGCGCTGCTCCCCAGCGCGAGCATCGGCAGCTTCAATCCCAGCACGCCGGGATCCGGCACGGCCGTCTCGTCGCCTTCCCCGCAAAGGATCAGGCAGGCGGGCGACTTCGCGGCGATTGCCTGCGCGTCGGCATGGGCCGGAACGATTTCGCAATACACCTGCGCGCCGCGAACCTTTCGCGATACCGGCAGGCTCTGCCCTCCGCCGAAATCCATGATCAGGCACAAACTGTCCATATTTCCTCCTGCATCAAGTGTGGCTTTCCCCCATCGCCGCCAGCTCTTCCCGGCTGTTGGGCCTTCGGCGCACGATTTCGATCTTGCGGGCGACCTGCTGCGCCACGTCGATGCCGAGCGCGTAGGTCAGCTGCAGGCCGTACATCATCACGTCGGCGAACTCCTCGGCGATCTTCGTGCGGCGGTCTTCGTCCCCGCCGGCCAGCAGGCGCTGCACGTCCCCGGGCTCCAGCCATTGGAAGTGCTCCAGCAGCTCGCTCATTTCCACCGTCATGGCCATCGCCACATGCTGCGGATTCTGGATGCCGTTCTCCCCCCAGCCCTTCTCCTGGCAGAGATCGATCACCCGCTGCCGCAAACCGTCGATTGTCGTGTCCCTGTCCCGCATTCGGGCATACCTCCTACCAATTAACATCCATTATAAGCATTTTCGCCGTTTATGCAAGCATTTCCGGCAAAATTGTGCCGTTCAGCGCGGCACCGCGCAAAGTGCGCGTCCAGCAGCGCCCCGCAGGGCCGCGCGAGCACGCCCCCGTCGCTGGGCGCGTACCAGCCCAGCGGGCGGTCTTCGGTCAGCCGGTACAGGCTGCCCGCGCAGCCGCAGACCGGATCCCGCGCGCCCCAGACCAGCCGGGACAGCCGGGCGCGGACGACCGCGCCGGCGCACATCGCGCAGGGCTCCAGCGTCACATACAGCGTGCAGCCGGTCAGCCGCCAGTTCCCGAGCGCCCGTGCCGCCTGCCGGATCGCCAGCATTTCCGCGTGCGCGGTGGGATCGCCCCGCGAGATCACGCCGTTGCATGCCGCGGCGATCAGCACGTCCCCCTTCACGACCGCCGCGCCCACCGGGGTTTCACCGGCTTCAAAGGCGCGCCGGGCCAGAGACAGCGCGATGCGCATCCACGCTTCATCGTTCATAGCGAAACCTCCCGCGCCCCGCGGCGCGATTCTTTCCGCGTATTATAACAGCCTTCCGCGCGAACGTGCAGCGCAGCTGGCGTTATGTTTTGCGTATGGGAAAGCATATTTCATCCGCCGGCGCCCGCAGTCTGCGCCGAAAAACAGCGCCTTCGCCCCGGATGCCGGCGGCCTTCGAGGAACCGGCCGCGCCCTCCGGTGCGCCGCGGTTTGCTCAGGAGCCGCCGCTTCCCTCCTCGGACGATCGCGCCGCGGACCGGTTGACCAGGAATATGCTGGCCAGCACGATCAGGCCGCCGGCGATCTGCGCCGGGGCAATCGTCTCGCCCAGCACCAGCACGCCGCCCAGCACCGCGGCCACCGGATTCAGATTGATAAACAGCGCGGTATGAAACGGCGTCAGCAGCCTCTGGGATTCCGTGTACATCAGATAGCCGCCCACCGAGCAGAGCAGCGCCAGAAACGCGGCCATCGCCCAGCCCTCCGGCGTGACCCGCCGAAGATCCATCCCTTCCCGCAGCGCCAGCGGCAACAGCGTGACCGACGCGATCAGCGCTTCCCAGAACGTGATGGACAGGCTGGAGCGCCGCCTGAAAAGCGCGTCGTTGATCTCTATGTACGCGACCCAGCAGGCGCAGGCGCCCAGCACCAGCAGGTTTCCGGCCAGAGAACCGGCGCCCGGATCCCCCCAGCGCACCACCAGATAAACGCCGGCCAGCGACGCGGCCACCCCGAGCCAGCACACCGCGGGATACCTGCGCCTCGTCTTCAGCGCCGTGAAGATCAGCGTAAACGCGGGGATCGCCGCCAGAATCAGCGAAACGATCGAAGCGCTGGTGCGCTTGATCGCTTCGTATTCGAACAGAAAATACAGCGTGATGCCGGTCACCGCCCCGGCCGCAAGGCGCGCGAAATCGCGCCCCGGCAGCGCGATTCTGCCTTCCCGCAGCCGCAAAACCGGAAACAGCACCCCGGCGGCGATCAGAAAGCGGATCATCGAAAGCGAAAACGTGCCGAACCCCGCGCCAAGCGCCTTTTTGGAGGCGATGAACGACAATCCCCACAGGATGTTGGTCACCGTCGCGTATACGCATCCCCGCGCCCGTGCGCTCATCAGTTTTCGCTCCTTCCGAACCGCGGCGGGCGCGTCAAAGCCCAAGCATTCTCCCCGCGTCCTCCCAGGTCTGATCGGAAACCGCCCGCTCCCCGCGGGACTGGCTCAGCTTCCGCGCGGTCAGCGACAGCTCGCCCTGCCAGTTGCCGCCCTCCCGGAAGGTGCGCATGACCGCCCGCGTGTAAACGCCGCCCATGTCCGCCAGCCCGCTTTCCTCAAAACGCTTCAGCAGCGCTTCCCTGTCGTATTCGATGTTCAGCAGCCTCGCGCTCCACCGGCCGCCCAGGCAGGTGACCATCGCGAACTGCGCGCCCTTCTGCCCGTGCGAAGGCATGCCGACCGCCCCGGGATTGATCGCCTGCCGGCCGCGGGATTCATAGCGGTACTGGAAATGGCTGTGGCCGGTGAGCAGCGTGTTTTCGTCCATCGTGCGCAGAATCGATTCCAGCGCTTCCGCGCCCGGATACAGCAGCACATAGTTGTTCGTCGGCGTCGCGTGGCACGCCCGGATCCTCGGGCATCCTTCAAATTCCAGCGGCAGGTTCAGCGGCATTCGCCCCAGAAACTCCAGGTCCTCCTTCGACAGCCGCTTGAGCGTGTAGTAAAGGGAGCCGCTGGCGTTGCCCGGCTTCCAGGTGCCGGCGCCGGAGCGCACGTAATCCAGCAGATAGTCCTCCCTGTTTCCCCGCAGAAACCAGGTTTTCTTGCGCCGCGCCGCTTCGCGCATCAGTTCCAGCGTGCGCTCCGGATCCGGACAGTCGCTGACGTGATCGCCGAGGAACACGTAGCCGTCCGTTCCGACATGATCCGCGTACGCGAGGCACGCTCTCAGTGCCGGCTCGTTGGAATGAATGTCTGAAAACACCGCCAGTCTCACGTTTTTCGCCCCCTTCAGGCTTTCCGGCAGAAACAGGCGCATTCGGATGCGCTCCTCTAATTATAACGTTATATTTGGTTTTTGCACCATATCCCATCGCGGATTAACCAAAAATCAACGGCAGCAACCCCGTACGCACTCCTCGTTCACAAAAATTCATTTGACTTACAGATACCGCAGGATTAAAATAATTTGGATTATATCCACAAACCAACCAGGAGTGACGCATTATGAATATCTCATCCGCCAAAGAATTGCGTTCCCTTTTTCTGCGCTTTTTTGCCGAGAAAGGCCACGCCGTGATCCCCAGCGCGTCGGTCATTCCGGAAAACGACCCCACGGTGCTGTTTACCACCGCCGGCATGCATCCGCTGGTTCCCTACCTGATGGGCGAAAAGCATCCGATGGGCAACCGCCTGACAGACGTGCAGAAATGCATCCGCACCGGCGATATCGACGATGTGGGCGACCCCAGCCATCTGACATTTTTCGAAATGCTGGGCAACTGGTCGCTGGGCGACTATTTCAAGGAAAAGATGATTCCCTGGAGCTGGGAATTCCTGACCAGCAAGGACTGGCTGGGCCTGGACCCGGACAGGCTCGCCTTCACGGTGTTCGAAGGCGATGAAGACGCGCCCCGCGACGAGGAAGCCGCCAATCTGTGGCGCGCGCAGGGCGTTCAGGACGACCATCTGTTCTACCTGCCCAAGAAGCACAACTGGTGGGGCCCCGCGGGCCTGACCGGGCCCTGCGGTCCGGACACCGAAATGTTCATCATCAAGGATCAGCCGCCCTGCGGCCCGAACTGCTCGCCCGCCTGTTTCTGCGGACGCTATCTGGAAATCTGGAATGACGTGTTCATGCAGTACGAAAAGCAGGCCGACGGCACCTTCGTTCCCCTAAAGCAGAAGAACGTGGACACCGGCATGGGCCTGGAGCGCACGTTCTGCGTGCTGATGGGCGCGAACACCGTGTACGAAACCGAGATTTTCGCCGGCATCATCGGCAAAATCGAAGAGCTCTCCGGCAGGAAATACGGCGAGACCCCGGAAATCACCCGCTCGATCCGGATCATTGCCGATCACATGCGCACCGCCACCTTCATCATCGGCGACGACCGCGGCGTAACCCCCTCCAATGTGGATCAGGGCTACGTGCTGCGCCGGCTGATCCGCCGCGCGGTTCGCCACGGCATGTCCCTGGGAATGCCGCAGGGCTTCACCTGCGAAATCGCCCAGGTCATCATCGATCAGTACAAGGACGTGTATCCGGAATTGGAACGCCACGCCGATTTCATTCTGGAGCAGCTGAAGCTCGAAGAGGACCGCTTCCAGCACACGCTGAAGAAGGGCATGGCCGAGTTCGACAAGGTCTACAACGGCATGATGCGCAGGCGCGAAGCGTTCACCGCGCTCAAAGCTGACAAGGCCAACCCGGACGCCGTGGCCGCCGCCCTCAGGCAGCTGCCGCCCAGCCCGGAAAACAAGCCGATCATCGAGCAGGTGAAGGACGGCTCCGTATCCGACGAAACCATCGACGCACTGATCCGGGCCACCGAAGTGATGGACGGCCGCAGCGCGTTCAAGCTCTACGACACCTACGGTTTCCCGGTGGAAATCACCACCGAGCTGGCCGCCGAAAAGGGCATCGCCGTGGATACCGAAGGCTTCGCCGAGCGGTTCAAAAAGCATCAGGAAAACAGCCATGCCGGCGCCGAGCAGCGCTTCAAGGGCGGCCTGGCCGACCACAGCGAGCAGACCGCCCGCCTGCACACCGCCACGCATCTTCTGCACGCCGCGCTGCGCAGGGTGCTGGGCCCCGAGGTCGCGCAGAAGGGCAGCAACATCACCGCGGAGCGCCTGCGCTTCGATTTCTCCTTCGGTCGCAAGATGACGGAAGAGGAAAAGCAGGAAGTCGAGCGCCTGGTCAACGAATACATCAAAGCCTCCGCTCCGATCGTCTGCGAGGAAATGACGGTGCCGGAAGCCAAGGCCCAGGGCGCGATCGGCCTGTTCGAATCCAAATACGGAGAGCGCGTGAAGGTGTACACGATGGGCGAGTTCTCCAAGGAAATCTGCGGAGGCCCCCACGCGTCCAATACCGGCGAGCTGAAATCCTTCAAAATCAAGAAGGAAGAGGCTTCTTCCGCCGGCGTCCGCCGCATCAAAGCCGTGATCGGGGAATAAAGCTTTCCTGATTTACTGACACGGGGCCGTCTCAAATGAGGCGGCCTCGGTTTTATTGCTGAAAAGCTCCGATGCGGAAAACAAAAACACCTTTGCAGTGTAAAGGTAAATCGAGAAACATCAGGAAATGGATGGCGCAAAAGACGCTGCCGGGCGCGCCGGCGAATTGTTAGGTATGGCCCTAAAAGCACCGCCGCACAAAAGAGCTGATCAGCTGGCGCATGAGTTATTTGCATCTGCTCCTGCAGATTTGAAGGTTACGGGATACTGTACCGCAAGCTCTGCACCGGATGT
>JAFWEY010000045.1 GCA_017512675.1 Clostridia bacterium | reverse complement strand
GGCGGATGAGGTTCTGCGAAGCAGACGGATGAGGTTTTTAACGCTCAGGTACATTTGCCGTGTGCTGTATCTCCTTTACCTGTGTACCAATTATATCTTCACTCTTCACTCTTCGCTCTTCACTCTGGCTTGGCGCCATGGTTGGCGCCTTCGCCCATTCCCACCGGCGTATAAAACGGGAGCTGTCCCGCTTCGGGACAGCTCCCGGGATTCCGCGAATCCGCGATCACACCACGCCCTGGGCGACCATCGCGTCGGCGACCTTCAGGAAGCCTGCGATGTTGGCGCCGACCACGTAATTGCCCTTGTGGCCGTACTTCTCCGCGGCCGCGTCGGCGTTGCGGTAGATGCCCACCATGATCTGCTTCAGCTTCGCGTCGACCTCTTCGAAGGTCCAGCTCAGGCGCTGGCTGTTCTGGCTCATCTCCAGCGCGCTGGTGGCGACGCCGCCGGCGTTGGATGCCTTGCCGGGCGCGAAGAGAATGCCGTTGTTCTGCAGCTCGATCGTCGCGTCCGGCGTGGTGGGCATGTTGGCGCCCTCCGCCACCGCGATCACGCCGTTCTTAATCAGCGTCTTTGCGTGATCCAGATGCAGCTCGTTCTGCGTGGCGCAGGGCAGCGCGATGTCGCAGGGCACATCCCAGATGACGCCGTCGGTGTGATATTCGCTTGCCGGGCGATAGTTTTTGTATTCGCTCAGGCGCTTGCGCTCGACTTCCTTGATCTGCTTGATGGCCGCCAGGTCGACGCCCTCCGGATCGTAAATCCAGCCGGTGGAATCGCACATCGCGACCACCTTGCCGCCCAGCTCCGTCGCCTTCTGTGCCGCGTAGGTGGCCACGTTGCCGGAGCCGGACACCACCACCGTCTTTCCGCTGAAGGATTCGCCGCGCGACGCGAGCATTTCCTGGGCAAAGTAGACCAGGCCGAAACCGGTGGCTTCCTTGCGGGCCAGCGATCCGCCGTAGGTGAGCCCCTTTCCGGTCAGCACGCCCTCGTAGGAATTGGTCAGGCGCTTGAACTGGCCGAACATGTAGCCGATTTCGCGCGCGCCGGTTCCGATGTCGCCGGCCGGCACGTCGATATCCGCGCCGATATACTTGTACAGCTCGCTGATGAAGCTCTGGCAGAACGCCATCACTTCGCGGTCGGATTTGCCCTTCGGGTCAAAATCGCTGCCGCCCTTGGCGCCGCCGATCGGCAGTCCGGTCAGGGAGTTTTTGAAAATCTGCTCGAACCCCAGGAATTTGAGGATCGACAGATTGACCGACGGATGCAGGCGAATGCCGCCCTTGTACGGGCCGATCGCGTTATTGAACTGGATGCGGTAGCCCTTGTTCACCCGCACCTTGCCCTGGTCGTCCACCCAGGGAACCCGGAACATGATGATGCGGTCGGGCTCGGTCAGCCGCTCCAGAATGCCGTTTTTCTCGTACTGCGGGTTCTGCTCGACCACCGGCTCCAGGCTCTCCAGCACCTCGGTCGCCGCCTGATGGAACTCCGGCTGGTTCGGATTCTTTTCGATCAACGCTTTCAATGCTTCCTGTGTGTACGACATGGGACTTCCTCCAATCTGTCTCTTTGCAGAACCGAACAAAGAATCCTGCATGATTGATGCAGGTATTTTAGCGGACAGACCCCGAGTTGTCAAGAACGATTTTTGTGAAAATGCATTTTTAACAATTATTAAATGCAGAAAATGCGTTTTGAATCGGGGCAAATTCGAATAAAGTGAAGGATTTCAATTCAAAAATTACATCTCACCGATAATGCATCATTTCAAGGCCCGATCGGCCCCGGCGGATAGGAAAAACCGGCGGCTCAAAGCCGCCGGACCGGTAACCGATTGTCCGCCGTGCCGGCCGTCCGCAGGACGGGGCAGGCTCATTTTTTCGCGTATTTGCGGATGTATTCCATCACGCCTTTGACGCCGTCAGCCGACGGCTGCTTCTCCATCGCGTCGATCAGCTCGCCGCGATCGTGATAGACCTCTTCCACGCGCTTGACCAGCGTATCCGCCGTCATGTCCTCCTGCATCAGCACCCGGCACAGCATGCGCCGCTCGGCGGACTGGGCGTTCAGAATCTGGTCGCCGCGGCTCGCCCCCTTCGGGTAGGGAATCAGAAGCGCGGGCTTGTTCAGCGCCAGGATTTCGCACAGCGTGTTGGAGCCCGCCCGGCTGATCAGCACATCCGCCGTCGCGTAGGCGTCCGGCATTTCTTCGTTCAGGTACTCCAGCTGGCAGTAGTTTTCCGTCCCTTCCAGGGCAAAATCCAGATTCCCCTTGCCGCAGAGATGCAGCACCTGGAAGCTCTCCAGCAGCCTGGGCAGCGCATCGCGCACGGCGCGGTTGATCGCCTGCGCGCCGGAAGACCCGCCGACCACCATCAGCACCGGCAGGTTCGCGGTCAGCCCAAACCTCTCGCGGCCGGATTGCCGGCTGCCGGAAAACAGCTCCGGGCGCATCGGCGTTCCCACGCACACGCCTTTTTTGCCGGCGCTCTCGGCGGCCTCCGGGAACGTGCAAAGCAGCTTTTTCGCGAAAGGCTTGCACAGCCGGTTGGCGAGGCCGGGCGTCATATCCGATTCGTGCAGCAGCACCGGAACCCCGCGAACCGCCGCGCCGTACACGACGGGAACCGAAACGAAGCCGCCCTTCGCGAATACGATGTCCGGCTTCAGCCTGCCCATCAGGGAAGCCGCCTGAAAGCAGCCGTGAATGACGCGAAACGGATCGGTAAGATTCTTGGGATCCAGGTAGCGGCGCAGTTTTCCGGTTTTTACCGCGTGATAAGCGACGCCTTCCACGCCCTCCAGCAGAGTCTTTTCAATGCCGGTTTCGGAGCCAATATAGTGAATTTCCCAGCCCTCGTTTCTGAGCACGGGAATCAGAGCGAGATTGGGCGTTACATGTCCGGCAGTGCCACCGCCTGTCAGTACAATGCGCTTCATTTCGTCTCCTCCTGAAATAAACGTAGCCCGAGTTTACATGCGCTGTTTTTCATTATATCAGGAAAAATCGAACGGGCAGTTGAAATATGATTATTATTGCCAAAACATCGGATTGATTTTGATGGAAGAGCCGGAGCGCGCGGGACAGAAAACGCGGCGCCGCCCGATGCGGCGCCGCGCTGCGCGGCAATCTGTCACCTTCCGAAGAAGCCCTTGATTTTGTCCAGCAGTCCGCCCGCGTCCTCGAGATTGAGCTTGGCCTTGATGCCGTCGATCACCGGCTGAATCTGCTCGTCCGGCAGGTCGATTCCGGTCAGCTTCTCCACGGTTTTGATCGGATCGGACAGGAACTGGTTCTTCAGGGTCTCGTCGCTGGTCAGCTTCTCCACAACTTGGGTAATGATCTGCTTGATATCGATATCCATAGCCATCCCTCCAAAGATGAATCTGTTACGGCACCGCCGCACGAACGAGACAGCCGGCCGGCGAACCCGGCGGCGCTGCGCTATCATTATAATCCGGTTTCACCGCCGGCGCAAGCGGAAATTCTTTTTTCTTGCATTCCACCGGCGCGTTGGTGTATACTTGTTGCCGGGAGGCGAAGAATATGCCGCTGGAGATCGTGCGCGATGACCTGACGAAAATGCATGTGGACGCAATCGTCAACGCAACGGATGAAGAGCTTTCGGGAGGCGGCGGGCTGGACGCCGCAATTCACCGCGCCGGCGGAGAAGAACTGACGCGGGCCGTGCGGGCAATCGGTTCCTGCCGGACCGGCGGCATCGCAGTGACGCCGGGGTTCGGCCTGCCGTGCCGCTATGTGCTGCACGCAGTAGGGCCCGTCTATCTGGACGGCGCGCACCGGGAAGCGGAAACGCTCGCTTCCTGTTATGACCGGGCGCTGGAATTCGCCGGGGAGCATGGGCTGAGTTCGATCGCGTTTCCGCTGATCGCGTCGAACATGCGCGGGTTTCCCCGGGAACAGGTGCTTTCCATCGCGACCGACCGAATCCGCTCGTATCTGCGCAGCCACGATCTGAGCGTTTATCTGGTGCTGTACGACCGCGAGAGCTTCAGCATCGGCCAGCGCCGATTCCGGGAAATCACGGCCTACATCGACGATCATTATGTGGACGAACGGGCGGAGTTCGAGGGGAACCTCTCCCTCCGGAGGGAACGCAGCAGGATGCTCCGGACCGAAGCGCCGGATTCCGCCGGCCCGGCACCCAGGCAGGCGTCCCGCCGCAAAGGGCTGACGGGGTGGCTGCGGGGCGTCGAGCTCCCCGGCAAAGCTCGGAAAGAGGATCATCCCATGCCGCCGGAGGCTCCCGCGCCGGCTGCGGAGCCGTCCGCGCCGCCCTGCCGGAAGCTCGGCGCACACCCGGACAGCGAGCCCTTCTTCTCCCGGGACGCGGAGGATTCCGGCGAGGAATCGCTGTTTTCCCCGGAGGGCGCGGCATACCCGCCGCAAGGCAGTTCGCAGCCGGTGTACCCGTCCTGCGGGGCGGACCGGGACGCGGAGCTGCAGAACATGCTGCGGCACCTTGACGCCGGATTCTCGAATACGCTGCTGCGCCTGATCGACGAAAAGGGCATCACCGATGTGGAATGCTACAAGCGGGCGAACATCAGCCGCAAGCTGTTCTCGAAAATCCGGTCCGACCCGGAATACCGCCCCAGCAAGAACACGGTACTGGCCTTTGCCATCGCGCTGGAGCTGCGGCTCGACGCGGCCACTGATCTTCTGGCCAGGGCCGGGTACGCGCTGTCGCCGGCCAGCAAATCCGATCTGATCGTGCGCTATTTCATCGAGCGCCGGCAGTACGACATTTTCGAGGTCAACGAAGCGCTGTTCGCCTTCGATCAGATGCTTCTCGGCGCTTAACAGTATCCGAAGCTTAAAAGGAGCGATAAGCGGCGTATCCTTATGCGGATGCGCCGAAAGTGTCGCTCTTTTTTATTTGTCG
>JAFWEY010000044.1 GCA_017512675.1 Clostridia bacterium | reverse complement strand
GCGCGGTAAGCCGGAAGAATTCCAGATGCACGAAGCGCCGGTCCACGCCGAAGGCTTTGACGGTTTTGCGCCCCAGCACGCGCAGCTTTTCCGGGACGTCCGGACAGGTGTAGTACATCAGATCCAGATCCTTGTTGACAATGTCCATCACCGGCGGCCACACCGTCATGCTCTCGAACAGCGGCTCACACCGGGAATCCAGTATCGCGTCGTAGGAACAGATATCGCCCTGGATGAATTCCTCCATCACGTAGGGCACCCCGGGCAGGCTGTCGTAAAAGGCGTTGAAATCCGTATCGTTTTCGAGCTTCCAGGTGTTGGTCGCGCCGACGCCGATATCGGGTTTGACGATGACCGGATACCCTGTCTCGCCGATGAACGCACGCCCCGCCTCCTTCGTCGATACGATGTGCTGCCGCGCGGTGGGGATGCCCGCTTTCAGGTACAGGCCCTTCATCAGGGATTTTTCCTTGATGAATCCGATACGGTCGGATTGTATGCCGGTTTTGACGTTGAAGTCCGTGCGCAGGCGGGCATCCTGCTCCAGACAGTACTCGTTCATGGATTCGATCCAGTCGATTTTGCCGTACCGGAACGCGAAGTACGCCACGGCGCGATAGACCTGATCGTAATCCCCCAGACTGTCCACCTTGTAATACTCGGTCAGCGCGGACCTGAGTGGGGATTCGAGCCCGTCGTACGGGGAATCCCCGATGCCCAGCACGTTGACGCCGTTCTGGCGGAGCCGGTCGCAGAACTGCCAGTAGGTGTGGGGAAAGTTCGGAGAAATGAAGATGTAATTCATGGCAGTCATATCCTTTGCTTTACTGATTGTTGTCGAGCATAAACGGCAGGAAGTAACGCATCTGCCGGAACCACCAGGGCCAGTCGTGGTTCACATCGTACCCCCAGAAATCACACCAGGCATGGATGCCCTTTTCGCGGAACACGCGCTCCAGGTGCCTGAGCGTGCGCACGCCGTCCTCCTCCCACGCGCCCTGCCCGCAGCACAGAATGATCTTCCGCTCGTTGTACAGCCGAATGTACGGGTGATCGCAGGGCAGGTTGGGCAGGAAGCGCTCCGGGGAATTGTCGTAGAGGACCGGATTCATCCAACCGTCGAAGAAGTAGTCGGCATCGTAGACACCGGACAGCGCGATCACGCCCCGGAACAGGTCCGGCCGGCGCAAAAATGTGATCACCGCGTGGTCCGCCCCCATGCTGAAGCCGGTGACAGCGGGCGTTTCGGGGTTCCGGCTGCGAATGAACGGCACTGCCTCGTCCACGATGTAGTGATAATACTGCTCCTGAAGTGCGGCGCGCCGTTCGTTGTCGCCGCCCTTCAGCGACCAGCTTTCAGCGTCCACGGTGTCCACCACAAACAGCTGAATTCTTCCGCCGTCGATAAAGTCGCTCAATTGTTCGGTCATCCCGAAATCCTGATAGTTGCGGCACATCGAATTCTGCGTGGGAAACGACAGGAACGGCACGCCGCGCTCCCCGTAAATCATGATGTGCATGTCCCGCCCAAGGGACGCGCTGAAATGGGTGAACTCTTCCGTATGCATCGGCATCGTCCTCCGTTCAAATCGCTGCCCGGCCGTGCGGCGAATCCGCTGCCGCCGCTTATTCTATCACACCGTGCGGAGCTTGTCTATCCCCGGACAGGCGCTCGGCACAGATTATTCAGAACGTCCGGGCCGTAAAGACGGCCTGGATGGGGCCGCGGCGGGAAATCCGGCCCCGCGGGCCCGCCGGGGAAGGAAAAGCCTGCTCTTCCGGACCCGGAAGGAATCAGCCCGGGACGGTCAATCATTCCGGCGTACGCATAACAGCTTCTTCGCCGACCGACGCTGCGGTAATAATGTACGCCGCCGCACAGCTGATCGCCAGCCCGATCAGATAGCAGCAGACCGAAACGGCCGCTCCCCGCGGCCCTTCTGTCATGACGAAGGTTCCCAGCACGCCGGAAGGCCCCCAGGTTGTGGAGGCTACCTGCATCAGCATGACAAACGCGCCGCCGAAACCGGCGCCAAGGCCGGCTGTAAGAAACGGCCTGCCCATGGGAAGAGTCACGCCGTAGATCATGGGTTCCCCAACGCCGAGGATCGCTGCCGGCATCGTGCCGTTGATGACCCTGCACAGCCTGCGATTGCCAAGCCTTTTCGCTTTGATCAGAACGGCCAGAGCGGCGCCGATCTGGCCCGCTCCCGCCATGGCCAAAGCCGGATACAGCGTAACATAACCGAAGGTTTCGAGCTGAACCGCGTACAGCGCGATCAGCCCGTGATGCATTCCCAGCGCGACCATCGGAAGGAACAGAGCGGCTCCGATGTACCCTGCGATCATGCGTACAGCGGCGTTCGGGTTCAGCGCCACGTACCCGATGCCCCTGCACAGCCCTGTCGACAGCAGACCGATGGACGGCATGATCACCAGCGCGTAGGGGACCAAAGTGGCCAGCAGCGTCAGCAGCGGCGTAAAGGCGGTGTCAAGGGCGTCCGGGATTCGCCGGCGGATGGCGTTTTCAATTCTGCACATCAGCCACACGCCGATCAGCGCTGCCAGCAGGCCGCCCCGTCCGGAGCGCAGGATGGAATTCAAAGGCTGCGATTCGCTGAAGAGACCAACGGCTTTTGAGATCTCGTTGACGTGGTCGAGGGACGTGAACATGCCGACCATGCCGCCGAGAATCGCGCTTCCGCCGAACGCTTCTGCCGCCCGATAGCCGGCCCATGCGGAAAGGTACGTCATAAAAGCCGCGTTGATTCCGGACAGAAGGCTCAAGAGCACCGACAGAACGGGTATGTCCGCGTATCCCGGCGCCGCCTGTCTGATCAGAGCGGCAATGCCCGCGCACAGGCCGGAGACGATAATGCCGGGGATCAGCGGCGCGAATATCTGCCCGAATACGCCTGTAAGGCGCCGGAAACCGGACTTCCCGTCGGCGCGGTTCGCCGGTTCCGTCCGTTTTTGCGGCTCTGCCTGCGGCTTGCCGTTGATGCCGAGCGCCCTGAAAACGTCCATGCACTTGCTGCTTTTTCCGGGGCCGACCACGATTTCGACATGCTCTTCGGACTTGCGGAGAACCCCGAGCACGCCTTCGAGCCCCTTCAGGGCATCCTCCCGGATCGCGGTGCCGTCCCGGACCGTGATGCGCAGGCGCGTCATGCAGTTGACGGCGCTGAGAATGTTTCCGGCACCGCCGACCGATTCGATGATACTGCCCGACAGTTTTTCGATGGTCAACGCTTTCCCTCCCAGTGTTTTGTGTCCGCTGCAGCGCCCTCACGAAAGCCGGTTGATCCGCCGCGGGCACTGTCCGGTGCTGACGGAAAGGACGCATCCTGTAAAAACGAAACCGCGGCGGCGCTTTCAAACCCCTCGTGCAGCCTAATCATAACAAATTACGGGCGCATTTTCAACTGCCTTTTCCCGATCGGCGGGATTTGCCGCCTGTGCAGCAGTGTGGTATAATGCGTTCAGAAGGAAAGGGGGAACGGCATGAAGACAATCGATACCGGGGGAATCACGTGGATCGAGCCGGTTCCGGGCGGCACGTCCGAATGGTATTGCGGGATCGGCCCTGACTCGTCAGACGCGTATGATGCCGAAAAGCTGTACCGGGCCGGAGAGCGCGTTGCAGGCAATGAGATCTGCCTGATTCATTATCCGGACGGCGCCGTTTACAAACCCGTTCCCCGAACGGAAGGAACGCATATGGGGAAGCCGGTCTTCCTTGACGGAGCCATATATTTCCCGAGGGTGGATTTCAAAGAGAGCGTGATACGCATTTTTCGCTTCGACTGCGCCGGTCACGAAGTGACGACACTCACGACCCTGCCTCTTGCCATTGTGAAAAACTGCTGGAATCTTGCGCTTCATACCTCCCCTCTTTGTCTGGCAAGGCAGGGAAACGACGGGATATTCGAAATCGTCTGGCCGGAGAGAGTATCCTTTGCGCTGCATCCGCACGAGGGTTTTTTCCTGCGCGAGAGGAACAGGCTGTACTTCACCAAATGGTATGAGGAAGGGGAAGGCGCTGACTACAGATATTGGGAGGAAACAATTGTCCGGGATCTTGCGGGCAGCCCGGTTGAGGTGCTGCAGGGGGACGTGCGCGTAATGCCGAACGGAGAAATGTGGCATCTAAAATGACCGCGGGAAAAACAGAAACTGCATTTGCATCGCACCCGCCCGATCTGGTATACTGAATGCAAATCTGCGGATTGGAGGGACAGTATCGTGAAAAAACTGCTTTCATGCATGCTCTGCATGCTGCTGACCTGTCCGGCCGGAATGGCTGAAGGCAAGGCCCCGAAGCTGCTGTATCAGGGGCACGGAAGCCTCAGGATCGTAACCGCCGAAGGCAAGGTGATTTACATCGACCCTTATGCCGGGGAAGGGTACGATTTGCCCGCGGATCTGATCCTGGTTTCCCACGGCCATTCGGACCACACGGCGGTGGATCTCATCACAAACCGTGCCGAAGGCTGCAGGATGATCTGGTATACGGACGCGCTGACTGACGGGGAATACGGGACTTTCGATCTGGGGTTTGCCAGGGTGGAGGCCGTACAGGCGGGGAACAACAAAAACCACGACATCAACGTGTGCGTGGGCTGGCTGATTACGCTGTCCAACGGGATTACCGTATATGCCACCGGCGACACGTCCACCACCGATCAGATGGCGGATCTGGCCGAACGGAACATCGATTACGCTTTCTTTGTCTGCGACGGAAAATTCAATATGGATATGGAGGAAGCCAGCGCCTGCGCCAGGCTCGTGAACGCGAAGCACAGCATCCCGTACCATATGGCGCCGGGCCGGCTTTTTGATGCCGAACGCGCGGCGCTGTTTGACGGGCCTGGCAGGATGATTGTCGCCGCGGGCGAGGAAATCGAACTGAAATGACGAAAAGGGCGGAAAAGCCTGCAGCGCTTTTCCGCCCTTTTCTCTGCCGGGCTTGTCCTGCCCTGTCCGGGCTCTTGCCCGCCGCGCACCGGGATCGCGTCCGTGCCGACTTTTCCGTTACGGAGGCCGGCGAAACGCTAAAAAAGACCGTTTTCGGTCATTTTCTGATGGATTTCACCCGTCAGCCTGCGGCAGATGCTGTACTCGTCCCCCAGCATTGTAAACAACGCAACGATATAGTAGTTTTCGTCGAATACCGGGCTTCCGCTGTTTCCGGGAAGGGTATCGATATCGCATCCGATTTCTTTTTCCCAGACGTGATTGATGGTCCCCCAGCAATAGCGCAGCGTATCCTCTCCGCCGAAACCGGCCATGCAGACATGCGCGCCTGACAGTTCGTCATCCGTGGCCCAGCGCATACCGAACCAGCCGGTTTTCTTTCCGACCTTCTTTTCAAACCTGACGAGCGCCCAGTCGTCCGCGCTTCCTTCCGCATAACCGTTCTGGAATGTCGATCCGACCCATGCGGTCCACTTGGATTTATACCGATACAGATAGTTCTTTCTGCTTTTGTACCCGAAGCAGAAGGTGGCTTTTTTCGCCCATTTGCCGTGCTTGTAGCAGACCAGCGTATGCGCGCACGTCAAAAGCGCTTCCTCTGACACCATGGCACCGGTGCAGTACCAGTTGCAGCCGCACGATCCTTGTACGTCGATCAGAGCGATCGCGCTGTAAGGGTACTCTTTCGGCTTTTTGACTTTGACCCTGTCGTCCGGCGGAAATATCGTCTTTTCGAGGATTTCCGGCGCGAACGGATCATGGTTTTCCGGATTCGCGCCGGACAGAAACGAATCCGCCTGCGTTCCGTCCGGGAAAACGATCATGCCTTCGCCGCCGAAGTCCTCTTCGGCCTGAACGCAGGGGCACAGCGCGATCAGCAGAGCCATCAGAATTGCGGTCAGTCTTTTCATCGTTGATTTCTCCTGTATACGGCGCAGACTGCCTCAAATCAGCTCTGCTTCATTTTGCGGACTTTGCAGGAAGGGTGCGCTTTCTCGTACGCCTTGATTTGTTTGCTGCTTACCATCCAGCCGGACAGCTGCAGATTCTCAAGATCAAGGTCCATGATCGGCGAAATGTCGGTCACGTTCGTGCTGTTGATGTACAGATTGTCGAGGAGGTACAGCCCGCTGAGCGGTTCCAGATCGGATACATCCGTGTGGCTGACCGACAGATCGCGCAGAGAGGTCATTCCGGCCAGCGGCCACAGATTCTGCACATTTGTCTTGTGCAGGCTCAGCACTTCCAGCGACAGATCCTCGATGGGTTCGATGTCGCTGACCGGATTGCCTTCCAAGAACAGCGTCTTCAGTCCGGTGCACCATTGGAAATCCTCCACCGATCGGATTCCGGCGTTGTAGATTCCGCTGGATTCGTCGAGCACCGTCAGCGTGGCGAGATCGCGCTTTGTCACGGTGCCGGTCGTCTTTCCAAGGGCCCTGCGAATGATTCTTTCCGCGGCCGGATCCACAAAGGTGTAGCCGGTTTCCCTGGGCTTTGCGGTCTTTGGCGGTGCGCTTTTTTTGCTGCGTCCCTTCAGCACGGTGTACTGCGATACGATCGCATCCCAGCTTTCGGAATCGGTATACGTGAACGTATCGTCATGGATGCTGAATTTCGCCAAAATCGTCAGTTCCCGTATCTTCGCCAGCTCCTGCCTGTATTTGTTGCGGCCGACGTCCTTGCCGTTGACGTACCACGCCTGTGTATCCGTGTCAATGTCGTACTCTGTTACGATCCACGGATCCCTGACGGGACGCATTTTTTCCGTGAAGATCAGCCGGTTGAAGCCGGATGTTGCGAACCCCTGGCTGGCGTAGCTTTCTATCGTATACCAGGCGAGGCTGTCGTTTGAATCGGCGGCAAGCAAAAGAATTTCATCCGACCCGAGCGTGACCTGGTATTGGACATAATCCTTGCCGGTAAACCGTACAAAGCACCCGTCGATTCCCACGTGTGCCCATTCATCCGAGAGCACCAGCATCTCCGGCGCGCTGTCGAGATCAAAATCCGCGACGAACGCGTATCCGTTGTACTCCGTCCAGAAATCGAGATAATCCGCGTAGGCTGCCGTCCAGTATTCGTCGTCCACATCCACTGGCCGCACGAGCAGTTCCCTTGCTTTCCGGCTGTTTACGGAAAAGGCGGATTCGTCAATCGAATCGTCCCAGTTGATCGCGCTGGCCGGCGCCTGAAAAGAGCAGCACAGAACAAACGCAAGAACCAGCAGAACGGAAATAGATTTGACCTTCATGCACATCTCTCCCTGTTTCTTCGGATTCGGCAGACGCAAGCGTCTGTTTCATACTGATTTCGTTCTAAAACGATGTTTTGGATGGAAAGCAGTATCAGACGGCAGTGCCCGGCTGCCGTGCGCGGTCAAGCGCCTTTCTGCGGCCATCCCGTTCGGACTTCCCATGCCGGTATTATACGCGGTCGGTGCGATCTGTGTCAATGCCGAATTGAACGAAGAACGGTATAGCATCCGGGCCGGATTCTCAGGACACCGGTTTCATGGAAATTCCGGTCTTGACAATCCGTTTGGAACAGTGCTATAGTTTTCCTGCGGGTTTTGCACCGCTGCATACAGAAGGAGGTATTGTCATGAAACGCGCAGTAACCCTGATTCTGACACTGATCCTTTCCCTGGCTGTCACCGCCGCATTTGCCGAGAACATCACGTATCAGTCCCGCGGCGTCGAAGTGCCTGCCACTGTCGAGGTTCCGCAGACCGACGGAGAAATCTCCGTTGTCGTTCTCATTCACGGACACGGCGGAAGCCGCGATGAATACCTGGGCTTCCCGGTGGTTGCCGAGGCCCTTGCCGATCGGGGGATCGCTTCCATTCGCATGGACTTTCCCGGCTGCGGAGAAAGCAGCGAGAGCTTCCAGGAGAACACGCTGACCAACATGAAAACGGACGTGCTGGCTGCCATCGATTACATGAAGGCCAACTACGACGTGGACGACATCGGCCTGTTCGGTTACAGCATGGGCGGCCGCATCGCGCTGGAACTGCTGGCCGAGGACAAGGTCGATCCCGATGCCGTGGTGCTGCTGGCGCCTGCTGCCGACACTGAGGACATGAAGAACCTTTTCGGCGGCCCGGAAGCCTGGGACGAAATGAAGGCCAAGGCGGAGGCGGACGGCTACTGCACCTATACCACCATCTACGGCCAGGTGCAGGATCTGAGCGCCGAGTGGTTCGAAGACCTTGACGTCTATGCGGACTGCGCCGCGGACGCGGCGAAAGCATGGGATGACGACGACGCGCTGGTGATCTGCGCTGCGGATGACGAGGCTGTCAATCCCGAGACCGTTTCAAAAGCCGTCGCGGAGAAGCTGCATGCCCAGGTGTTTGACGCCACCGGCGAGGGCCACGGCTACGGCTTCTACACCGAAGACGACGATACCGTGCGCAATCTGGTGGCGAACACCACGGCGGATTTCTTCGCGGAGCACCTGGATTGATTTTCTGACGGCCGATAAAGCCTCTGAACTGAAGCGCCCGCCGCGGCCGATTGCCGCAGCGGGCGCTTCCCGCGCAAACCGGGCGGCGCTTCCTCTGACGGGATTGCCGCGCGCCGGCCTTTCGATTCGGACCAATGCAGGAACGGGTGTGCTGCTATCTGGCATACAGCATGTACAGCAGCTTTCTGACCGCAGCGGAGGACAGAAGCCGGTCCAGCAGCACCAGGATTCCATAGGAAAAGCCGATCGTATAGTGGGGTTTGACGCGACCCTTTTTCAGCGCCACGCGCACGATGGCTTCAGCGGCGGCTTCCGGCGCCATGCCGTTCGTTTCGTCCTTTTCCATGCGGGCGACCGAACGGGAGATGCGTCCGCCGTATTCGCTGTTCCCGGCGGCGCTTTTTCTGCGCGCGGCGGTGAAGCCGGTTTTGATATCGCCGGGCATGACGTCGCACACGTCGATGCCATAGGGCGCCACTTCGTTGTGCAGCGCAGCGGTCATGGAGCGCACCGCCGATTTTGAGACGGAATACCACGCCTGGAAGGGAATCGGGAATACCGCCGCCACGCTGGAGATGCAGACGATCCGGCCGGAACCCGCGCCGCGCATATGCGGCAATACCGCGCGGATCATGTTGTCCATACCGAACAGGTTCACTTCCATCAGGCGATGGGAATCGGCGGAGTCCGTGAACTCCATGGCACCGGATATGCCGAAGCCCGCGTTGTTGATCAGAAGATCGATGCGGCCTTCCTTCACCGCGATTGCGTCGACCTGTTTGCGGACCGCCGCTTCGTCCGTTACATCCACGCAGACATGGCCCGGCGCATCCGACGCCCGGCGGCTGAACTCGTATACCGTACAGCCGGCCTGCCTTAAACGGTTCGCCGTGGCCAGCCCGATGCCGCTGGTGCCGCCGGTGATGATGGCTATTCTGTTTATGTCAGTTCCCCCTTTGCGTTGAATGAATCCATTATATATCATACCCGGGGAAAACGCAATTCCTTCGGCATGGGACAGACGCCGGAAAAGCTCGGTGTTCAGCCGGGGGAACCCTCAGGCCTTGACGCGGGAATGAACGGCAGATATAATGGGAATCGGAACGGGGCGAAGGGGCCCGTTCAGCCGGGGGGTCCACAGGACGGCCGGGAGGCATATGACATGAAACGGAACAAGACCATTCGGAATCTTATCGTTCTCGCCGTGCTTGCAGGAGCGATCGCGGCGGCTGTGACCGTGAGCAGAAGCGCGAAGGTCGTGAAATACGAACGGGCGGAAGCGTATATGGAAGCCGGGCGATACGAAGAGGCGATGGCCGCATTCAAAGAACTGAACGGCTTTGACAAGGCGCAGGAACAGTACGCCCGCGCCAAGGCCGCCCGCGTCGCGGAATTGGAGGAATCCGGGGATTGGGACGGCGTGTTGAAGCTGATCGACGCCGATCATCCGGATTATATCAAAGCCGTCGCCGGGAAAGCGGTCGCACTGGCGTCCTCCGGGCAGGAAGAGCAGGCGTTCCGGTACGTCGAAGAGGCGATAAACCCGGGTTATGACACCCAGCGCCGCTGCGCGAAAGAAGCTGTCCGCGCCCGTGTACTGATGTCGCTTAAGCGCTGGGATGAGGCGGAAGCCATTTTCCGGGAAACGGGATACCGGGGTTACAACCAGGAGGAAATGTACGCGCTGGCGGATCAGTGCGCGTTCCGGCAGTTCATGATGCTGGACCCGAAGGAGCAGAAGAACCGTTTTCACGAATCCGCGATGAAACGCAGGGAGGAAGCGGAACGGCTGATGCGGCAGCTGGCTCAGGGATACAGCGAGTGCGAGGCTGCGGGAGACGAGAAGGGGATGGAGGCAGTCTGGGAATTTGTCGTGGAGAACTATTCCGATTGCCGTAACGATGATGCGCTGCAGAATGTGCTGACCGCGCGGGTTCGTTCGCTGTACGACGCGGGGCGGTACGGCGAAGCCTGGGACCGGCTGAACAGGATGAACGGGGATCTTTACCCGAAGCAGGATTCATGGACGGCCCTGGAAAACGAAATGTTTGAAGACATGCTGGCGAACGAGCGGTGGAAAGACCTGTCGGAATGCTGCGACAGCAAATTCATGCTGCGCGCGGAAGCGGATGAGTCGCTGGAATACCCGTATTATCTGGCTTCGAGCGGCCGTGCGGATCTGATCGGCACAGAACCGGACTTTAACACGCTGATCGCGGCATGGGATGCCGGCCGTTATCATTTCGGGGTGGTCGTCAGGCATATCTTCGAGGATCTTTACCACGCTTCCGGAGATCCGTCGGAGCAATATGCTGCTGCCCGCGCCTATGCCCGCAGCGCGAACAGGGAAGCGGAATTCCTGGGCTTCGGCATGGACATCGCTGCGGCGGCAGCGGCGGGAGAGCCAAGCCCTTACAGGGTGCGGCGGGAAATCCTCCCGCTGCTGCCTTCCGCGGCGGAAACTGCCGGCGGGGACGATGCCTGGCTGATGAGCGACTTCACCGCAGCGTACGGTGAGATCGCCGATTTCAGGGCCTCCGAGGCGCGCCCGGACCGCTATACGCTGATTGTCAGGGACTCCTCATGCAATCGGCCGAGAGAGTCGCTGGACGATGCCGGCGCTTATGTGACTGCGGAAACCCTGAACGGGATGGAGACGCGCTGTATCTCTCTGATCAACAGGCTTGAGCCGACCGCCAGGAACGGCGGCGGGCACATCGAGCGCGATTTCCTGCCGGCACACAATCCGAATACGGCCGCGTACCTGGTGGTAATCGAGGCGAAATATGAACTGATCGGCACGTATTTTCAAAGCGGCGACGGCGTCAGCTACGGAAAACCGGTCAACGGCTACGCGCATGTGTTCGATCTGTCGATCGTGGATACCAGGAACGGGGAAACCATTGCCCGTACCGAAGCGCGGCACGAGCCGCCGAGAAGCATGAAATCCGCGGATTACCTCACGATCGTCGCGGAAGAGTGCACCCTCGAAGAAATCATGGAGGGGTTCGGGGATACGGAGCCGTTCTGGGAAGCCGTCGATTCGATTTTCGCCGGGTTCTGCGAAGCGCATCCGGCCTCCTGAGGGGACGGCCGGGTACGGCGCTGCGGAAGGGAAAGGAATGGGGAACCCCGACTGGACGCGGGGTTCCCCATTCCTTTGATGCAGCGGAACGGTCATTGCCCTTCAGGGCCGGGTTTTCCCGGCTCCGTCGCGTCGTCTGTTCCGAAGGTGCGGCGGACGGCTGTCTACGCGTACTGTTTTCTCCCGGAACAGACAGCCCATGCGGTTCGCCCGTTCTGCGGGAACGAGGGAAATCCGCGCCGACCGCGGGGCCGGTTCAAAGCGGCAGGCACTGAAGGAGTCCGCTGTGCCGAAACCCGAACCGGGTTCCGCG
>JAFWEY010000043.1 GCA_017512675.1 Clostridia bacterium | reverse complement strand
GCGCGAAGCGCGAGACGGATGAGGTTTACGGCCCGAAGGATCAGCATGCTGTGCCGGTTGATGCATGGATCCTCGAATCCGGAAGAAATTGCGGACGCACCGCGCTTCGCTTGGGGCGCCCCTACAATGGATTCGGAACGCTGTGCCGGTTGATGCACGGATCCCCGAATCCGGAAGAAATTGCGGGCGCACCGCGCTGCGCTTGGGGCGCCCTTACGGCGGAATCGGGACGGTGTGCCGGCAGGCGGAAGAAACGGCGGATTCGGCAGCCTGTACCCCGGCGGCTTCACGAATCCTGCAGAACCGTTCCCCGCAGCCCGCTGTCCCTTCGCGGTGAAGCGGAAATCTCAATCCGCTTCTGAATCCGGATTCCGGTCTCCGCCCGCGGCGTTCCCGCCGCGCAGCGCGCGGGCGTATCCCAGCGTGTTGGACAGCGCGGTGTTCCTGTCCATGCCCGCCAGGGCGAGCTTGTGGGCGTACTCGAGAATCCCGGTAAAATCGGGCCCGGGCGCGAACCCGGCCTCCTGCAGGTCGTCGCCGGTCACCTGCGGCTGTTCCATCGTCCGGCGGTAAACGGCGAGCCGGTCAAACAGGAACTGTTCGTCCTCGGGAGACCCGGCCGGCGGGATTTTGCCGCGGCCGTCCGCCAGGGAAAGCAGAATCAGGTCCTCCGGGCAGAGGCTGCTGTCGAACAGCCGGTTGGTGGATTTCACCGCCGCGCCGGCGTGGGCCAGCGTCCCGGGCTTCATGTGCAGCCGGCAATGGTTCAGCACCATGCTCAGGCATTTCTTCTCGTCGGTCAGCCGCCGCAGGAACGCTTCGGTCAGCGGCAGGCCCGCGGTTTCGTGCCCGTAGGCGTGCCAGACGCCGTCCTCCATTGCGGTGGCAACGAGCTTGCCCAGATCGTGCAGCAGCGCGGACAGCATAAAATACAGCGGATGCGCGGCGCGGGGCCGCAGCATCGCCGCCTGGTCGAGCACCATCATCGTGTGGGTCCATACGTCGCCCTCCGCGTGGTGCTTTCGGTTCTGCGGAACGTTTTCGAGCCGCGCGATTTCGGGGAACCAGGTCTGCAGCTGATCCATGGATTTCAGCGTCCCGAAGAAGACCGACGGGCGGGCGCCCTTGAGAAGCGCCTTCTTCAATTCTTCCATCACCCGTTCCCTGGCCAGATGCTCAAGCCCGATGCCGCGGCACAGCGATACGGTTTCCGGCGCGACGGAGAAGCCGAACCGCGCGGCAAACTGCGCGGCGCGCAGCACGCGCAGCGGGTCCTCGGCGAAATGCCGGTCGCTGACGTGGCGGATGCGCCCGAGCGCCAGATCGCGCTGCCCGCCGAACGGGTCGATGATCTCGCCGCTCAGCACGTCGCGCATCATCGCGTTGATGGTGAAATCCCGCCGCGAGGCCGCTTCCTCCAGGCCGAGCATCGGATCGGTGGACACCGAGAAATCCCTGTGCCCGAGGCCGGTCGCCCGCTCGGTCCGCGGCAGCGCGATGTCCAGGTTCGCGCCTTTGAGCCCGAACACGCCGAAGCTCCTGCCCATCAGCAGCGGTTCGCCCAGTTCGCCCAGCACCGCTTCCAGCGCCTCCGCGGCCAGTTCGTGTATTTCTATGTCGATGTCCTCGGATTCGATGCCCATCAGGCCGTCGCGCACGCAGCCGCCGACGAAATACGCGCGCCCGCCGCAGCGGGCGACCCGCGCGGCAAGCTCCCGCGCCAGAGCCAGATCGTCCATGAAACCACCCCTTCGGCACGCGTCCTTCCGTCCAAAACGATGCTTTGGACGGAAAGCAGTATCAGAACATCACCCGGCGGAGCCGGGAAGCGAAGCTGTTTCCGTCCAGGCACCTGCGGGCCAGCGCCGGCCGGTCGGTGATCAGCGCGTCCACGTTCAGATCGATCATGCTGCTGATGTCGTCCCGGCTGTTCACCGTCCACACGTAGATGCCCTTGCCGGCTCCGTGCAGGTACTGCACCAGCCCGGCGCTGACAAAGGTGCGCTCGATGCTGAAGGCCGACGCGCATTCCATTTCCGCCAGCGCGCCGCGGCCCACGGTGGTGGTGTAGACGGTGTAGATGTCCGGATTCAGCTCCCGCACCCGAATCAGCGTCTGGTAATCCATCGACGTGATGTCGCACATGTCCTGGTACTCGTTGGCGGCGATGATTTCCAATACCTTTTCGACGATCCCTTCGTCGTGGCCCGTGCGCTTGATTTCGATGTTCAGGTACAGCTTGTCCTTTGTCAGCTTCATCACTTCGTCCAGCGTCGGGATGCGGGTTCCGGCGAACCGGGGCGAAAAGAAGCTTCCGAAGTCCAGCTCGCGGATGTCCGCGTAATCCAGATCCCAGATGTTGGCCTTGACGCCGGCGGTGCGGGTCAGCGTCGGGTCATGCAGCAGCACGATGACGCCGTCCCGGGTCATCTGCACGTCCAGCTCCGCGGAATCCGCCCCGTTTTCGATGGCGGCCTCGAAGGCCGGCAGCGTGTTTTCCGGCGCGTCCGCCGCGCCGCCGCGATGGGCCATCACCATGATCGGCCGTCCGGTTCCCACCAGCGCGCCCTTGATCTGCTGGTAGCGCCCGGGCACGCAGAAAAACGCGACCGCCAGCGCCAGCGCGAAGGCCGCGCAGCCGGTGATCCTCCGCCGGCGCCGGGAAATCCGGACTGGCGGGCAGGCGGGAACCGCGTCCCCGCGCCGGGCGCAGGTGTCCAGGTACCCGGCGTAAATCCTGGCGTAGAGCACCGTCGAAACGCACCAGCTGAGAACGTAGCTCACGCAGGTGGCGGTGATCGTGATCATCTGGCCGGTGATCAGCCGCGCGGTGTCCGCACGGGGCTCCAGCCACAAAAACCCGTATCGCACCCCGAGCAGGATCAGCCCCACGATGAAGGCGGCGGCCAGCGCCGACAGAATCGCGTATCCCGCCGCGCTGAGCATCGAACGGAACACGCCGCGGCAGGTCAGCCGCATGCTCTTCGCCCGCGCGCGGGCAAAGTCGGTGTTTTCGAGAATCATGATCGGGATCGCCCAGATCCAGCGGAACAGCAGGCAGCAGCCGAGGAACGCGAACAGCGCGAACAGCGCGTTCACCGCCTTCATGCCGATGAGCGTTCCCAACAGCCTCGCGGCCACCGCGACCAGCTCCGTCACGGAAACCGCGATGTGTATGCTGGTCACCGGCGTCATCAGAACCGCGAATACCGTCAGCAGCAGATTGCCCTTCGGCCGCAGCCGCAGCACCCGGTTCACGCCCTCCTGGAAGATGTCCCTGGCGGTCAGGCGCTCTCCGGCGTCGCTGCGGACCAGCGCCGCGCAGGTTCCCAGCAGCTCGACCAGCGAATAAAGCGTATACACCGCCCACATCGCCAGCAGCAGCAGCCAGCTCAGCGGGTTGCGCAGCACCCGCCGGTAGTTGGCGTCATTCAGGTATTGAATCAGGTTGATCCGGGTCACCAGGTTCGCCATGCGCCCCAGAAGCGGAATCAGCAGGAAATACGAGCCCAGCTTCCAGGCGATTCCGAAGCGGAAAAACGCGCCCCAATTGCCCCGCAGGGCGTGAAGCGTGCGGCGGATCAGGCGGCCGGCTGTGTTCTCTTTCATCATGGCATCAGGATAGCACACGAGTGTAAAGGTTGGTGTATTTCTCGGGATGAATACGTTATCGCGCTTGACCTATAACGATTTAGTGTGATAAAATGTGCCGGTTTTCGAAATAATACACGCTGCAGGCGCGAATCGAACGGGCTGAAGGGCGGCATTGCAGGCCGGGCCGTCAGCCGGAGGAGGAGAACATGTACAGGATTGTGCGAAAAAAGGCGCTGAATCCGACGGTGACGCAGATGGAAATCGAAGCGCCGCTGGTGGCGAAAAAAGCGAAGCCCGGCCAGTTTATCATTCTGCGGGTGGACGCCGACGGGGAACGGATTCCGCTGACGGTGGCGGGCACGAATCCCGAAGAGGGAACGGTCAAGGTCATCTTCCAGATCGTCGGCGCGACGACGGAACGGCTGAACCACAAAAACCAGGGCGAATCGATCCAGGATTTCGTCGGCCCGCTGGGCAAGCCCACCGAAACGGAAGGCATCCGCAAGGTGTGCATCGTGGGCGGCGGCGTCGGCTGCGCGATCGCGATGCCGGTGGCGCAGGAATTCCACCGGCTGGGGGCCGAGGTCACCAGCATCATCGGCTTCCGCAGCAAGGACCTTTTGATTCTCGAGGACGAATTCCGCGCCTGCTCGGACAGGCTCGTGGTGATGACCGACGACGGCAGCTACGCCCGCCACGGAAACGTCACCGTGCCGCTGAAGGAAATGCTGGAGGCGGGGGAGACCTTCGACGAAATCATCACCATCGGGCCGCTGATCATGATGAAATTCGTGACGCTGACCGCGAAGCCCTTCGGCGTGCCGGTCACCGTGTCGATGAACCCGATCATGATCGACGGCACCGGCATGTGCGGCGGCTGCCGGCTGACGCTGAACCGGGACGGGAAAAAAGTGACGAAGTTCGCCTGCGTGGACGGGCCGGATTTCAACGCCTATGAGATCGATTTCGACGAAGCGATGAGCCGCAGCAGGATGTATTTCGATTACGAGCGCCATGCCCACGAAGAGGCATGCAACCTGTTTAAGAACGCCTGAGGAGGGAAAAGAAAATGGCGATTGTCCCCAAAAAACACGAAATGCCCGCCCAGGCGCCCGAGGTGCGCGCGCACAATTTCAACGAGGTTGCGCTGGGCTACGATGAGGAAACCGCGCTGGCGGAAGCGCAGCGCTGCCTGAACTGCAAGAACCGCCCCTGCGTGGAGGGCTGTCCGGTGAACATCCGGATTCCGGATTTCATCGCGAAGGTGAAGGAAAAGGATTACGAGGGCGCGTACCAGGTCATCAACGAGACCTCGTCGCTGCCGGCGGTCTGCGGCCGCGTCTGCCCGCAGGAAACCCAGTGCGAGTGCAAATGCACGCTGGCGAAGAAGTTCGAGCCGGTGGGCATCGGCCGGCTGGAGCGTTTCGTGGCGGACTGGCACAACGCGCACGCCACCGAAAAGGCGAAGGCGCCCGCCCCCAACGGGCACCGGGTGGCCGTCGTGGGCAGCGGCCCCAGCGGCCTGACCTGCGCCGGCGACCTGGCCAAGAAGGGCTATGCGGTCACCGTGTTCGAGGCGCTGCATACCGCGGGCGGCGTGCTGGTGTACGGCATCCCGGAATTCAGGCTCCCCAAATCCATCGTGGCCCGGGAAGTGGAAACGCTGAAGGAGCTGGGCGTGGACGTGCAGCCCAACGTGGTGATCGGCAAGACCCTCACCGTCGACGAGCTGTTCGAAATGGGATACGAGGCGGTGTTCATCGGTTCCGGCGCCGGGCTTCCGCGCTTTATGAACATCCCCGGCGAGAGCCTGAAGGGCGTGTACTCCGCCAACGAATTCCTGACCCGCTCCAACCTGATGAAGGCCTATCTGGACGATCCGAACACGCCGATCATGAAGGGTGGCAGCGTCGCCGTGGTCGGCGGCGGAAACGTGGCGATGGACGCGGCCCGCACCGCGCTGCGGCTGGGCGCCGAGCACGTGTATATCGTCTACCGCCGCTCGATGGAGGAGCTGCCGGCCCGTAAGGAAGAGGTCGAGCACGCGCAGGAGGAGGGCATCGATTTCCGCCTGCTGTGCAACCCGGTGGAGGTTCTCGGGTACACCAATCCCGACAATCCGCGGGATCCGAAAAACGGCTTCGTCACCGGCATCCGCTGCGTCAAAATGGAACTGGGCGAGCCGGACGCCAGCGGCCGGCGCAGCCCGGTGGCGATCGAGGGCAGCGAGTTCGATCTCGACGTGGATACCGTCATCATCGCCATCGGCACCAGCCCGAACCCGCTGATCAAGAATACGACCCAGGGCCTCGAGGTCAACCGCCGCGGGGGCATCATCATCAACGAAGAAGGCCTGACCAGCCGCAAGGGCGTGTTCGCCGGCGGCGACGCCGTCACCGGCGCGGCCACGGTCATTTCCGCGATGGGCGCGGGCAAGATCGCGGCGAAGGCGATTGATGAAACACTTGCTCGCAAGGCGAGCATGGATTGAAATCTCTGCTTCGCAGACATTTCAATCCGATTACGCTCACTGCGTTCGCTTGGCTTGAAATCTCTGCTTTGCAGACATTTCAAGCCG
>JAFWEY010000042.1 GCA_017512675.1 Clostridia bacterium | reverse complement strand
GGATCTCCAGCAGTCGGTGCCCTTCAGTTCCGGGAGCACATGGGACGGCTCTGTGTATTGACGGGGGTGTGTCCTTGTGTTACAATCAAACGGGTTGGAACCGATGCCGGGGAAGAGCAGAAAGAAGAGCGGGAGCAGCGACTGTCATATCATGCCCGACAGGCGGCAGGCCTTTGAAGATCACGAGGGCTGCAGCAGGTTTCCGGGAACACCGGCACAATATTCGGGAAGAACGCGGCTGCGGCCTGTACGGCGATTGCCGGATGCCCGGCCATGCAACCGGGATTGGTTTGGAATTGCGGGGGAAGTTGCGACGGACCTGTGTGAACACAGAGAACCGTCCCCGCGTGTTCGGATTTTGTTCGAGAGGATTATCGCGATGCCTGACTATACTTCGGGGCTGCAGGTGCCCCTGGATTCCATCTCCTTCGAGGACGACGACTTTATCGGGAAGCTGCTGGAAGTCGCGCGGCTCTTTCGCCCATTTTCAGAAGGCGTGGACGAGTTTATCCGGGAGCACGGGTTTGCCGGGGATTTGTCGGACATCAATGCCAAGGTCGCTTTCATCCGCGCTGCGTTCGAGAAGGCCGGCATGGCTCCGCCGAGAGAGATCCGGGAGTGGTTCGCCGGGCAGCCGGTCAAGAGGGATACGGTATTCCAGATCTGCTTTGCCATCGGGCTGGACGGTTTTGAAACCGATGAATTCTTTCGGCGCGTCTATACCCGGGAGCGGAGCTTTGACTGTCATCAGCTGCAGGAGGCAATCTATTATTTCTGCCTGAACAACGGGTTCACCTGGGCAGACGCGCTTGACGTTCAGAGCCGGCTGCCTCTGACGGGCGACCGCGTCAGCGGTGAAGCCGTTTATACCGCGTCCATCATCGGGGAACTGAACGGGCTGACGACAAAGGAAGAGCTGATCGCTTACCTGACAGAAAACATCGACAAGTTCAGCGGCAGCAACGTGACCGCTTACGATACGATTCGCCGTCTGTGGGCGATGGCGGCCGGCCCGGACGGACTGCTGATGCGGGAGCATGAGCGGCTGCCTTCCTTCCTGGATGACGCGGCCACCGGTGAAAGGAGCAGGCTCCGCGCCGGGATTGCGGGCGTGAAGCCCTGGGACGCATATCTTGCGATCCTCCAATTGGATAAGAACGACGTGAAACAGCTGAAGTCGGAGCGGTCTATCCGGCCGATCCTGAAGAAGCTGCACGCCGGCGCGCAGGATTCTTTCCCGGACAGACAGGGCATCGATAAGATTCTGCGCGGCGAGCATGTTTCCTACGAGCGGGTGCGGAAGTGGCTTGTGCTGCTGACGTTCTACGTCTTCTGGGCGCAGAAAGCCGTAAAAGACGGGAACTATGACGCCTTGCCGGAGGACGCAAACCGGTGCCTGACCAGCATGAACAAACATCTGGTGGACGCGGGATATCCGGAAATGTACGTGGGGAATCCGTACGATTGGATTTTCTTCTACGCGGCCAAGAGCGAATCGCCGCTGTACGTTTTCCGGTTTATCTGGAATGAACTGCTGACGGAAGTGCTGGAGGAACACCTGTAAATCCAGATTGCATACTGCTTCCTGTATGATGCCCTTGAAGACATTCAAGGGAGGGAGAACCATGGACGGACGGAAGGCGCTGGCGCCCGGAACGATACTGAAGCTGAGTACCCGCACCGGGTACACAGAGTATTCCGTGCGCTGTGAGATCGGCCGCGGCGGCTCCTGCATCGTGTACGACGCCTCCAGTGCCGACAATCTGGGAAACGACAAACTTGTGCGCATCAAGGAATGCTACCCGTACGCTTTGCGGATTCGCCGGGACGGGAACGGAATTCTCCGCGCAGACGACCGTGACAGCGCGGCTTTCGAGGCGGCAAAGAAACGTTTCATCGATGCGTATCAGAAGAACGCCCGGCTGTTTGCCGCGGAGGAGCTGTCGAACACCGTCGCAAACACCTCAAACCTGCACGAAGAAAACGGAACGGTCTACATCGTTTCCGCCTGGCTGAACGGTCAGACCTTCGCGGACGCGGAAATCAAAACGCTGCACGACTGCGTTGCTCTGGTGCTGAGCACGGCCAGGGTGCTCAAAAACATCCATGACGCGGGCTATCTGTATCTCGACCTGAAACCGGACAATATCCTGACCGTCAAAGGCAGTCTGGATCTGGTGCAGCTGTTTGATTTCGATTCCATGATCGCCGTGAGCGATCTGGAAGACGCTGCGCGCAATAACGACGTCTCAGCCCTGCGCGCCTCCTACACCCGCGGATATGCGCCTTTGGAGCAGCAGACAGGCAAGCTCCGCCTGATCGGCAGGCATACCGACCTGTACAGCCTTGGCGCAGTATTGTTTGAAGCGCTGTGGCGCAAAACACCGAGCGCCTTTGACTGCGAGGGAAACGCTGAGTACGATTTCTCCGGGATGAGGTATCCGCGGGCAAACTTCCAGGACAGGCTTTTTCGGGAGCTCACCGAATTCTTCCATAAGACGCTGGCGAGCTATCACGGAGACCGCTATCAGGACGCGGCGGAAGCCGTCGAACAGCTGAATGCGATCCTCGCACTGGCGGACGGGACGAAGCCGTATCTCATATCAACGCCCGTTCCGGCCCCGGTATTCTTTACCGGCCGCGAAGCCGAGATGGAGGCCCTGTCGCAGCTGGTCAACGCGCCCGGGCAGCACGTCTTCAGCCTGTACGGCATGGGCGGCATCGGAAAGAGCACGCTCGTCAGGGCATGGCTGCGCGGTCACCGTGATGCGTATGACGCCGTGCTCTGGCTGTACGATCAGGGAAAGACGGCAGATTTGCTCTGCGATGACCTGGCGGTTCACGTGAATACCGTCGAAAGCATGAAGGATGAACCGCAGGACGAATATCTCGAAAGGAAGCTGCGGGCACTGGCCGAAATCGCTTCCCGGCAGCGGATCCTCACGGTCGTGGACAATGTGGTTCCGGAACACCTGGAGGACCTGCAGCCGCTTCTGGCCGTGAACTGGGATGTCCTGCTCATTTCCCGCAGCGCCGTCGCGGAGGGGCTGTACCCGTCTTTATGCGTACAGGAGATGACGCCCGACGCGCTGGCCGACCTGTTTCTGCGCTATGCGCACGCTGAAATCAGCTGCGAAGAAGACGCCCGGGATTTTGAAACCATTGCCGATACGGTCTGCGGGCATACGCTGACCATGGAACTGCTGGGGCGTCAGATCGCGAGCAGTTATCTGACCATTCACGAGGCCGCCGAAACGGTGAAGCGGGCAGGCTTCCGCGCACTGCCCGGTGAAAAGATCGATTACATCCGCGATCAGCATGCATTGAAGGCGCCGCTGAACAAAATTCTGGATCGGCTGGTGGAAATCGACCGGTTCACGGAGGAGGAGATACGGCTTCTTCAGATCCTCGCGGTGTTTGAACAGCCCGGGATTCGGGGAAGCCTTTTCCGCGAACTGACCTCATCGGCTATGATCGAAGCCGTCCGCCGGCTGGAGTCCTGCGGCTGGCTTGCCGCAGAGGCGCAGAGAATCGTTTTTCATCCGCTGATGCGTGAATACATCAGAACCTGGACATGGACGGAAAAGACCCGTCAAACGCTGGACGGCATCCTCGTCAGACTGCACCGCATGATCAATCCCGATGCCGGGCAGCCTGATCTGGATAAGCAGTTTCCTTCGGATTGCCGCGCGCTGCATGAACTGCTGTCGGTATCGGAACAGCTTCTTCGTTGCGCGGTTCCGGATTCTCCTGCCAGCCAGCTGCTGGCATTCCGCGTTCTGATGGATGCGCCGGTGGATGCGGACGAGGCGGTGCTTGAGCGAATGCTTCAAATGCTTGACCGTCCGGATTTTCTGGACGAAAGATGTGTTCTTCGCATGTATGAAACGTCGGCCTTTCTGCTGGGCCGCCTTGGATACTATCAGGACGCGCACGGCGTGCTGAAGAGAATGAAGGCTTATCTGAAGAAGCATCCCAGCCATTACTACGCGTCCTGGTATCATCGCGCAAAAGCGGTTCTTGCCAACAATCAGTTCGGCCGCGAAAAAGACGCTGAGTGTCTGAAGCACGAAAATGCCGCCATAAAAGAGGCCCGCGCTTCCGGACATCCGGACGCGCACCGCCAGCTTGCCGCCGTGCTGCTCAACAAAACGCAGACGCTGCTTGAAACGCGAAGCAAGATGCGGCTCTGCGGTGAAATGATTCGGGAGGCCGGCGTCCTGCTGGCTGACGAACCGGACAGCGATTACGAGCGGTACCATTTTGACTGCGTTTCGGCGATGTATTATGCCGTGATCGGGGATGAGAAATCCGCCCTCGCGCATTTGCGCAGCGCGACGGATCACGCCGACGCCGGAAAGGACTCGCCGCTGGCCTTCGCAGAGCATCTGCTGGATGAGGCGGCTGTCACGTATATTGAACTGGGCAGGCCGGCAGATGCCGTCGATGCAGTAAAGCGGGCAATCGCCGTGTGCGACGGGCATGAGGACATCCGCCGCTACCGGGAAGTCCGGTTTGACGCCTATCTCTTCCTGGGCAGGATTTACGCGATGAACCGCGAGTACGGCAAGGCGGAGGAAGCCTTCGCCGAAGCGGACAGGAGAGCGGCGGATTCACCGTATGAATGGGAGCTGCCGATCTGTCCGAAGGAGATCAAAGAAAAAGCGCAGGAAGAGAGAAGATCCTGAGCTGACTGACAGCCTGAGGCGCCGCGAAGCCCGCGGCGCTTTTCGTTTGCACCGATAAATCCAATTTCTGAAACCTCTGTGATAGTCTATGACCGGGCGAAGGACAGCGCGCTCGGATTCCTGAAGACAGCAGGCGAAGGCGGCGAAGCGGCGGGCCGGACATCGGCGGTTTCTGCGGCGCGCTTGCCTGCAGCAGGTGCGGGGAAACGACAGACGTCCGTTTCCGGCGGACAATGAAGATCGACTGAACAAGGAGGACGATTCCGATGAAAAGAAAGATGGTTCTGGGTCTCTCGATTGTAATCCTTATGGCCTGCTTCACAGCGGCACTGGCAGAGGGAGCGATCGACTTTTCGGGCTATTCCCTCGAAGAACTGCTTGAGATCAAAGCCGACCTGGCGGATGAGATTGCAGGCCGCCCGGGCGGAGAGAAGATGGTATTGGGCTCCGGCCAGTACAAGATCGGCGAAGACCTGCCGGCCGGCGTTTATTCATTCAGGTTCGTTCAGAACGGCGACAGCGATGTTTCGCGAACCGATTACTATGTC
>JAFWEY010000041.1 GCA_017512675.1 Clostridia bacterium | reverse complement strand
GTGTGCGGCGCGCATTTCTCTGAAATGCCGTGAGTTTTCCCTCTGAAATGCCATGAAATTTCCCTCTGAAAGGGATTGCTTTTTGCCTCTGTTTTGCTCACGCGGATGCGCGGCACGACTGCGGACAACGTGAAAATCCATGATTGGACCGTGACGGGCGCATAGGGGCGTACACCGATATCGCGGCGCCGGTTCGGTGAAAGGCGCACCGGGCAGCGCGGTGAAAACGGCTGTATCCCCGCGGAACGCGCGGATCCCGTTCGCCCGGATCCCGGAAGGAGACAGGAGCATTGCCTCAACAGAGCAGAGCAGGAGAACGCGCCTCCGAAGCAGACCCGGCAGCATCTGTCAAACACAAATGAATTGCTCCTGAATGTCATTTTTCGTTGACGCGTTCCTGCGGCGATGCTATAATCGCTGTAGAGAAACAGGCTGCGGGGAGGGATGTGAATGGTGCGAATCGGAATCGACGTCGGGGGAACCAAGGCCGCCTATGGCCTGTTCGACGAAGACAACCGGCTGCTGGACAGGCGGCAGCATCTGGTGCCCGTCGATACGGACGGCCCGGGGCTGAGTGAAATCCTGCTGGGCAATATCCTGTCGATCCTCAGGGAAAACGGCGTTGACCACAGCCGGGTCGAGGGGATCGGGATCGGAATGCCGTCGTTCATTCTCTACGATCGGGGCTATGTGTATATGACGAGCGCGCTGGTCAACGTACGCGATTTCGCGATGCGGGACTGGTTCCGCGAGCGGCTCGACATTCCGGTGGCGGTCGACAAGGACAGCAACGCCTCCGCGGTCGCCGAGTACCGCTACGGTGCGGGCAGAGGCGCGCGCAATATGGTTTATACGACGGTGGGAACCGGTCTGGGCAGCGGGCTGATCATCAACGGAGAGCTCTTTCACGGCAGCTACGGCTGGGCGGTGGAGACCGGGCACATGCTGATCACGCCGGACCAGGGACTGGAATGCGGATGCCGAAACCGCGGCTGCTTTATGAGCTACGCTTCCGGCCGCTACCTGCCGGATCATATGAAGCGGCTCGGCGCCGGAATGAAGACGGAGATCGATCTGACAGGCGATCTGAACGGATATGTGCTCAAACAGGGTCTGGATGCGGGAGACCCGCTGGCGGAGGCGACGGCGGACCAGCTGGCGCGCTATATCGGAATTCTGACGGTGAACCTGTATCTGGCCCTCAACATCAATCTGTTTGTGTTCGGCGGGGGGCTGGTCAATCTCGGAAACGTGCTGTTCGACCGGGTGCGGGCGGTATTTGACCGCTACAATCATGTGGACATGCCGGTGGAATTCAAATTTGCCGAATTGAAGCAGGATTACGGCATCATCGGCGCGGCGGAGTTTGTGAGAGATCTCCCCAAACCGTAGGCATTTGAGGCGGAGAGGGATTATGGAACGATACGGATCGGGCGCAAGGAGGAAATGATATGCTGACGGTTGCCTATATCGGATTCGGTCTGAGCGTGAGAGAATACCACATTCCCTATGTGGAAAACCGGGACGACATCAGGGTGAAATACGTCTACCGCCGCGAGCAGGATATTCCCGCGTTCGCGGAATACGAGCCGTTCTATCCGGAAATCCGCTTTACGACAAACCTGGAGGACGTGCTCGGAGACGACGAGGTGAACCTGGTTGTGGTCAACACGCCGGATCAGTTCCACGTGCCTTACGCGAAACAGATCCTGAACGCCGGGAAGCATGCGCTGATCGAAAAGCCGTTCGCGCCGACCGCCAAAGAAGCAAAGGAAGTGTTCGCGCTGGCAAAGGAGAAAGGCCTGGTCTGCATGCCCAATCAGAACCGCCGCTACGACGCGGATTTTCTGGCGCTTAAGGAGGCGGTCGATTCCGGAAAGCTGGGGCAGCTGGTGCGCATCGAGAGCCACTACGACTACTTCAAAACGAACGGCTGGTTCGACTGTTTCGGCACGCTGTACAACCTGAGCGTGCATACGGTGGATCAGATCATCGCCCTGATGGGCGTGCCGGACAGCATGCGCTACGACGTTCGCAGCATTCACCATCCCGGCAAGGCCGACGATTACTACGATCTGGAGTTCTTCTACGGAAACTGCAAGGCGAGCGTCAGCACCAGCATGTGCGTGTCCATCGATTATCCGCGCTTTACGGTCCATGGAACGAACGGAAGCTTCACGCTCCCGCCGGTGATCCACAATTCCGGCAAGGTCAAGCGCCTTGGCCGGCACGAGGTCAGCTTTGACGACGCGCCGGAATCCCGCTGGGGAACCATGGTTTACCACAGGGACGGGGAAACGGTCACCGAAAAGGTGCGGGTCGGATGCGCGCACTACGAGAGAATCTACGAAAATCTGATCGATGCGATCGAAAACGGCGCGGAGAAGGCGATCAAAGACGAAGAAGTCATTCAGGTGCTGGAAATTCTTGAAGAGGCGACGCGGGTGGCAAAGAGCCACGGCGCCCGGTGAACAGAGGGGATTGCGATGAAAGAGATCAGAGAAATCCGGCTCGGAACCATCGGTTCCGGCGTGATCGTACACTCGATGCTGGACTGCGTCGCGCAGACCGACGGCATCCGGCTGGAGGCCGTCTATTCCCGCACCGGGGAAAAGGGCAGGGAGCTTGCCGGGGCTTACGGCGCGGAAAAGGTCTGCACCGACCTGGAGGAGCTGTTTGCCGACGAACAGGTCAATTTCGTCTATGTGGCTTCGCCCAACAGCCTGCATTACCGGCAGGTGAAGGCGGCGCTGGAACACGGGAAAAACGTGATCTGTGAAAAGCCGTTCTGCACCCGCTCGTGCCAGGTGACGGAGCTGATCGGGCTGGCCCGTTCCAGGGGCCTGTTCCTGATTGACGCGACGCCCACGGCGTTTCTTCCGAACCTGGAGATCCTGAAGGGCGCGCTTGCGAGGATCGGCAGGGTGCGCCTGGTCCTGTCCTGCTACAGCCAGTATTCCAGCCGCTACGATCAGGTGCTGAACGGAGAAACGCCCAATGTGTTCAGCCCGGCTTTTGCGGGCGGCTGTCTGCAGGATATCAATTACTACAACATCTATCTGAATGTGGCGCTGTTCGGAAAACCGGATGCGGCGGTCTATTATCCGAATCTGTGTCCGACCGGGGTGGATTCCTCCGGCATCGCCGTATTGCGGTATCCCGGTTTTGTCAGCGAATGCGCCGGCGCGAAGGACACCTGGGGCGTCAATTCGGTGCAGATTCAGGGGGAGAACGGCTTCATCTATATAGAGAACGGCTCCAACGGCCTGACGAGCATCCGCGTGACGACAAAGGAAAAGGAAGAAACCCTGAATGCTCAGCCGAATCCCAACCGCTGGCAGTACGAGGTTGAGAACCTGACGAAGATGGTGCTGGCCGGCGACCGTGAAGAGGCGTACCGGCGGCTGGAAACGACGCGACGCGTCATCGAGGTGATCGAGGAAATCCGCAAGCCGGCGGGAATCCTCTTCGGCGGCGAGACGCAGCTGCCGTAGGCCGGGGAGGGAGCATGTTTTTTTTGCCGTACTGCGGCAGAAACAATTGACACCGGTATTACACAATGTTATAATCTGAATATCGGACGGCGATTTATCGCAGTATGCATTCTTTGAACAGACGGCTGAAAACGGTTCTGACTGCGGCATCCGCAACGGGGGAAGAAAGCTGTACGGATGCAGCGCAGAAATATAGGAACACGCAACACGAAAGGAGACATACGCATGAAGAAGGTACTTGCTCTGGTTCTGTGTCTGCTGATGGTGTTCGCGGTCACCGCGTCCGCCAAGGAAATCTCCGAAGTCAAGATCGGCTACATCCTCAAGCCGGAATCCAACGAATACTGGTCCAGCATGAAGGAAGGCGTCCTGAAATGGGCGGAAGAGAAGGGCGTTCAGGTTGACGTGCAGTGCGTCGACGACGAGAGCAACTTCACCGGCCAGCTGGAAATGATGGAGAACATGATCAACATGGGCTATGACGCGATCTGCGCTGCGCCCCTGTCCGCCAACAACCTGGTTTCCGGCGCCGTGAAGGCAGCCCAGGCCGGCGTGGTCGTGGTCAACGTCGACGAGAACATCGACCTGGAAGCGGTCATCGCCGAAGGCGGCAACATGGCCGGCCACTACACCACCGATAACATCATCGTCGGCAACACCGGCGCGCAGTTCATCGTGGACAAGATCGGCGAAGGCCAGGTAGCCATCATCTCCGGCACCGACGGCAACGTCACCTCCAACAACCGCGTGGCCGGCGCCACCGAGATCTTCGAAGCCACCGAAGGCGTCGAACTGGTCGCAGTGCAGAACGGTGACTGGGACCGCATGGTCGCCATGGACGCTGCCACCAACATCATGACCACCTACCCGGATCTGAAGGCCTTCTACTGCGCGAACGACACCATGGCGCTGGGCGTCTATGAAGCGGTCGTGAACGCCGGCAAGGCGGATCAGGTCATCGTCGTCGGCACCGACGCGGTGCAGGGCGCCAAGGAATCCGTGCGCGACGGCCAGATGGCCGCCACCGTCGGCCAGGACAACATCGGCATCGGCATCGCCTGCGGCGAACTGGCTCTGCAGTGCGTGCTGGACGGCTGGACCGCCGATCCCACTCAGGAGCAGTGCGTGACCCAGTACATCTCCTGCTTCCTGGTAACCGCCGAGAACGCTGCCGATTACCTGTAATCGAACCAAAATCAGCTTTCGGGCAGGTTTGTACCGCGGTACAAACCTGCCTTCCCTGCAATGGATCTACCGGGACAAAACCAACCAAGTGAAGGAGCATGCCTATGGAATACCTGGTGCAAATGAAAGGGATGACCATGAAATTTGCCGGCGTGACAGCCCTCGAGAAGGTCGATTTTGATCTTCGTCCCGGCGAGGTTCATGTGCTGCTGGGGGAAAACGGCGCGGGAAAATCCACGCTTGTGAAGATCCTCAGCGGAATCAATCACCCGACCGAAGGAGAAATGACGATCGGGGGGAAACCGTTCACATCCCTTACGCCGAACATGTCAAAGGAAAACGGAATCGCCATCATCTATCAGGAACTGTCCGTGATCGACGAACTGTCGATTGCGGAAAACCTGTACGTCGGCAAGCTGCCGACGAAGCGGGTCCTGGGCATTCCGCAGGTGGATTACACGACGATGTATGCCAAGGCCCGGGAACTGATGGACCGCATGGGCATACACAGGAAACCGGAAACACTGGTGCAGGACCTGTCCATCTCCGAAAAGCAGATGGTGGAAATCGCCAAGGCGCTGGCCGTCAACGCGAGGATCCTGATTATGGACGAGCCGACCTCTTCCCTGTCGGTGGAGGAAACGGACAACCTGTTCAAGATCATCCGCCAATTGAAGCAGGACGGAATCGGCATCATTTACATATCGCACAAACTGAAGGAGATCAAGCAGATCGGCGACCGCGTGACGGTGCTCAAGGACGGCAAATACATGGGCACGGTCGACGTGGAAACCGTCGAAGTGGAGGACCTGGTGCCGATGATGGTGGGCCGCAAGGTGCAGGAGCGTTTCCTGCGCACCACGCCCATCGAACAGAATCCGGAGGTCGTCTTCTCGGTCAAGAACCTGACGCGCCGGGACCGGAAGGCGCGGGATATCAGCTTCGATGTCTACCGGGGCGAGATTCTCGGCCTTGCGGGGCTGATCGGCGCCGGGCGCAGCGAAACGATGGAAGGGATTTTCGGCGTACAGCCGATTTCCTCCGGCGAAGTGTACCTGCACGGAAAGAAGCTCCATATTACCGACCCGTACAGCGCGCTCAAGCAGGGCATCGCGTTTGTCACCGAGAACCGCCGCGAAACCGGGTTCTTCCAGAACTTTGAAATCTGGAAAGAAATCTCCGTCACGACCAACCTGAAAAAATCCACTGCCGGCGGCTTCACGGGCTTTACCAATGAGAAGGAAGAGCGCGAGCAGGCGGAGGTCTATTCGAAGAAGCTGCGCACCAAGTGCTCGAGCATCGATCAGATGACGGTGAACCTTTCCGGCGGCAACCAGCAGAAGGTCATCGTCAGCAAATGGCTGGCGGTGGATTCCGACGTATTCATTTTCGACGAGCCGACCAAGGGCATCGACGTCGGCGCCAAGAGCGAGATTTACCAGATCATGCGGGACATGGTGGACGCAGGCAAGGGCGTCATCATGGTGACCAGCGACATGGCGGAATTGCTGGGCGTCTGCGACAGAATCATCGTTTTCTCCAACGGTCAGATCACCGCCGAATTCATGAACGCGGACGCGACGGAGGAGAAGGTCCTCTACGCGGCTGTGGCGGCGTATTAAGGAAAGGATGGAGTGAATCGCATGGAGTCAGTCAAGAAGAACAAACTCACCTTCGGTACCTATTGGGAGCGGTTCGGAACACTCAGTATTCTGGTGCTCATTCTGATCGGCTTTTCGATCGCGTCCCCATCAAATTTCCTCAAACCGGCCAACATCGCCCAGATCGGCATGCAGTCGACGATTTACACCGTCCTGGCTTTCGGCGAATTCTTCGCGATCCTGCTCGCGGGCATCGATCTTTCGGTGGGCTCGGTAGCAGCGTTCTGCGGCGCGGTCTGCGCGAAGCTGCTGCTGGCGGGCTGCCCGGTGCCGCTCGCGGTTGTGATCGGCATTCTGACCGGTCTCGTCATGGGCGCGGTGAACGGAACGCTGATCAACCTGCTGCAATTGCATCCGTTCGTCGTGACGCTGGGCACCAACACGATCTTCCGCGGCATCGCGCTGGTTATGTGCAACGGCAAGCCCGTGTTCGGCCTGCCGCTTGGCTTTAAATCCATCGCGCTGTATCTGTGGGGCTTCCCGATCCCGTTCCTGATCGTGCTTGTGATGGCGGCGATTCTGATCTGGTTCACCAAGTACACGGTGGCGGCGCGCAACATGTACGCGCTGGGCGGCAACAAGCAGTCCGCGTGGTATTCCGGTATCAACACGAAGAAGTTCACGCTGTTCGCGCACATTCTCTCTTCCACGTTCGCCGGAATGGCGGGCATCATCATGACCGCGCGCGTCGGCGCGGCGGAACCGACTGCCGGCGACGGTTACGAAACCTACGCGATCGCCGCCTGCATCATCGGCGGCACCAGCTTCTTCGGCGGCAAGGGCAAGCCCTTCGGCGTGCTGCTGGGCGGCATTCTGATCGGCATGATTTTCAACGGCCTGAGCATCCTGAACGTATCCAGCTTCTACCAGAAGATCGCACTGGGCGTTCTGATCATCTTCGCGCTGGCCCTTGAAAAGATCGTCAGCAACATCAGCGCCAGAACCGAGCAGAAATAAGAGTTTCATGCCGTGCATTCGGGCTTTGAGCGAACAAGTGCTACTGACCGTCTCCGGACGGTCCCAATAGAGACAGTATCGAAAGGAAGGACTCAATCATGAAGCGTTCCGAAGCCAATCAGATCATCAAGTATGCGATGAAAGTGATGAAGGACAACAAATTCCCGATGCCGCCGTTCGCGTACTATACGCCGGAGGACTGGAAGAAGCTGGGCGACGACGAAGAAGAAATCGTCGAGAACATGCTGGGCTGGGATATCACCGATTTCGGCAGCGGAGATTTCAACAAGATCGGCCTGACGATCTTCACGTTCCGCAACGGCAACTTCTATAACCAGAAGAAGTACCCGAAGGTATACGCGGAGAAATACCTGCTGGTCAACGACGGCCAGGTTCTTCCGTTCCACTATCACTGGTACAAAATGGAAGACATCATCAACCGCGGCGGCGGCGATCTGACGGTAACGCTGTACAACTGCACGCCGGAAGACTACGCCGACAAGGAAGGCGGCCTGGCGGGCAAGCCGGGTACGTTTGCCGATACGCCCGTGACCGTCAAAATCGACGGCAAGCGCGTGACGGTGCCGGCCGGCGGCACCGTGACCATCAAGCCCGGCCAGTCCATCTGCCTGGCGCCGGGCCAGTATCACAGCTGGCAGGGCGTGCCGGGAACCGGCGACGTGATCCTGTTCGAGGTATCCACCCGCAACGACGACACCGTCGACAACCGCTTCCATACCGCGGGCGAGCGCATCCCGGAGATGATCGAGGACGAGGAGCCGGAATACCTGATGTTTGCCGACTATCCGAAGTACACCAAATTCACCTTCGGCAAGAAGGATTGAAGCCGGTTTTCCGGTCGCCTGATTTCGAAAGCAATTCCGCCTGCTGCGGCAGGCGGAATTGCTTTTTCGCGGGAATCATGGTATACTGAATGAGGTGTACAGCCTGAATAACAGAACTGAGAAAGGGCAGATCCATGCGCAGAGTGTTTGCGATATGCGTTGCCGTATGCCTGCTGCTGGCGATTGTGCCGGCGCGGTCGGAAATCCTGGCAAAGCGCGGCGATCAAAGCGAAACCGTCAGCCTGATCCAGCAGGCGCTGATCGACAGGGGATACCTGGACGGCAGCGCGGACGGAGTGTTCGGCCGGAACACCGAAAATGCGGTGCGAAGCTTTCAGCAGGCTGAGGGCCTGAAGGTGGACGGCCTCGTCGGCACCGAGACCTATGCGCGCCTGACCGAATCGACGCCGGCGCCTTCTGCATCTGCCGCTCCGGCTCCGACGCCTGCCCCGACGCCCGAAAAGGCGTTTGACACGGCATCGCCGAGGGCGGACGGGAGCATTTTGTGCACGTTTGACGGCGTACGCGCGCAGGCGAACCCGATCCCGGGCGGCTATCTGATCGTTCTGACCAACGAGGGCGCGGAAACGGTGGAGGTAGCCGACGTCCTGCTGCGCTATGCCGGCGGGGAGTTTGCGGAACGGGCGGAATTGCTGCTGCCGGGCAGGGAAAACGCCTGGTTCGCCGAAGTTCCGCAGGACGCTTCGGTTAGGGGAATGCGCCTGAGCACAGGGGTGGATCCGGCGTTGATCGCCGAAAACCGCATGGCGGAAATCGCCTGCGAGGTTGTGCTTGAGAACGGAGACGCGCACGTGTGCGTCAGCAATCTGGGCAGCGCCGAAATCCAGCGGGTGAGTTATACGCTGGTTTACCGGGATGAAGCGGGAAACGTGCTCGCCGCATGCGAGGAACGCGATCTCTTCGGATTGCCGGCAGGGGAGACCGTCGAAAGCGTGCACAGCGGCGCCCCGGAATACGCGCTGGCGCAGGTGTATCTGAACCGCGCGGCAGTCTACGGCTGACCGGCCCGGCGATTTCGTTTGCGGATGGGGATGACACATGAACGCGAAACGCGGCTATGTACCGGAAGACGGCAGGAACTTTTCTCCGGAAGGCCTGAAGGCGATGAGAACGGCGTCGCGCCACGTTCGTTATCTGATCAACGAGGGATACGGCCTGAAACAGGCCGTTACGTTTGTCGGAAACCATTTTCTGCTTTCTGAGCGGCAGCGGCTCGCGGTCATGCGCAGCCTTGCCACGGAGGAAGAACTGTCGATCCGCAGGGCAAAAGAGGTGTCCGCGGCGGCTCTTTCCGGCGGGGAGGCAAACGTCGACGGGTTCAATGCCATCATCACGCTGGAGGTTCTGGCGAGCGATTCCATCCTGCTTTCCTGCATGGACGGAACGGTTCGCGATCTGGCGGCGCTGCGCGGCACCTACAAAATCATTCCGGAAACCCAAACGGCTGTCCGGATGCTCTTCGGCGCGCTTTCGAATCTGCGGGTCCGTGCGGCAAACGTTTTTCTGGACGAGCCGGTTTCCAATTCCGGGCGCCTGAAAGCGCTGCTCGCCGAAATCGGGGAGGAGTATCCCTTCCGTCTGAACGTTCAGATTCTGCGGGATGTCGACAGGACGCTGTACGATAGGGAGAACGTCATCACAACGGACTGTGTGATCCTCGACCGGTGTGCGAGCTGGTTCAATCTGACGGCGATGTGTATGAAGCCGTTGGGCAGGCAGGGGCTGTGCGTATGGGAAAGAACGCGGCCTTACATGGAGGCATGAAAGGAATGAACACAGCCATGTGGGCAGAATCGCCGGAAGCGGAGGAGGCAACTGATATGCGGGCACAGCTGTCGTCGGGCGGAAAACGCGTCATTATCGCAGCAAACGCGCTGTTTCCCTACCTGATGGTCCTTTCCATCACGGCGGCGCTTGCTTCGGATGTTTCTTCCGCCGCTGCTTTTCTGGCGGAGAGGATCCTTTGGATGCCGGTTGTGATGGGCATCTGGTATCTGATTGCTCTGCTTGGCGCGGTCCTGTTTTTGAGATCTGCGCGCGGCGCGAGGGAACGTGCGCGTTCGGCGCTGCTGATTAAGACGATCCAAATCCCTGCCTATATTGCCATTTTTCTTTTTTCCCTGACCGGCGTATTGTTCATACAACTGCTGCTGCTGACGGCTGTTATGTTTGTATTCGATGTAATGACCATCGCGCTCAGCGGAACCATGGGCCTTTTTGCCGCGTTTTCCGCGAGGCGGGAAGGAATTCTTACGACAAAGGCGATGTGGATTCTGGGGCTTTTGCAATACATATGGTGCGTCGATGTCGTCTGCGCGCTGATCCTGTGGCGGAAGACAAAGCAAAGCAAAACAATACCCGCAAGGGCGGATGCCGATGCGGGTACGGTTTCCCTGTGATTCTCAGCTATTGTTGGACGGCATGAAGCTGCGCAGCACCTGCGCGATGTTGGAGACCGGCATCGTCTGCAGCCACACCTCGCCGGGGCCGGTCAAAAGCGTATTGAAAAGACCTTCGCCGCCGAGAAGTTTGTTCTTCAGGCCGGGGACCTGCTGAATCTCCATCGAAACGCTCGTTTCGAAAGCGGCTACGTAACCGGTGTCCACCACCAGCTGTTCGCTTTTGCCGAGCTGATAGCGCATCAGGTCGCCGTCGATCTCCGCGAATGCCGTGCCGCGCCCGGAGAGCTTCTGCATGACGAAGCCCTCGCCGCCAAACAGGCCGGCGCCGAGCTTTTTGTTGAAATGCACGGAGAGAGAAACCCCTTTTTCGCTGGCGAGGAACGCGGTTTTCTGCAGGATCATTTCGTGGCCCGGCCCGATTTCCAGCGGCAGAATTCTGCCGGGAAAACTGGATCCGAACGCGATCATCCCGTCGCCGCGCGCGGTATAGATATTCTGGAACATGCTTTCGCCGGAGAATGCCCGGGAGAACATCTTTCCAAGCCCGCCGCCGCTGGTCTCCATCTGCATATTGGGCGACATCCAAACCATTGCACCCTTCTGGGTGATCATCGATTCGCCGCTGGTCAGATGGCAAATCACGACCGGAAAAGAACCGCCCTGAATCTCATATTTCATTGGTCTGCCCCCTTGCTGAAAATAATACTCATGCCCGGGCTGCTGCCCGGGCAAATGCGTTGCTGGAATTATTTCGCGTTTTTCGCGGTTTCGGCGAGCTGCGCGAACGCCTTCGGATCGCTGACAGCCAGTTCAGCCAGCATCTTGCGGTTGATGGTCACGCCGGCGACCTTCAGGCCGTTGATCATGCGGGAATAGCTGATGTCGTTCATGCGGGCCGCCGCATTGATGCGGGCGATCCACAGACGGCGATAATCGCGCTTCTTCTGCTTGCGGCCGATGTACGCGTAGCGCATCGAGCGGCGAACCTGCTCGCTCGCGGCACGGTACTGCTTGCTCCTGGCGCCAAAGTAGCCTTTGGCCAGTTTGATCATTTTACGACGCTTCTTCTGGGCGTTCACTGCCCTTTTCACTCTTGCCATTGCGGATTCGCCTCCTTACTTGTACGGAATCAGTTTCTTCATGACCTTGACTTCACCCTTGGAAACGTAAGCGGCCTTGCGCAGGTTGCGGGTGCGCTTGGTGGGCTTCTTGGTCAGAATGTGGCTCTTATAAGCCTGGGCGCGTTTGATCTTTCCGCTTTTGGTGATCGAAAGGCGTTTGGCGGCGCCTCTGTGCGTCTTCTGTTTGGACATGGGAAAGTCCTCCTCTCGTCAATCTTTATTCTCCCGGGGCACGACGATCATGGTCATGTTCCGACCCTCGATCAGAGGGCGGCGTTCCACGACGCCGTAATCCTTGATACGCTCCGCGAAATTCTTCATCACTTCCAGGCCGATCTCGGAGTGGGTGATCTGGCGTCCGCGGAAGCGGATGGTCACCTTCACCTTGTTGCCATCCTGCAGGAACTTGACCGCGTTTTTGAACTTGACGTTCACGTCGTGGTCTTCGATCGTCGCAGAAAGCCGGACCTCCTTGATGGTAATGACCTTTTGATTCTTGCGAGCTTCCCGTTCGCGTTTGGACTGTTCAAAGCGGTACTTGCCGTAGTCCATCAATTTGCAGACGGGTGGCTTGGCCTGCGGCGCGATCTTGACAAGATCCATCTGGCGCTCTTCCGCCAGATTCAGCGCCTGCACCGTCGGCATGATGCCCAGCTGTTCGCCGTTCTGGTCGATCAGCCGCACTTCACGGTCGCGGATTTCCTCGTTAATCATCAGATCGTTGATACCCATACACCTCCTGATTTGTCTGTAAGCATGAAAAAAGCGGCGCATCAGCGCCGCGCTTGTACACAGGGAACTCTCCTGAACAACCCATGCTGGCTGTGCCGCCGGGTGAGAAGCGGGCGCTTCTGCTTTAACGGGATATATTGTACCACCGGATGGCGGTTCTGTCAACGCAATACAGAAATTTTACCGGGACGCGGGAACCCGAGCGGGTGAGGATCGGCGGCCGGCGGGGACGGACAGAACCGCGGCGTACGGCCGCGGAGCGCCGCGGCGATGCAAAAGAGAAGCTCCCGGGGCAAGCAGCGGCGTTTGCGGAGGACTGGCGGATTCATCGGACAGGGTCTTCCGGCTCCGCGGTTTGCGCTTCGGGAGAAGGCCGGTACAGCGCGGCGAGCGCCGCCGGCAGCGGGGAATCGAATTCCAACGGGATTCCGCGCATCGGGTGGACGAACGCGAGATGAGCGGAGTGCAGCGCGAAGCGGCCGGGAAGCTCGGCAATTTCGCTTCCGTACAGAAAATCTCCGGTTACCGGATGGCCGATGCTGGCCAGATGCACCCGGATCTGATGCGTCCTTCCGGTTTCCAAACGCAGCCGGACGAGCGCGCGCCTGCCGCTTTCCAGAACCCGGTAATGCGTTTTCGCGGGCTTGCCGTCGCATCGCACCTCCCGCCGGATCGTCGCGCCGTCCGCCTTGCCGATCGGCGCATCGATCACGCCGCAGGCCGGTTCCGGCGTGCCTTCCACCACGGCGAGGTATTCCCGCACCATATCCGCGTGCAGCTCCCTGGCGCAGAGCATCTGCGCGTGGGCGTTTTTCGCGGCCAGCATCAGCCCGCTGGTGCCCTTGTCCAGGCGATTGACCGGCCGGAATACGAAGGCTTCTCCGTAGCGCGCGGACAGGCGCTTTTCCAGCGTGCTTCCGCTTTGGCGCGAGGAATTCTGGCAGGGGAGAGGCGCGTCCTTGTCGATGACCAGAAGGTCTTCGTCCTCGTACACGACGCTGACCGGTTCTTCCTCTGCCGGCGCGGAACCGCTGCCGGCGTCCTCCAGAAGAACGGAAACCGTCTGTCCGGCGCGGACCGCCTGATCCGCATGTGCGGGAACTCCGTCGAGCAGGATGCAATTCGCGTATTTCGCGCGGGAAAACTGTCTGTGTGAGAGGCCGATGCCGCCGCGCACGATCAGGCGGATCAGCCGGCCTTCATCCTGCGGCTGCGCGATGTATGTCAGGGTTCGCATGGGCTGAACAATGCCGCGCCCGGAATCGGGCGCGGCATCCTTTCGTGTTTTGTTTGCGTCAGAACAGGTTCTCGCTGTCGTCCCCGGCGTCCTCCACCAGGCCCTCGTATTCCTCGTAGATCGCTTCGTCGCCGGATTCGCCGGCATCCTCGAATGCGGAAAGATCGAATTCTCCGTCGTCCTGCAGGGGGCCTTCGGCATCCGCGTCTTCCGGCGCGGCGTCGTCCGCGGCCGGTGTTTCGGCCGGCGCGCCGGTATCCGGCGCCGCTGTTTCAGCGGGCTCCGGCTCCTTGCCTGCCGCGGTGGAGCCGCTTGCCGTTACCAGCTCCGCCGTCGCTCCGCGCAGATCCAGGCCGGACCAATCCGCGTGACTGTTCAGGTTGATCCTGTATTCGATGTGACCGCTCTTGCCGGCGGGGAGTTTCTTTGAACCGCCTTTGATCTCCTTTACCTGCAATTCGGTGCCGTCCTGCAGCGTCAGCAGAATCTGCCCGGCGACGGGAACCTTGATCGCCTTCTTCGTATGGTTGGAGAACCAGAGGTCGATCACGAGCGAACGGCTCTGATAGCCGATCTTTCGGGCCGAGGTGTACAGCTGCTGGGCATTGCCGACGATCGGCTTCTTGTTGGAAACCCCGTTCCGTGCGACCGTCACCTGGCAAACCGCAAACGCCTTGCTGCCTGCCGCCGCGGACGCGCGGATCACCGCCTTGCCGGGAGAGATGGCCGTAACGTTGCCCATCGAGTCGACGCGGGCGACTTCGGGATGGTCGCTGCGCCATTTCAGAGAACCGTTGCCGGCGCCCTCAGGCAGGGTTTCCGCGACCAGCGTGATTTTGTTTTCGCCTTCCATATCGGCCACCAGCGAAGCTTCGCTCTGGCTCAGCTTCACTTCCGTGACCGCGATCGGATTCACCTTGATTTTGCAGGACGCGCTCTTGCCGCTGTTGGCGGTGACCTTTACGGTGGCAGTTCCGGAAGCGACTGCCGTTACGTTTCCTTCGCCGTCCACGGTGACCACCTCGAGGTTGCTGCTCGTCCAGTTGAGGGAGGTTTCGGGTACCTGCTTCGGCTCCGTCTTGATGTCAAGCTTGCGCTGCGCGCCGATGTCCATGCGCGCTTCGGTCGGCTTGACAGCGATCTTTTTGACGATCACCGCGTCGACGGTGACGTTGCACGTCGCGCTGGCGCCGGTGGGAATGGCGGCGGTGATCGTGCAGGCGCCGGACGCCACTGCGGTGACGACGCCGTTTTCCACCGTCGCGACGGACTCGTCGCTGCTGGTCCAGGTGACCAGGACGTCCTGGCCCTTGGGCTGTATGCGGGTTTTCAGCGTGCCCTTCTTGCCGCTTCTCAGGTTGAGTGCGCTCTTTTCCAGGGAAATCGTCGCTTCCTTGACCTTCACCTTAATCGTCTTAGAGATGCCGCTGGAGGCTGTGGCGACGATCGTGGCTTCGCCTTTGCCCATCCCGTGGGCGACGTCCGAACTGTCCACGGTTACGACGCTTTCGTCCGAGGAGACATAGGTGATGAACACGTCCTCGGCGTTTTCGGGCTTGCACTCGGCTTCAAACTGATACGTCTGTCCTTCGTACAGCTCGACTTCCGTTTTGCTGAGCTTGAAATCGGTAACCACGCGGTCGGCTTCGACGACCTGTACGGAGCAAGTGGCTTCCACGCCGTTTTCGGAATAAGCCGAAATATAGGTGTTGCCCGTCGAACGCATGACCACGTGACCGGACTGGTCCACGGTGGCAATCGACGGATCCGCGGTTTGCCAGCGAATGGCCTCGTTGGCGTAATCCGGGGTCACCTTCAGGGGCAGGTCGATTTCCGCTCCCGCGCCGAGCGTCAGCCGCGCAGTGCCGAACTCGAGCGATTCGACAAATTTGACGTCGCGCACGGTGACCGTCGCGAAACGGGTCAGGCCGTTGGCGGTCGTCGCCGCGATGCGCACCGTTCCGGGGCGGACGCCTGTGATCACGCCGTTTTCATCGATGGTGGCGATGGACTGGTCGTCGCTGGTCCAGTTGATGGTACGCAGAGAGGCGTTGACCGGCTGCGTTGTCGCTTCCACCTGGGTCGTCTTGCCAGCGGGCAGATCGATTTCGTCGGAGGCGAGCGTCACTTCCAGCACTTCGGCCGTCGCCCTGCGCGACAAAAGCGGATACGCGCTGCCCGAGGGGATGGCGCGCACGTTGCAGGTGACTTTTTTGCCGGCGGACTTGAGATCGTTGACCGCATCGAGAATGTAATCCGCGGCTTCGCTCAGCGATACGGAATCGTTGCTGTTCGCGTCGGCCGCCAGGCTGTCCAGCGGCGTTTCCTGATCGTAATCGTAACCGCAGCCCCGGGTCAGTGCCCAGGTCACCAGACCGCGGGGAGCTTCCCCGGCGTTCAGGTACGCTGTTTCGGAAGACGCCAGCGTTACCGCGCTCAGAACATAAATCGGATTGGATCCGCTGGACGCGTCCGCGAAAACGCTTTCGACCGCGCTGTTGTAATCCGCCAGCGCCGCTCCGGCGTCCGTCCCCTGCGCGATCAGGCTGTCCGTATAGCGGCAGTCGAGGATCAGGAGCTTGACCCCGGGGATCTGATCCAGGGATTCTTTGAGCTCGCTCAGCGCGATCATCTTGGAATCCTTTCCGACGATCGCCGCGTTGCCCTTGTCGCTCAGGAAGCCGCAGCCGGCAAAATACAGCGTCGTAATGTCGTCCTCATCCACGCTCCATGTTCCGATTTCGTCGAACAGGGCGAGGATTTCGCTGGACTGCAGATTCGTGCGGATGACCGGCGTCTGATAGAAGGCCCCTGCTTCGTTGGCTGTCTGCAGCGTCGCTGCCATGCGGGCGGCGTCCGTCGTGCAGCCCTCCAGCGGATTGTTCTGATAGCTGTCTATGCCGACCAGAAGCGCGCGAAAACTGGTTTCGCCGCTTTGCGCGGCCTGCACCGGCAGGCACAGAAGCGCTGCCAGCAGAACGATTGCAGGCAAAATCCCGATGATACGTTTCATCCCGATCTCCTTCTTCCCTCTTATGGCTGATCCGAAATATGAGACTGAGTATACCATACTGCGGGAATGATTTCCATACTTCCGCCGGATCAAGCCGAATTTAACAAGAATTCCGTGATACTTTAGACGAAATTTGCTATCATTGGTTCCATCGGCAATCATGAAATTTCTAGAGAATCGAGGGATATTTATGGCGGAACTGACGATGGACAAACTTGTGGCGCTGTGCAAAAACAGGGGCTTCATCTTTTCCGGTTCGGAAATCTACGGCGGCCTTGCGAATACGTGGGATTACGGCCCGCTGGGCGTCGAATTCAAAAACTCGATCAAGAGAGCATGGTGGCGCAAGTTTGTGCAGGAATGCCCGTACAATACGGGCCTGGACTGCGCCATTCTGATGAACCGCGAGGTCTGGGTGGCATCCGGCCACGTGGGCGGCTTCAACGATCCTCTGATGGACTGCAAGGCCTGCAAGGCGCGCTTCCGCGCGGACAAGCTGATCGAGGATTTCACCGGCGGCGCCGAGACCGGCGACGGCTGGACGAACCAGCAGCTGGAGACCTACATTCAGGAGCACGACATTGTTTGCCCGGTCTGCGGCAAGAAGGATTTTACCGGCATCCGCCAGTTCAATCTGATGTTCAAGACCCATCAGGGCGTCAACGAGGACACCGGCGCGGAAATCTATCTGCGCCCGGAAACCGCGCAGGGCATTTTCGTCAATTTCAACAACGCGATGCGCACCACCCGCAAAAAGCTGCCGGCCGGCATCTGTCAGATCGGCAAGTCCTTCCGCAACGAAATCACTCCCGGCAACTTCATCTTCCGCGTGCGCGAATTCGAACAGATGGAACTCGAATTCTTCTGCAAGCCCGGCGAGGATTTGGAGTGGTTTGATTACTGGCGCGCGTTCTGCCGCGACTGGCTGCTGTCTCTGGGCATGAAGGAGGAGCACCTGCGGCTGCGCGATCACGAGAAGGACAAGCTGGCCTTCTATTCCAAGGCGACCACCGACTTTGAATACCTGTTCCCGTTCGGCTGGGGCGAACTGTGGGGCGTGGCGGACCGTACCGATTACGACCTGACCCAGCATACCAATCACTCGGGCAAAGCGCTGGATTACCTGGATCCGACGACCGGCGAGCGGTTTACGCCGTACTGCATCGAGCCCTCGGTCGGCGTGGACCGGCTGGTGCTGGCCTTCCTGTGCGACTCCTACGAAGAGCAGGAGCTCGAGGGCGGAGACAGCCGGACCGTGCTGCATCTGCATCCGGCGCTGGCGCCGTTCAAGGCCGCCGTGCTGCCGCTGCAGAAGAACAAGCTGGGCGACAAGGCCCGCGAGGTTTACGCGATGCTCGCGAAGAAATTCCGCGTCGATTACGACGAAACCGGTTCGATCGGCAAGCGCTACCGCCGCCAGGACGAGATCGGCACGCCGATGTGCGTGACCATCGATTTCGACACGCTGGAAACCGGCAAGGTCACGGTGCGCGACCGCGATTCCATGCAGCAGGAGATGGTGCCGATCGAAGAGCTCTGCGCGTACATCGAAAATAAAATCGATTTCTGATCTCCTGACGTATTGACAGAAGGGCAGTCGCAAGCGTATAATTTAACATATACGGAACTGTTCTTTTACCAATGCACACGGCTTTGCAGGGCAGCTGTATGTCTGCCCTGTTTTTATCGGATAGGCACTGTCCGCTGCGAAGGTGTCCGCGCGAACGCGGATTGTCCTGCGCGGGGAACCAGAAACCCGGCGAAAGGGATGGTGGAGATTGATGGAGCAGACCAAAGGCCAGACCATCGTTGAACTTGAACACATCAACAAGTCCTTTCCCGGCGTCAAGGCGCTGGATGACGTGCACTTTCACCTGAAATCGGGAGAAGTCATGGCGCTGCTCGGGGAAAACGGCGCCGGGAAGTCCACGTTGATGAAGGTCCTCTCCGGCGTATACCAGAAAGATTCCGGCACGATCAGGATTTTCGGGGAAACCGTCGAAAACATGACCCCGAAAAAGGCGCAGGAGCTGGGCGTGGCGATCATTCACCAGGAGCTGAACATGTGCCAGCACCTGACGGTGGCAGAGAATATGTTCCTCGGACGCGAGCGGAAGAAGGGCCTGGTGCTCTCGCAGCGCGAAATGAACGAGGAAGCGGCGAAAATCCTGGGCTCCCTGTCGATCAACCTCGCGCCGACGACGATTGTAGGAACCCTGAAAGTGTCGATGCAGCAGATGGTGGAAATCGCCAAGGCGCTGTCCACCAACGCCCGCATCCTGATTATGGACGAGCCGACGTCGGCGCTGACGGAAAAGGAAATCGAAGAGATGTTCCGCATCATTCGGCAGCTGCGCAGCGAGGGCAAGGGCATCGTGTACAGCCGCCACGCCTTGAAGAATTGCAGCACATCGTCGACCGCGTGACCATCATGCGGGACGGCAAATACATCACCGAAGGCGATTTCCGGGATATGGACATGTCCACCATCATCTCCCATATGGTGGGCCGGGAAATCAAGGAAAAGTTCCCGCGCGTGCAATGCCAAAAGGGGAAGCCGATCTTCGAGGTCCGGAACCTGAACGCCGGGCGCATGGTGCGCGACGTGAGCTTCACTTCGTATGAAGGCGAAATTCTGGGCTTCGCCGGACTGATGGGCGCGGGGCGCACCGAAACCACCCGCGCGATTTTCGGCGTGGATCCCAGGGAATCCGGCCAGTTCTTCCTGGACGGGAGGGAAATCAAAATCAACAAGCCGATGGACGCGATCCGTCAGGGCGTGGTGCTGGCACCGGAGGACCGCAAGCGCGACGGGCTGTGCACCAAGCTGTCGATCCGTTCGAACATCGAGCTTCCGAACCTGGACATCAGCTCCGGCAAGGGCGGCGTGGTCAACCGCCGGAAGGTCACGGAAATGGTCGCCAAGGCCAAGAAGGAATTCGAAATCAAAATGCCCAACGACGAAGTGGACGCGGGCAGCCTTTCGGGCGGAAACCAGCAGAAGCTGGTGGTGAGCAAATGGCTGGCCCGGGAGAGCCGCGTGATCATCTTCGACGAGCCGACGCGCGGCATCGACGTCGCGGCGAAGGTTGAAATCTACAACCTGATGAACCAGCTCAAGCAGCGGGGCATCTCCGTGATCTTCGTCTCCTCGGAAATGCCGGAGGTGCTGGGCATCGCCGACCGCATCATCGTGATGTGCGACGGCAGGATCACCGGGGAACTCGATATTGAGGAGGCCACGCAGGAGAAGATTCTGGAGATGGCGACGCGCTTTGAAAACAAGCTGACCGCGGACCAGATGCCGCAGCAGGCGCACAATTGAAAGGAGCGACGATTCCGATGGAAGAAAAGAAGCAGAACCCGGTCAAAAAGGTCCTCTCCGCCCGCGGCGTCGGCCAGGTGGTCACCGTTTCGATCGGCCTGGTGATCCTGTGCGTGATCTTTAACTTCATCAATCCCAGCTTTCTCGGAAAGCGCAACCTGCCGAACCTGCTCAGGCAGATCGCGCCGTGGATCATCATCGGCATCGGCCAAGGCTACGTGCTGATTACCGCGAACATCGACCTTTCGATCGGCTCCGTCGTGGGCATGAGCTGCATGATCATCGCGACGCTGATCTGCAACGGCGCGCATCCCGTCCCGGCCGTTCTGGTGGCGCTGGTCGCCTGCCTGGCGACGGGCGTGCTCAACGGAAGCCTGGTCGCATATTTCAAGCTTCCGCCGTTTGTCGCGACGCTGGGCACGCAAACCATCTGCCGCGGCGTGGCGCAGCTGGTGAACAACAACATGAACACCGACGGCATCACCGGCGCGAAGTTCGGCGCGGCCGCCAAGACGATGACGAACATCTTCTATTATCAGAAAACGCTTGGGGTGTTCAACACCTTCTGGATCGCGCTGATCCTGTGGGTGATCTTCAACTTCATTCTGGCATATACCCGCACCGGCCGCCATCTCTACGCGGTGGGCTCCAATACGGAGGCCGCGAAGCTGTCCGGCGTCAACGTGGCGATGACGATCATCAAAGCGTATCTGGTATCGTCCTTCTGCGCGTTTGTACTGGGCCTGATCGTATGCTCGCAAACCAGCACCGGCACGACGAACGCCGGCATGTCCTATGAAACCTACGCGGTCGCGGCGAGCGTTATCGGCGGAATCTCCACGATGGGCGGCACCGGCATCCTGTCCGGCGTGCTGGTGGGCGCCAGCGTCTGGGCGGCGATGGACAACGGCCTGCAGATGATCGGCACGCAGGTGGGATTGAAAAACGTCGTCGTCGGCCTGATCGTCATCGTATGCGTGCTGCTGGACGTCATCCGCCGCACCGGCATGATCGGCCGCCGGAAGAAATGATCCGAATTAAAGCGCTCCGTGCGCTTTAAGAATATTAAAGGAGGAACAGAATCATGAAGAAACTGTTCGCACTGCTTCTCGCCCTGGTTATGGTCCTGGGCACCGCTGCTCTGGCTGAGCAGTACACCATCTACCTGGTCACGATGGACCTCGAAGACATGCACTGGGTATCCGTGAACCAGGGCGCCGAGGACGCCGTCGCCGAAGCGAAGGAAGCCGGCGTCGACATCCGCTACGTCTGGACCGGCCCGACCGTCGGCAAGAACGACGCCGCGCAGATCGAGTGCATCAACAACGCCTATGCGGACAATGCCGACGTCATCCTGCTGGCCTCCAACGGCCCGGAGACCGAGGTTGCCACCATCGAGCAGTACGACGCGGACGGCGTGAAGTTCGTCTACGTCGACTCGCCCGCCAACAGCCCTGTCGCGCTGTGCACCCTGGCCACCGATAACACCGAAGCGGGCCGCATGGCTGCCCGTACGCTGCTGGCCGCTCTGGAAGAAGCCGGCGTCACCGAGGGCAAGATCGGCATCGTGAACATCAACACCTCCACCGTTTCCACCCAGTACCGCGAGAACGGCTTCCGCGAGGTTTTCGCGGACACCGCGTTCGAAATCCTCGAGACTCAGTACGGCGAAGGCGATGCCGCGAAGTCCCAGGAAATCGCGACCAACTTCATCACCCAGGGCGTTGTCGGCCTGTTTGGCTGCAACGAGGGCGCGACCGTCGGCACCGGCAATGCCATTGCCGCTGAAGAAGGCAGCACCGTGCTGGGCGTTGGCTTCGACAAATCCGATGCCATCCTGCAGCTGGTCGTGGACGGCAAGCTGGTTGCCACCACCGCGCAGAATCCCTACAACATGGGTTATGAGGGCATCAAGGTTGCCGTTGAGTACCTGACCAACGGCACCACCGAGTTCGAAGATGTGGACACCGGCGTCAGCATGCTGACCGCGGATTACATCAAAGAGAACGGCCTGCTGGGCTGATCTCCGTACAAAAAGACCGCTCCCGAAAGGGAGCGGTTTTTTTGTCGCAGGATGCGGGCAGGCTGTCATACTGATGTCGTTCCAAATATGCACCTCTTTGATGGGCATTTATTTACCTCAGGCCGTACGGAATCGTATGAGACGGCAGAGGCACATCCACGCGTCCTGCCATCCCAAACGGTGTTTTGGACGGAAAACGGTATCAGTACCCCAGCTTCCGGTTCACCAGATGGTGCAGCGGGCGGCCGTTCAGGTAGTTGTCAAGGTCCTCATAGAACATCTCGAAGGTCTTCTCGAGCGTATATCCCAGCGTCATGTTGCCGGCAACGTGCGGGGTGATCAGCAGGTTCGGGCAATCCCAGATCGGATCCTCCGGCGGAATGGGTTCTGTTTCGAACACGTCCAGCGCGGCGCCGGCCAGCTTTCCGGCGCGCAGGCAGTCGCACAGCGCGTTCTGATCCAGCGAAGAACCTCTTCCCACGTTGACCAGATACGCGGTTTCCGGCAAAAGAGCCAGCCTTCGCGCGTCGATAAAGCGCACGGTTTCCTTCGTGCCCGGCAGCGCCATTACCAGCAGGTCCGTTTCGGGGAGAATTTCGTCGACCCGGGTTTGAGGCAGCGCGCGGTCGAACAGCATTGCGTCCGCTTTGCCGGAACGGCTGACGCCGGTGATCGAAGCCGGATCGAACCCGCGCATGCGCTTCGCGGCATGCCGGCCGATGTCGCCGGTGCCCAGGATGGTCACGCGGCTTCCGCAGATGGAACGAACGGGCAAAGCCCGGAACCATTCGTGCTTTTCGACGATTTTTCTGTATTCCATCTGCCGGCGCATCAGTTCCAGCGCGGTCATGACGATGTGCTCCGATATGGTGACCCCGTATGCTCCGGCTGAATTCGTGAACAGCACCTCGTCCGAAGAAAAGACGCCCGGCGCCATATAGGGATCGACGCCCGCGCTCGACGTGCAGATCCATTTTGCCTCGACGGCCGCCTTGGCGAGGCTTGTGCCGAAACCGTAAACGATTTCCGCGTCCCGCACGGCTTCCAGCGCGTCCCGCGCGTGTTCAAAGCGTTCCACCGAATACCCGTAGCGGCCTGCGAGGGATTGAATCTTTTCGTAATGACGGTCCTTCAGTGCCTGTGAAACCACGACGATCTTCTTTGCCATAGTCCGCCTCCTGTTCGCCGATGCATTGTGCTGATTGCAGAATACCATGCCGGTTCGCCGATGTCAACCGAAAATACGAATTTTCTTGCCAAAAACAGGTGCGAACGGCCCGGTTTTATAGTATAATAAAAGTGAAGCGAACGCTTTGCTGCGCTGTGTTTTGTTTGGCGGTACGGAGAATTCCGCACATGGCGGAAAGACGAATGGAAATGAATGGAGGAAGAGCGATGGATACGATGGAAAGGTGCAAGGCATGCGGGCTGGTACCGGTGGTTGTGATCGAGGACGCAAACGACGCGGTTCCCACGGCCAGGGCGCTTTTGGCCGGCGGAATCGATACGATGGAAATCACCTTCCGGACGGCCGCGGCAAAGGACGCGATTCGCGCGGTGGCGCAGCAGGTTCCGGAGATCCTGGTGGGCGCCGGTACGGTTACCACGCTTAAGCAGTGCAAGGAAGCGCTGGAAGCCGGCGCGAAGTTCATTGTTTCGCCCGGATTCGACCCGGAAACGGTGGATTACTGCGTGGAACATTCGGTTCCTGTGCTGCCCGGATGCGTCACGCCGACGGAGATCATGGCGGCGAAGAAACGGGGCCTGAACGTCATCAAGTTCTTCCCGGCCAACGTGTACGGCGGCCAAAAGGGCATGAAGGCCCTGTCCGGGCCGTTCCCGGGCCTGCAGTTTCTGCCCACCGGCGGCGTGAACGGGGAGAATATTCAGGATTACATCCGCGAGAGCTTTATCGCGGCGGTCGGCGGCAGCTGGGTTTGCACGAAAGCGGATATTGCCGCACACAATTTTGACAGGATAACCGCACTGTGCCGCCAGGCCCGCGAAGCGATCGACGCGGCAAGGAGCGCCAAATGAAAATCCTGGCGCTGGAAGCGAGCACCACTTCGGCGAAGGCCATGCTTTACGATACGCGGGATGCTTCGTTCGATTCCGTGACCCACGTATACGAAAACGATTATTCCCGTTTCGACCGGGTCCGCCAGGCGGAGGAGACCTATCAGCAGATGCTGCGCGCCGGCCGGGAGCTGATCGAGCAGGCGGATCAAAAGCACCCGGGCGAGGATACCGCGTCCCGGATCGAAATGATCGCGCTGATCGGTGTATGGCACAGCGTGTTCCTGCTGGACAGGTCCCTTGAACCCGCGTCCCCGGTGTATCACTGGAGCCATACCGGGGCGGCCGGCGTTTGCACCGAGATCCGAAGGAACGAGAAGCGGACGAAGGAGTACTACCATACGTCGGGATGCATGGTGAACGCGATCTACCCGTTTTTCAAGATCGAAATGATGAAGCGCATGGGGCTGCCGGTTGCGGACTGCTATCTGATGAGCCAGGGAGCGTACAATACGTTCCACATGACCGGGAACAGAAAATCCACCCGCTGCCTGGCGTCCGGCGACGGGCTCCTGGACGTCCATGCCAGGGAGTACAACTGGGACGGCCTGCGTGAAATGGGCGTGGAGACCTGGCAGCTGAGCGAATTGATCGATTCGGAGATTACGTTTCCGCTGGTAAAGGAAGCGGCGGAAATCCTGGGCGTGAAAAGCGGCATCCCGGTGCTGCCGACCAATTCCGACGGCGGCTCGAACCAGATCGGCGCCGGCGCGGCCAGGGAAGGCATTATGACCTTTTCCGTGGGCACCAGCGGCGCGCTCCGGCTTTCCACCCGGGAGGCGCTGATTCCCGAGGAGCCTTCTACCTGGTGCTATCTCTCGCCGAAGGGGTATCTGTCCGGCGCGGCCACCAACGGCTGCTGTATCTGCACGGACTGGGCGAAAAAGAGGCTCTTCCCGAAGGGAACATCCTATCAGGAAATCGAGGAAGGCATCACCGACCGGGAAACCACGCCGGTTTTTCTTCCGTTCCTGACCGGCGAACGGTGTCCGGGCTGGAACGATGACAGGCTGGGCGGGTTCCAGTACGTGAAGGAGGAGCACACGGCCAGCGACCTGTACCTCGCGGTGCAGGAGGGCGTCCTGTTCAACCTGTTCCAGTGCTATCAGTCGCTGACGGCGGTGAATCCGCTGCCGAAGCAGGTGATGCTGTCCGGCGGCATCCTGAAATCGCCCGCCTGGACGCAGATGTGCGCGGACATCTTCGGCATTGAAATGTCGGTGACAAATGTGGATCAGGGGAGCCTGCTGGGCGGCATCGTGCTGGGCATGGAAGCGGCTGGGATCCTGAAGAGCGTATCGGATTACCGGCCGCAGGTGGTTCGGACGATCAGGCCGAACCCGGCCAGCCGGGAAAAATTCATGGTGAAGTATCAGCGTTACCTGGAATGCTATCAGAAGTGCCGCGGCTGAAGCGGACGATTTCGATTGGAGGATTCAATGAGCAGGAAGATTCTTGTTACGGCGAGGTCGTTCGGGAAGACCGATTCCAAAGCGAAGGACCTGCTGGAGGCACACGGATTCGAAGTCATCAAATTGCCGTATCCGGAGCACTCGCTCGCGGAGGACCTGAAAAACGAGCTTCCCGATGCGGTGGGCGTCATTGCCGGGCTGGAAGAATACACGGCGGAGATGATCGAAAGCGCGCGGTCGCTGAAGGTGATTTCCCGTTACGGCGTCGGATACGACAAAGTGGATCTGGCGGCCGCAAAGCGTGCCGGCGTGCCGGTTGCCATCACCCCCGGCGCGAACGGCGATTCGGTTGCGGACCTCGCGGTGGCGCTGATGCTCGCCTGCGCCAGAAACATCCCGCTGATGGACGCTTCTGTGAAGGCCGGCAGCGCCGTGCGGCCTTCCGGCGTGGAAATGTTCGAAAAGACGGTGGGCATCATCGGCGCAGGACGAATCGGCAAGGGAGTGGCCATGCGGTGCAAGGGATTCCGCATGAACGTGCTTTTGTACGACGCATACTATCAGGACGAAGCGTTTGCCGCGGAGATCGGCGCAAAGTTTACCGATCTTGAAACCATCGTGGAACAGGCGGATTTCATCACGATTCACGCGAATCTGAACGAGAGCACCCGCAACATGTTCGGGGCGGCGCAGTTCGCGGCAATGAAGAAAACCGCTGTCATCGTCAACACCGCGCGCGGCGGCATCATCGACGAGGACGCCCTTTACGACGCGCTGAAGAGCGGGGAGATATATGCGGCCGGGCTGGATGTGTCGGTCACCGAGCCGGCTACGGACAGCAAATTGTGCGAGCTTCCCAACTGCATCCTGACCCCGCATGCCGGCGCGGCGACGATGGAAGCTTCAAGCAAAATGAGCCTGATGGCCGCCCGGAATGCGATCGACGTCATCGAAACGGGAACCTGTCCGTTCATCGTGCCCGAGTGCAAATAAAACGCTGTACGACATGAAAGCAGGCTGTTTCCGGGTTCTGTCAGCCATCCGGAAACAGCCTGTTTTGTGCCGGGAATGAAGGGATCCGGCGCGCGTTCTTCCATCCAGAACGATGTTTTGGATGGAAAGCAGTATCAGTCGTCTTCCGGCTTGAACAGAAGCTTCAGCCCCTTCTTGTTTTCCATGTCCTCAAAGGCCTGCTTCCAGTCGTCCAGCCTGTAGATGCCGGTGGCGAGCGGCGCCAGCTGAACCTTCCTGTGGTGCAGCAGCCACAGGCATTTCTCCCAATTGCTGTAGGTGGAGGCGATGGAGCCGGAGAAGTGAAGCTCCTTGTAATTCATCGCTTCAATGTCGAAGGTGATCGGCCGCCCTGCCAGCGCGATCATCACGAACCAGCCGCATTTGCGCACCAGCGAAAGCCCGCTGTTGATGCCGGCCTGAGAGCCGGAGCATTCGAGAACAGCGTCCACGCCGTAGCCGTCGGTCAGGGAATCCACCAGTTCCTTCAGGTTCTCCTTCTCGATGTTCACCGCATGGTCGATGCCGAGCTGCTTTGCGATGGCCAGACGCTCCTCGTCGACGCCGGTGCCGGTGACGATGACCTCACAGCCCTCCGCTTTCGCGATCTGCGTCGCCATCAGCCCGATCGGGCCGGGGCCGGAAACCAGAACCGTGAATCCGGCTTCCAGATGACACTGGTCGTAGATACCCCGGGCGACGCAGGCCATCGGTTCGATCATCGCGCCTGAAATCATGTCGATGTCGTCGGGCAGATGATGCGCATTGTAGTCCTCGACGATCGTGTAGCGTTCAAAACAGCCGTTGTAGACGTAACCGAAGCTGAGCTTGTCCAGGCAAAGGTTGTATTTGCCCGTGCGGCAGTATTTGCATACGCCGCACCGGTGATAAACCGCCTCCGCAACGATGCGGTCGCCTTCCTTCCAGCCCTGAACGCCGCTTCCGACCTTGTCCACAAAACCGGAGAATTCATGGCCGACAACCACCGGCGGCCGGGTCGTAATCGCGATGCTGTTGTGGTAGATATGAAGGTCCGAACCGCAAATGCCCGCATATTCCACCTTCACGCGAATCTGGCCGGGACCCGGCTCGGGGATCGGGATATCCCGGATTTCCAGCGCGTGGGGTTTCATTTCATATTTGACCAGTGCTTTCATGTCGTGATATCCGCCCTTTCTGTCGTTCTTCGTGATGCCCGCGAGACCGGATCTGGAGCCTTCGCCGGCCGGCCGGGCGCTTTTCGGCGGTCAGGCAAGCAGGAATGAGCGCAGGTAGCCGAGGAATCCGTCGCAGCCGGTCAGGAACTCGTTCATCGTATGGATGAACGCGCCGTAATGATTGAACTCGGAGACGCTGAGGCCGTCTTCCTGATACACGCTGCGGAATTCGGGGAATTTGTCCAGCAATTCCCCGACGATCAGAGGATCCACCTGCTCGTCGATGGTTTCGCGCAGCGGCAGGCGCGCGCCTTCCATTCGCCGGCACCACAGCGGATTGACGGTCATCAGCAGGTCGCCGCCCAGGAACCGGCTCCAGAGGAAGTGGCTGTTGTTGTTCGCCACCAGCAGCTTTGCCCTGTATCCCCGCTCGCGGTATATCCGGTAGGCTTTCTTGAAGACCGCCTCGCCGGCCATATCCAGGTATTCCTGCGTAATCGGCGTTTCGCGTTCCTGCGCAAGCCGCTTCATGTAGTCGTCCAGACGGCCCGTCATGATTGTACAGCTGCCCAGGATGCCTTCGACGGGCAGCCCGAGGGCTTCGCGCCTGCGAAAGCCGCGCTCGACGGCTTCCGCCACGGCGATCGCCTGGGGAATGCCGAAGCACACGGTGCCGTTCACGGAGATTCCTTCGAATACGCAGTCCTCCAGGGCCTGGATGCCCGCCGTGGAAACGGGCATTTTGATCAGAATATTCTTTGACAGCGAGGACAGTTCGCGCGCGTGAGCAACCGTTTTTTCCGCACTGCGGAAATAATCCGGATCCACCTGCATGGCCTGCCAGCCTTTGACGCCCCCGGTCTCTTCAAACAGCGGCAGCAGCCTGTCCGCGCCCTTTCTGCCGGCTTCTTTCATGATCGCCCAGCACAGTTCGTCTTCCGTCGCGCCGGCCATTTCCCGGTGAATCAGGTCCTCCAGGCGATCCTTCCACAGATGCATTTCACGCCGCAGCACGTTGCCCACGATCACCGGATTGGATGTTGCGCCGCACGCGCCGCTGGATAGCGCGAGATCCAGATCCGCCATACCGCAGGAATCGTTCCACAGCTGTGTCTGGGGCCATCGTTCCGCTGCTTCCTGAAGCGGACTGTTGTACACTTTCATCAGGGATCCTCCTTTTGGGGGGAAAGACAACGGGAAGCGGCCGCGAATCGCCGCTTCCCGTCAGGCGCGTCAGCGCCCTGTGATCATGTGCACGAGGGTCATCGAGATGGCAGGGACATAGGTTATCAGAATCAGATCGATGAGCATGATAATGATAAACGGTATGATTCCCTTGATGACCACCCCGAGCGGCTCATCACCTACCCTTGCAGAGACAAACAGGTTGATGCCAAGCGGCGGTGTGATAAAGCCGATGGCCAGGTTGACCACCATGATGATACCGAAATGGATGATGTCCACGCCCAGCGCTGTGGCGATCGGCATCAGGATCGGCGCCAGAATCAGCATTGCGGGCGTCGTATCCATGAAGCAGCCGACGATCAGCAGCAGGATATTGATCAGCATCAGGATCAGGATCTTGCTGTTGGACACCGCAGAGATTGCGTTTGCGACCGCGGTGGGCGTTCCGGTAATCGACAGAATCTTGGCGAAGGCCGTAGCCGCACCGACGATCAGCATTGTGGTGCCGGTTGTGGAAACGGCTCCCTTCAGCACCTCGATCAGTTTTTTGAAGTTCAGTTCGCGGTAAATCACCGCGCCGCAGAACAGGCCGTAGACGCAGGCGACGGCCGCGGCTTCCGTGGGGGTAAAGATGCCGGAATAAATGCCGCCCAGAATGATGAACGGATCCAGCAGAGCCCATTTGCCGTCCCAGACCGCCTTGCCGAGCTTTTTCCAGGAAAACTCGGTATCGGTGTTGCGCCAGCCGTGCTTCCTGCCCTCGTAGTAGCAGTAGCCGATCAGGCACAGACCGATCAGGATGCCCGGCAGCATACCGGCCATGAACAGGTTGCCGATCGATGCGCCGGTCGATGTGCCGTAGAAGACCATTGGAATCGAAGGCGGTATGATGACGCCGATGCCTCCTGCGCAGGCGATCAGGGCCAGCGTAAAGGATTTGTCGTACCCTTCCGCAAGCATCGTCGGAACCACCATTGCGCCGACGGCGGCGACGGTCGCGGGACCGGAACCGGATACCGCAGCGAAGAACATACAGAACGCCACCGTGCAGATGGCCAGGCCGCCGTAGAATCTCCCGAATGAGGCTTTGAAGACGTCCAGAATGCGGCGGGAAACGCCGCCGCCGCCCATCATTTCGCCCGCCAGGATGAAAAGCGGAACGGCCAGGATCGGGAAAGAATCGCAGCCGGCGACCATTGTCTGGGACAGGTAGCCGATCGATTGGGTGCCGCCGGCGATGATGCCGCACAGCGCGGAGATGCCGAGCGAGAAGCCGACCGGAACTCCCAGAATCAGGAAAACGAACAGAGAGATGAACAGTACAGCGGCAATCATTTCGCGGTCACCTCCTCTTTTGCGACGGCCTCCTGCGCGGTTTCGTCGAGTTCAGGATGCCGGATCTGGATGATGCGGGTTCTGATTGCCTGGATCTGCCGGATGAAGGTCAGGCAGTAGCCGACAATGGCTGAGGAATGCACCACCCACAACGGCACGCCGATGGCCGGCGAGGCCATATGGATTTTCATGTATTTGCTGACCGTGGTGACCGCGGAATAGAACACGATGCCCGCGAATACCAGTACGATGATTTCCGAAAGGACCATAATGTACGGCCGGATCTTCTTCGGGAAGATGTTCAGGAACACGTCGATGCGCAGGTGCTTCATCTGCTTGGCGCCGTAGCTGATGCCGATGAAAACCAGCCAGATGAACAGATACCGGGCAAGCTCCTCGGACCACGACAGCGAATTGTTGAACACATAGCGCGCTATGACCTGGATGAACAGAATGACAGCGAACAGCGAAAGGAGCACGATGCAGATGTACATCTCCAGATTGTCGTCCAGCCACTTGAGTGCTTTTTTCAAGGCGTTCCCTCCTTTGTGCGGAAAAGGGGCGCGCCGCTTTGCGGCACGGCACGCCCCTCAGGATGAAAGCCGAATCCGGAATCAGGCGGCCATTTCGAGCAGCTTGTCGAACAGCTCGGGATTGGCCATGGCGGCCTTGACCTGATCGTAGACACCGGCGCTCTCCACGGCGCTCTTGAAGGAGTCAAGCAGCTCCTTGTCGGGCTCGATCACGTTGATTCCGTTGCTCTTGAACTTTTCGAGAATCGCCTGGTTGTTGGAGAGGTTGTAATCGCGTTCCCACTTGGTCACGTATTCGTTGGTGTATTCGATGACTGCCTTCTGATTGTCAGACAGGCTGTTCCACAGATCCAGGTTCATGAAGACGATCATCGGGGTGTAGTTGTGATTGCTCATCACCAGATAGCTGCAGACATCCATGAAGCTGTTGGAGTCGATCAGGCCCAGCGGGTTTTCCTGAGCGTCCACCGCGCCCTGCTGCAGCGCCGTGAAGACTTCGCTGAAGGCCATCGGAGTCGGGTTGGTGCCCAGCGCGGACCAGCCGGCCATCTGCAGCTTGTTCTCCATCGTGCGGATCTTCATGCCCTTGAGGCTGTCCAGACCCGTGACATCCACGTTGCAGGTCAGTTCACGGAAGCCGTTCTCGCACCACATCAGGATCTTCAGGCCGGAGGCCTCGAAGTCCTTTTCGATCTGCTGGCCGATTTCGCCGTCCATCACGTCGTAGGCGAGCTGCTGATCGGTGATGACATAGAGGCTGTCAAAGATCGAAAGGTTCGGGAGCATGGAGGTGATCGGGGCCGGCGAAGTGATGCCCATGCCGATGTCGCCGAACTGGGTATTGGTCACGACGTCGAGGTCCGGGCCGAGTTCGTTCCAGGGATGCCAGTCGATCTGAATGGAGCCGCCGGTCATGGATTCCACCATGAATTTCCAGAGCTCTTCGGCTTCGCTCATCGCCTGGAAGGAACTGCCGGAGAAGATGATCTTCTTGGCAGGATCGCCGGAAGCATCGGGCAGACCGGCGCCTTCGGCAGCCGCAAGGGCTTCGTTTACCGCTTCGATCGCTACCTTCGTGGGCTCGCCGGATACGACTTCGTAGGCGAAAGCGGTCATGGCGGTCGCGAGCATCGAAACGATCAATGCCGAAAGAACAACCAGCTTCAGAAACTTCTTCATGTCAGTACCTCCTTAATGTGTAGGGTTCGAAATATGCTTCCTCCCGTGAACGGGAATCACCAACAAATCAGCTGCGCATGAATTCGCCGCCGTTGACGTCGATGCAGGTTCCGTCGACGAACGCGGACAGATCGCTTGCCAGGAAATAGACCGCGTTGGCCACATCCTGCGCGGTTCCCAGACGGCCTACCGGAATGCCCTCCGGCTTGTCGCCGCGCGCCGCGGTCATCGGGGTGAGCATCCTGCCGGGAGCCACGTCGTTAAAGCGGATGTGATACTGCTGGGTCTGCCGGGCATAGCCCTTCGTCAGGGCCAGAATTCCTCCTTTGGATGCGGAATACGCGACGGAACCGAGCCAGCCCCCGACCTGACCTGCCTGAGAAGAAATGCTCACGACCGATCCGCCGCCGTTTTTGGCCATATACGGCACCACAGACTGGTTGCAGTAATGGTAGCCGCGCAGGTTGATGTCGATCATTTTGTCCCACATTTCGGTGGTGACTTCGTCGTAACGGGCGCCGCTGAGAATGCCGGCTACGTTGACGAGAATATCGATGTGCCCGTATTTCTCATCGACGGATTTCATCATTTCCTGCACCGATGAGAGCTCCATCACGTTGAGAGGGAAGCCGGACATCTGCCCGCCGGCCTCTTCGACCAGCCGGATCGTTTCGTTCAGTCCCTCCTGGTTCATGTCGGCGCCGGCGATGATCGCACCGTGCATTGCCAGCGTTTCGCACACGGCCCGGCCGATTCCGCCGGCCGCGCCGGTGACGATGGCGACGCGCCCGGTAAGATCTCCCATATCTTTAACCATGTCCAAGCTCCTTTGCCAGATTCAAATGATGCCGGACGGATGCAAAAAGCCCTGCGCGGATGAGAAAGTACGGATTTGCGGCTGCGAATTCGGCTTGACAAGGCGCGCGGGGCTTCAGCATTCATAGTCCGTCGGAGTAACTTTGTGACAGCATTTCAGCTGCCGGATCAGCGGCGGCCTCCGGAGATGAGAAACGGATTATTTCCAGATTTCCTCATCGGAGGGCTGCTTCCAATCCTTCATCTCGTATGCGATACGGGAAACGTTCATCAGGTGGTAGTACGTCAGGTTTTCACTGACCGAGTTGTTGCCCCAGCTGCCGCAGCCCAGCGTCGTGGTCGGGGACAGCGCGTTGGTGAAGGCACCGCCGTTCATCGTGGCGCAGATCTGGTTGACCAGCACGCGGCTGACCGGCAGATGCAGCCCGGCGTAGGTGATGTGCTCTTTGTTGTTCGACTGAATGGATACGGAGTGTCCGGCGCCTTCCACCAACAGATTGGCCTTGGCGATGGCAACGCCCTCTTCCCACGTGTCGAATTCGTAGGCGCTCATGACCGGGCACATCTTTTCCTCGCTCAGCAGGTGGCCCTTGCCGCAGCCGTCCGCCTTCAGGATGATCAGCTTGGTGCCCGCGGGAATCGCGAGGCCCATGGCGTCCGCCACTTTGGCGACGCTCTGGCCGACGAGCGCTTTGTTCATCACGCCGTTCGGGAACAGCGCGTCTGTCGCCTTCTTAACCTGCTCCGGATCGTCGACATAGAAAGCGCCCTGTGCGACAAACGCCGCAATCAGGTCTTTGTAGATGCTCTTCGGTGCGATGATCGTCTGGTCGCCGGAGCAGATGATGCCGTTGTCGAAGATGCGGCTGGCGATCGCCTTCGCGGAAGCCGTCTTTACGTCGATATCGTCGTCGTACAGACCCTGTACATTGCCCGCGCCGACGCCGTAGCTGGGTTTGCCGCTGGAATAGGCGGATTTGACCATGCCCATGCCGCCGGTCGCGATGACCACGTCGCAGGTCTGCATCAGCAGCTTGGTCCGGTCGATGGACGGCTCTTCGGTGACGAGGAATACGTCCTTCGGAACGCCGAGACGCTCGAACTCGATGTCAAACAGGCGCTTGACTTCCAGCGTGCACTGCTTGGAACGCGGATGCGGCGCAACGATGATGGTATCGCGGCACTTGATGGCGAACATCGCGTTGCTCATCGGCGTTACGATCGGGTTGGTGCACGGCATGACGGCGCACACTACGCCCATCGGCTTTGCGACCTTGACGATTCCCTGCTCCGGGCACTCCTCGATGATGCCGACGGATTTTTTGCCGCGCAGACTGTTCCAGATGATCCGGGCCTTGCCCTGGTTCTTCTTGATCTTGTCTTCGTAAACGCCCATGCGGGTTTCTTCCGCGGCCATCTTCGCCAGCGGTTCCGCGTGATCGAAAATCGTGCGGGCAAGAGCTTTTACGATCTCATCGACCTGTTCCTGCGTGTAGTCCTCCAGTACCTTGCCGGCCTCTCTTGAGCGTGCAACCAACTCGTCAATGTACTTTTGATCTTCCATCTTTGCTGTACGGCGCACCCCGTGCGCCTACTCCTTTCCCTGTGTTGTGGCCCCGCCCGGGACCCGCCTGACGCGGCGGAAGCGCATCCGCCCGCCGACACGTCCCTTATATGATCATCAGTTTCATTATATAGCGGTTAACCCCGTTTGTCAATCGATATGCCGAACGGATTCGATGATTTAATACTCAGTCGAATCGCATAAAAGGACGAACGATATTCATGGTTTTTGGAGCGGATTTGTTAAACTGCTGACGATGTCGGGAATTAACGGATGATCTTCCGGCGCACCCGCGGCCGGAGCGCGAGCGCATTTGCGGGGCCGGCGGACTTCGCGCCTTCAGCGATCTGCGTGGGGAACGCCTTTCTGCCGCGCTTCCGGTCCTGCACGGCGGATATACATACGGTAAGCACGGCAATTCAAACCGCACAGAAACTGTTCTTCTGTTTTACAAAAATCGCCTCTTTGCCTGACATTTCTATGATATGATGGAAATGCAGCAAAAGCAGCACCGCACAGTCCGGCAAAGCCTGCTGCGGCGCCCGCATCCGACCGGTTTGCAGCCAAATACCCCTCGGAAGCGTCGGCCGCGCATGACGCCGTAACCGCTCGATGCCGGATCGAGTCACCAGCGGTGCCGTTCACAGCGACCCGGGAGGAGGGCACACACACCATGCTGACAGACATTGAGATCGCCCAGGCGGCAAGGCCGCTGCCGATGGAGGAAATCGCGAAACGCGCCGGGATTCCGCTTGAACTGACGGAACCGATCGGGCGAAACAAAATGAAAATCGATCCGGCGGCGATTCTGGCAGACAAGCCCGACGGAAAGATGATCCTGGTTACCGCGATGACGCCGACCAGCGCGGGCGAAGGGAAAACCACCACGTCCATCGGCCTGGCCGACGCGCTGAACCGCATCGGCAGGAAGGCCGTGCTCGCTTTGCGGGAGCCCTCTCTGGGCCCGGTATTCGGCATCAAGGGCGGCGCCGCCGGCGGGGGATACGCGCAGGTGATTCCGATGGAGGACATCAATCTCCATTTCACCGGCGACTTTCACGCGATCGGCGCCGCGAACAACCTGCTGGCGGCGATGCTGGACAATCATATTCAGCAGGGCAACCGCCTGGGAATTGACCCCCGCCGCGTTATCTGGAGGCGCGCGGTCGATATGAACGACCGGCAGCTGCGCAGCATTGTGGACGGGCTGGGCGGAAAGCCAAACGGCACCCCGCGGGAGGACGGCTTCGATATTACGGTCGCGAGCGAAGTGATGGCGGTATTCTGTCTGGCCAACGACCTGATGGATCTGAAAGCGCGCCTTTCCCGCATGGTGGTCGCTTATACCTGGACAGGGGAGCCGGTAACGGCCGGGGATCTGAAAGCCGCGGGCGCGATGACCGCGCTTTTGAAGGACGCAATCAAACCCAATCTCGTTCAGACGCTGGAAGGAACGCCCGCATTTGTCCACGGCGGCCCGTTCGCCAACATTGCCCACGGCTGCAATTCGGTGATGGCGACGCGCCTGGCGCGCAAATGCGGCGATTATGTCGTCACCGAAGCAGGCTTCGGCGGAGATCTCGGCGCCGAGAAGTTCCTGGACATCAAATGCCGGTACAGCGGCATGCGCCCGGACGCGGTGGTCGTGGTCGGCACCGTCCGCGCGCTGAAGCTGCACGGCGGCGCCTCTAAGGAAACCCTGAAAGAGGAAAACATGGAAGCGCTTCGCAAGGGGCTTCCCAATCTGCTCAGGCATATCGACAACATGAAAAACGTGTTCGGCCTTCCGGTATGCGTGGCGGTAAACCGCTTCCCGCAGGATACGGAAGCGGAGCTCGAACTGGTGATCAGCGCCTGCAGGGAAGCCGGCGCCAGATGCGCGCTCAGCGAAGTCTGGGCAAAGGGCGGCCAGGGCGGCGAGGAATTGGCGCGCAGCGTCGTCGCGGCGATGGACGAGCCCGCCGATTTCCGCTTTGCCTACGATACGGAACTGCCGATCGAAGACAAGCTGCGCGCGATCGTCACCCGGGTCTATCGCGGATCGGACGTGCTGCTGACCCCGCAGGCGGCAAAGCAGGCCAGGGAACTCACCAACCAGGGCTACGGGAATCTGCCGGTATGCATTGCCAAAACGCAATACAGTTTTTCCGACGATCCGAAGCTGCTGGGCGCGCCCGACGATTTCACCGTTACCGTGCGCAACCTCAAGGTAAGCGCCGGTGCCGGCTTCATCGTCGCGCTGACCGGCGACATCATGACAATGCCCGGCCTTCCGAAAGTGCCGGCGGCGGAGAACATCGACGTCACGAGCGACGGAAAGATCGTCGGACTGTTCTGAGGCCCGCTGCGGCGGACGGATCCTGCGATTCGCTGGCGGGCAGATCCGTTGTCCGGGTCCTTGTCGGAACCGTAAGAAAGCACACAGGCGCTCCGGCTCAGCCGGGCGCCTGTGCTGTTATTTGCGGGGAAAAGGGGCAAAAGCGGGAACCGGCGCGCCTGCCGGCTTCTGCGTGCGCTGCCGGAGCCGCCTCTATTGCGGGGCCTTTCCGTTATCCTGCCAGACGGCCCGCAGCGCAAAGTGCATCTGCCCTTTCTGCGCTCCGCTCAGCGCGACGGTGGATTCTTTTTGTGACAGCGTCAGTTCGACGGCTTCATCGGGCAGGGTCTCTGCCATATAGTGGATCAGGATGGATCTGAACCAGCCCTCGCGGTGCCGGCGAACCGGCAGCGCGTTGGACAGCCAGTCGATGTATTTGGCGTTGTTGACGTGGCCGTTTACATCCAGATCCGTGTAAACCGGATACCGGGTTATGCGCGTTTCTTCCGCGCCGTCCATTTTGCACAGGCCGCCGGGAATCGGCAGCGCTCCTTCCAGGCCCGCCACTTCCGGCATCGAAAGGCCGCGGGCGGCGGGATGCACCATCTGCCTGGTTTCGATATCCATCAGAACCCAGAGGCTGGCAGCCCGCCCGTACAGATTTCCGTTCGCATCAAAGAACATATACATTCTGGGGAACACCGTGTGCCGGGCTTTTTCCGGCCAGGTGACGATTTGAATCTCCTCACCGAGTTCGGGGTACCGCGCCATTTCCAGTGACGCCCGCGACAGTACCCAGCAGAGATTCTGCGCCCGCAGATCAGAAAACCCGAAGCCCAGTCGGGAAGCGTGGTCTTCGCCGGCCTCCTGCATCGCGGTGAAGACTGCGCCGGGCCGCCAGCGGCCGTTGAAATCCGCGTCGCAGGACCGAAGCAGCATCGTTTTCCGGTAAGGTTCCAGCATGTCCATTCCTCCTTGAAGTGCATAAACGGCGCACTGCCGCCGATATGTTCTTATACTGATTCCGTTCCAGAATATGCACATCTTTGATGGGCATATTTTCGCAGGCCTTCAGGCCGTACGAAACCGTATGAGACGACAAAGACACAGATATGTGCCTTTGCGGACGCGGTACGCGTCCTTCGATCCAAAACGATGTTTTGGATGGAAAGCAGTATTACAATTCGCTTCCATCGGGGAGAATCCTGCCTGGAACCGTGGAATTTTGACCGGGACGGGACGCTGCAGCGCCTTTGCCGTTTAACAATCGAATCAAAACCTTAACGCTTGCACCGCCGCGGGAAGCTTCTGAACGGTCAATGCGGTATTCTGCAATTAACGATTTGTGAAAATAATACAGCAGTCGTTGATTATAATAGCGTATATGCACAAATCAGAGCCGCACGGTATAATGAATTGTGTTAGTTCTGCGATTCAACCCAAAGTTTTCCAAATGATTACCCGTTCTCCCCGCGAAAAATCCCCGGAAATCCGGATCGGTGGTATAATCAAACTGCTCCTGAGGGAACGGGATTCCCAAGGGACGGCCCGGAGCGAATACGTTCCGGAGAGAGAAAGGAGACTGAATATGAAACTATATAATATCGGAAAGCCCGAGGAGCTCTTCAGGAAGCTCGATTCCATGAAAGGAAACACCCAGGTGATCACGCCTGACGGCCATCGCTTTGACTGGCGCAGCAACGGCTCCGCGTTCAAGAGCATCGTAAGCGCGATGCCGGAGCAGAGCCTGAGCAACATCGAGGTCAGGACGGAGAACGACCAGGATACGGTGAGCATGATCGATTTTCTGATGCGCGGGAATGTAGGCTGACAGACAAGGATCAAACGCAGCCGGGGGCTGTCTCATATGAGACAGCCCCCGGTTTTTTCCCGTGAAATGCCGTCAGGCCGGCGGACGCCTCTTTCACCGGCCCTTATCCCGGCAGCTCGCGGGCCAGGCATTCTTCCGCTGAAGCGGGAAGAACTTTCATGGCGCGCTTCGCGAACTGAACCAGTTCCGAGACGTCCTTTGCTTCGATTCGGAGCGTCATCTGTTCCGCGGTGACCGATTTGCGCACCAGCATCCAGCCGTCCTTCCCCTCGATGCGCACACCGTCCATTTCGCTTACGGTTTCTCCATCCAGCGCGATGCCGCGCATCCGCGCCAGCACGCCGTCCATTTCCCCGTAGGGAACCGGGAAGCGCAGATCCGGCGTAATCGGCCTGGGAACGATATCCGATAAAAGCTCTGACAGCTTTTTGCCGTAATCCCTGAGCATTTTGCCCAGCATAAGAGCCGCGTACAGGCCGTCGTCGTATCCGAGCTCGCCGAAGAAGAAATGGCCGCTCACCTCTCCGGCCAGCCTGGCGCCGAGCTCCAGAAAGCGCTTTTTGATGAACATGTGCCCGCTTCGCTCCATCACCGGTTCGCCGCCCGCCGACAGAATCGCGTCCTTCACCACCGAAGAAGACTTCTGATCGTATACCACCGGGCTCGCGCCGTTCCTCAGAAGGTAGCGGACGAACAGGGCGAAGCTCCTTTCCGAAATAACGATTTCGCCGTTGTCATCCGCGAAAACGGCGCGATCGCCGTCGCCGTCAAAGGCCACGCCGTAATCGGCGCGGGCCCTGCGCACTGCCTCGCTGAGTGCGGTCAGCTTGTCGTACTCGGCAGGGTTCGGCGTGCGGTTCGGGAAACTGCCGTCCGCTTCGCAGTACAGCTCAACCACCTCCGCGCCGGCCTGGCGGAACGCCGCGGGCGCGATTTCGCTCATCGCGCCGTTGCCCGCGTCCACGACGACTTTGAGGCCTTTGAGCACGCCCGCGAAGCGGTCGAGGAGAAACGCGAGATATGGGGTTTTTACATCCACCCGTTCCAACGTTCCTTCGCCGGAGCAGAAATCGGCCTGCAGCACGGCCTGTTCCACCCTGCTGATGGTTCCGGCGGTCACCGGTGTGCCGCCCAGCATGAATTTGACCCCGTTGTACTGTTTCGGATTGTGGGACGCGGTAACGGTGGCGCCGTTTTCTGCGCCGCCCCGGGACAGGGCGAAGTAAAGCATCGGGGTGGCGATGATTCCCATATCGAGCACGTGGGCTCCGCTTTCGAGCAGCCCGCGGATCAGGGCCGCCTTCAGCTGCGGAGTCGATACGCGAACGTCGCCGCCCACATAGAAACGCCCGCTGCCCGAGATCGTCGCAAGTGCCCTTCCGATCCGGTATACCGCGTCTTCTTTCAGCTCTTTTCCGTAGATGCCGCGAATATCGCAGTCTTTGAAAATGCTCAAGCTTCCGCCTCCAATCGATAGCAGCGCGTTATATCCTGAACAAACTGTCCGTAAAGATCGTTGTACCGCGCCGTCAGGTTCCCGTCCGGCTCCGCTGTTTTGGCGGTTCTGATCATCGAATCCGCGGCAGCGGACAGGCTGCCGAAGGACCCGCTGGCAGCCAGCAGCGCGGATCCCATTGCCGCATCCACCACGCTCGGCACCCGCAGCTCTTTCCCGAGCACCGATGCCCGGATCTTCAGCCAGAGATCGGAGCGGCACGCGCCTCCCGAGGCGTAAATTACGTCGCCGACCGGGCATCCGATGGCCTGCATCCGTTCCAGCGCGAAGCGTTCGCCGTAGGCCACGCCTTCCATCAGCGCCGGGTACAGCCTGCCGCCGAAAATGTTGCCGCTGTAAAATGCCCGGGCATTCGGGTCGACAAACGGGAAGCGTTCCCCGACGCCGCTGAGGGGATAGCAGGTAACGCCGGTCGGGATCAGGGATTCGGACTGTCTGTCCAGTGCGGCAAAGTCCTGTCCGGCCGCGCATTCGTTGAGGCAGCGGCCGCCCAGATTCGAAGCGCCGCCCAGCAGCCATTCGCCGCCCGGCAGGCGGTGGGAGTAGCTGGATCCGTTGGGGTCGATGATCAGTTCCCGGGTGACGCCCTTCAGGACGAACGTCGTGCCGATGATCGAAGCCCAGTCGCCTTCGCGCACCGCGCCTGCAGCAAGCGCCGAAGCGTAGCCGTCGGTGGACCCGCCGGTTACCCATGTTTTTTCGGAAAGCCCGAAGCGTTCTGCCGCCTGTCTGCAGACGGGGGCCAGCTTCGCTCCCGGCGCGGCGATCGACGGAAGCTTTTCCGCGTCGATGCCCAGAGCCGCCGACACGGGAACCGGCCAGATTCCGTCAATCAGGTCATAACCGGTCTTCAGCGCGTTCGAGTAATCGCTCACGGTGTATTCACCGCAGAGGAGCCCGGCGATGTAGTCCGCCTCGTGGGCGAACACCCTGGTTTTGCCGTACAGATCCGGGCGCTCTTCCTTCATCCACAGGATTCGCGGCAGAGAATAGGAAGCATTGAAGCGAAAGCCCATCTTCTGCTCGTGGGCGCGCATCGCCTCCCCGACGCGGACGGCCTGCGCCTTCGCCCGCGGATCGTTGTACATCAGCGCGTCGCTCAGCGGCTGAAAAGCCTGATCCAGCGGCACGACGGTTCCGCTGGTGCCGTCGATCGAAAGGCTTTCGATCATGTCCGCCCGATATCCGGCGCTGTTCAGATCCCGGATGGTTCCCGTAAGCGAATCCTCCAGCGCTTTAACCCAATCCTGCGGCCGCTGCTCGTACCATCCGGGGGTGCAGGAAGAATTCAGGGACGCAAAAGCAGCCGATCGCCCGGCGACTGCCTGACCGGATTCATCCACCACCACGGACCGTACACCCTGCGTGCCGATGTCGATTCCCAGAAACAGCATATGTTCCGCCTCCACTTCCGCTGTTATTCCGCGCGATAATTCTCATTGCCTCCATGCAGGGACCCCGTCGGCAATCCGGGGGACATTACCAGGCCACCGGCAGAAAACCCGCCAGAACCGCCAGCACGACGGCGGGCAGAAGGTTCGCCACGCGAATTTTCTTTCCCCAAACCAGATTGATTCCGACACAGAAGATCAGCACTGAACCGACCAGAGACAGGCAGTTCATGGCCCTTTCGGTGACAGCCGGACTGATGGCGCCGGCCAGCAGCGTCAGAGCGCCCTCCCACAGGAATACGGGGATCGCCGAAAACACGCAGCCCTTTCCCAGCAAGCAGGTCATGACCATGATGATGATCAGATCCAGAACCGATTTCGCGCCGAGGATGGACCAGTCCCCGGAAATGCCGTCCTGAACCGCGCCGACGATCGCCATCGCACCGATGCAAACGGTCAGCGACGCGGTGACGAATCCGTTGACGAACCCGGTGTCCTTCGCGTTTCCGCTTTTGACCTTCAGCCATTCCCCGAAGCGTTCAAAACCGCTCTCGATATCGATGATTTCGCCGATCAGCCCGCCCAGTGCAAGGCAGATCACCACCAGCATCGATCCGCCCTGGGAAAAAGTCCCGGTGCTGAGCATGTGCTTCATCGCGCCTGAAATGCCGATGAACAGTGTGCCGACGCCGCAGGCCATGGTAAGAGTCTGCTGATGCCTTTCCTTGAGAAGTTTCCCGAACAGATGGCCGAAGATTCCGCCCGCCAGGATCGCGCCGGCGTTTACGATTGTTCCGATCATGATGTATCCTTCCGTGTGCCGCTGGCAGCGCGGTCTTCGCGCCGGTTTTACCCGGCTTACGTGTCCTGTGCTTCCGCCGCCGCGCTGTGCGTTCCGACGGTATTGTAGCATACGCCGGCCCTGTTTTCAATCGAAAGCTGCCGGCGATGCTTGCCACAGCTGCTGCGGCGGGTTCGTGAAAGCTCTGCCTTCGACAGGGACTGCCCCGGGCAAACGGACGCCGGGGCAGCCGGGAACGGGATGCCCGGGAGCCGTTCAGGCTCTGCGGCGGCTCTCGAAATCCCGCCGGATGCTTTCCAGGCGCTGCCGGTCCTGCCTGCGCTTCTCCTGCGCTTCGCTCTGAATGGCTTTTGTTTCGTCGATGCCCTTTACGATGGTTTTCCACGCATCCTGCAGCGCGTCGGTATGGCTTGTTTCCCCGGAAACGGTGCGTGCCGTTTCGGCGCTGACCCTGGCCATGTTCTTCGCGTTTCGCCGGAGCATCTCGCTCGTATTCTTGTCCAGCGCGCTGACCGCTTCGGCCTGTATGCGCTGGCGCTTCAGGAAGATCGCCTGGGCAAGCGCCTGCTTGAACACCGGTAGCGTGACGATAAACGCGGAATGGATCTTCCGCGTCAGGTTCAGGTTGTTTGCTTCCATCGTCTGGATCATCGCGATGGTCTGCATCGCGACGATTTCGGCGGTGCGCAGATCCTGGGTGCGCTGTTCCATCAGGGTCTGCACCTGCATGAGGCGTTGGATTTCGAACTGAATCGAACGGTCACCGGTGGCCTCCATGTCCCGCCGGCGCTGTTCGGTATAGGCTTCGATCTCCCTCACCGCCTGTTCGCCCGCGAGAATGTACTTGACCAGTTCGTTGTAGTATTCGACGTTGGCGCTGAACAGGTCCTCAAGCGCCCGGCCTGACCGGCGGAGTTCGTCGCTGTACCGGCTCAGCTGGCCGTAGATTCTGTCCACCTCGTCGCCCATCGTGTGGTACTTGTCCAATATGCGGTCCAGCTGCCTGCCCGCCCCGCCGAACAGCCTGCTGAACGGGGAGACGCTGCCGCGGATTTCATTCAGGTCGAATTTCTGCATGATGCCTGCCAGCGAAGTCAGAAGCTCGCCGGAGTCATTCGCGCTGTCCATGCTTACGGTGTGAAGAATCGTATCGGAGGCGCGGGAAATGCCTTCGGCCGCCCGCGCCCCGAAGGTCAGAATCGATTCGGGGTCATCCAGGCGCACGGAAGAAACCAGCCGGTAGATTTCGTCGGTGCCGGCGCAGGTTTCGGTCAGCTGCTGCCGGGCGGCGGCGATGTCGTACCGCTCGATCGCTTCCGCTGCCTCGGACGCAGCCGGCTCCGCCGCGGCGGAAGCGGAGATCGGATATTCGGGTGCCATCGTTACCTTCCTTTCCGTATCAGACCGTTGAGGCGGTCCAGCAGCTGACTGCCCGAGATTTCGCTGAAATCCGGCACCGGCGCGTCATAGACGTAATCGCCCAATTCGTGAACCATAAGAATCGGTTTGCTGTACCACTGTTCCACGCTTTGGTAGCCGGAAGGCACAAAGAGCGCGACATCGAACCCCACCAGGTTCAGGAAGCAGGCCATGATCGCGTCTTCGCGGGTCGGCGGTTCTTCGCCGGCGAAGACGTACAGGAGCTTCGGATTGCGCCGCGCGAAATCGAACTGATGAATCAGCCGAAGCAGCTCTTTGTTCAGATTCAGCGCGGTGGCGATAATCGTGTATTCCATGCCGTTTCGGAAGGTGCCGGTGATCAGGCGCTGATCGAGCATCAGCTGCAGCTTGTCCAGCAGGTGTTCCTGCATTTCGCGGCGCAGCAGCCGATAGCGATAGCTGCCGCTGTTCATGATCTTCTCCCGCAGCAGCTTGCCGTCCTGAATGAAATGCGGCGCGGCATCGCGCAGAGGCGAAGGCTCGTTGGCGGGCAGGAACGGCAGCTTCGGGATCAGGTAGGTTTCCTTGGTGATCATCCGCTTCACGGAAGACCAGTACGCGCCCATGTTGCGCCGCCGCACGCCGCTGAATTTCGCAAAGATCACCGGCAGGGTTACCTGATTGCCGGAGGTGGAAAAGCCGGTCCGGTACTTCAGGTCCTGTTCCCACAGCTGGAAGGCTTCTTCCGCAGTCGTGTTCAGCGTGACCGTTACCGTGCGGTTGAACTGCATGCTGCGGTAGATGCCGCTGTCCTGATACAGCGTCTTATCCAGTTCCCGCTGCGCCTGGTATGCGGCTGTGGTGATGCGAAGCTGCCCGTCGTCAGCCGGGTAGTGATCCACCGGCATGGTTTCCGTTTCGTGCGTCTCGGCCAGCAGCGGATCTTCAAGCAGGCACGGCTTGCGGGAATCCGGGCACAGGATCAGAACGTCGGTGGGCGTGCGTGCCATGACGCGCAGGAACAGAGACTGCTTTTCGTCGGCACAGCCGTTCAGAAGAATCAGGCAGCCGAGGTCCGGAAGCCTCCAGCGGCTGAACAGCTGTTTGACGTAGCGCCGGATCCAGCACAGCACGTACACGGAACAGTTGACGATATCGTTGACGCGCGCGTCCTGCGCAGCGGCCTTCTCACCCAGCACCGTAAGAAATGCCGAAATGAATATTTTCTGCAGCTCTGTCGGCACAGCTGTCGTCAGGTTGCGGGCGAGATCGCGCGCCGCGTCCGCCGGCGTGCGGTAATTGCCGCGCCGGACGGAAGCGATTTCCTCATAGGTCGGCGCTGTTATCTCGTCCAGAATGACCGTTCTGCGTTCTTTCAGCTTCTGCCGAAGATCCAACAGCTCGTTGAGATAAGTGGTTTTGCTTCGCACGCCGCTCACGCGCAGGAAAACGTTCGCGACCAGGGATTTGTCCACCTGCCGGAGCGAAGGCTCCAGCAGCACCGCTTCCATTCCCTGATACGGCCTCAGGAACGTATTGGTGCAGAACCCTACGCCCGGATCCGGCACGTCAAACGGAAGCGCCGTCCGGCGGACTGCGCCGTCCGTTTGGCCGCTGCGCTGTCCGGCTCCGCCAAGGGTGATATGATACTCCCGGGGGGCGGACTGCTGCGCGGGAACGCTGCTTTGCGGGTTTTGCTCCGTGCCGGCCCCGATGCGGTACGGCATCGGCTGTGCGGACCGGGGGGAATCTCCGGTTCGGATCCCCTGCGCTTCTTCGGCGCTGTTCAGATATGGGGAAGGCGCTTCCTGCATGGAGGGCGCTTGTGACTGCGTGACGGACTCCTGGCCGATGTGCAGCGTGATCGGCCTGCGCGATGCCCGCTGCGACGGCGGCGTCGTTTCGAGGCGCAGCTGCGGCAGCGGCTTTGCGCCGGCATTCGATGCGGAGGATGCCTGCCCGGCAGGCGCAGTTCCTTCCCGCGCCATGCCAAAGCCCTGCCCCAGATTGAGGTGAATGCCGGAGGGGGAGGAGCTTTGGGAATTTGCGACGCCCTGCGCCCATTCACGCAGGTTCGGCTCCGCGGAAACAGGCTTTCCGCCGGGCGACGCGCAGAGCGCCGTGCACATTCCGCCGGCATCCGCCTTCCGGTAGGCCTGTTCGCCGCCGTAGCCGAAAAGCGCCACGTCGAAACCCGCCTCACAAAGCGCTTTCAGAAAGAACACCTCATCGCGGCTGATTCCGCCCTGCCATACGATTTTTGCCGCGCTGTTTTCTGCCGCCCGGTTCAGCAGCGGCGCGCCCAGAATGCGCATCCAGTTGAGATGCTTCTGCCAGGCGTTCCGGAGAACATGCTCCAGAATGCCGGTTTCGCGCATGAGCTCCAAAGCGCGCTGCTCGCCGCACGCCAGGCGTTCGCGGGCGTCGCTCCGGATCTCGGGAAGATATTTCCCGATCTGCGAGGAGAGGGACGGCGCCTCCGCTTTGAAGCCGCCGCTCAGCACTTCGGTCAGGCGCTGCGCCGCTTCGTAATCCGGATTGGGAAGCCGCCTGTCGATCAATCCGCCGGCGGTCAGCGACGACGCGGCGATCCGCCGGAACAGCTGAAGCCCATCGTCGTCCAGCGTCTCAAGCCGCAGTGACAGGGCCGCTTTCGCGCTGCGGTCCTGTTTGGGAAGCAGCATTTCGTTCAGCAATTCGTGAGTGTTTGTCATGCCCGTTTGCTCCTTTTGACGCTCTTCAGCGCAAATCCCAGAACCGCGCCGGTCGCGCCGCCCAGAATATGCGCCATATAGGATATGTTTTCCCGCACCGTTACCGCCTGCCAGACCTGCTGCCCGATGTACAGTACAGCCACCAGCAAAAACGTCACCGGAATCGTGTCTTTTTGGGTGCTGGTGATCGAAGCCAGCAGGATCATCGCGAACACGATGCCGCTGGCTCCGAGCAGCGCGGTGCCCGGAAAGAAGATGAATTCCACCAGACCGGTCAGAAGAGCGGTGATAAACATCACGATGACCAGATCGGTCGGTCCGTATTTTTCCTCCAGCAGCGGCCCCAGCAGCAGAATGTACATCATATTGCTCAACAGATGCTCCCAGCCGCTGTGGCCAAACACGTGGGCAACCATACGTATGTAGGTCAGAGGATCGCGCAATGACGCACGATAAACACTGAAAAGCCGACGGTTTGCCCAGCCGCCTGTGAAATGGTTGATTCCCATGGCGGCCAGGCAAATCAGGGCAAACCCCAGAATTGCCGGGGAATTCCATTCGATGCGGACAGTGCGTTTTCTGGCCATATGCGTTTCCTTCTTTCGAGCTGACGGTCCGGTCGGTGTGCGGTGGGATGGGCAGCATCGATCTGCTTGCGGAGAATGAACGATTCGGGCGGGCCTGCCCGGTTGAATGAAAACAATATACCATAATCGACAGTTTTTCGCAATGCTTAGTTTTGTGCCGCTGAAGCGCCGCCGCCGCAATCATCCTGCCGTCCCGGCGGTCCGCGCTGAGCCTCTGTCCCGCTGCCGCTGTTCTGTTTAAGCCTTCCGGCTCGGGATTCTCAGGTTCCGCCGAACATATCGCCGAAAGCCGTCTTCTTTGCAAAGGAATCGTTCGCGGTCAGTGTCCGTGCCGGCGCTGCGCGGGAACCGGCTGTGCGAATGAGGCTGTGCAGAGGGCAGGCCGTCGGTTTGGCGTTAATTTATCATTAAATCGAATGTGCTGCGGAGAAACGCGGTTTTTCAGTGGACAATCAGTGGACATCGCCTGTAATAATATATGTCATAATAGGGTGGGGACCGCGTCTGTCCGGCTTTGCGGGACGGACGGATCTTTCACCGGAAACACGCGATTATAAACAAGGAGGACCGGGCAGTATGAAAATCAGGAGAGCGTTGAGCGTGCTGATTGCGATGGTTATGGCGATCGGCATGTTCGCGGGCATGCCGATTCCGGCATCGGCAGCGGACGAGGCCGTGACGGTTACCGACTGGAGCGGGCTTCAGAACGCGATGAACAGGGCTTCGGCCGGGCAGACGATCCGGCTGGGCGCGGACATCGCGTGCACAAAGAACGGCGGGGACCGGATCAAGGTGGACGGGAAGACCGTCACCCTGGATCTGAACGGCCACGTGCTGGACCGGAACCGGGACAAGGAAGACGGCAACGGGCACGTGATCGAGGTGCTGGGCAAATCGGTGCTGACGATCACCGACAGCAAAGGCGGCGGCGTGATAAAAGGCGGTTACGCGACACGCGGCGGCGGCGTGAACATTGCAAAGGACGCGACGCTGATCCTGAAGGGCGGCACGATCCGGGACAACAAGGGCAAGTGGGGCGGCGGCATTTACATGCACGGCACGCTGAAGCTGCAGGGCGTCACGGTCGCGAAGAACCACGCAGACTCGAGCGGCGGCGGCATCCACATCGGCGAAGACGGCAAGGTGCAGGACTGCACGGGCGGCACCGTGACGGAGAACAGCGCCGACGACTGCGGCGGCATCTACAACAGCGGCTCGACGAGCGTGACCATCAAGGGCGTGACGATCAGCAGAAACACGTCCGAGCAGGGCGGCGCCGGCTTCAACAACAACAAAGACGGCAAGGCGACGCTGACGAACTGCGTCATTACGGGGAACACAGCCAAGGGCAACGGCGGCGGCTTTTTCAACCAGGAGGATTGCGAGCTGACGCTGGACGGCTGCACCGTTTCAAACAATACGGCCAAGGGAGTCGACGGTGGCGGCGTATACACGAAGGGCAAGCTGACGGTAAAGGGAAACTGCAAATTCGAGAACAACTATTCGTTCAACTCGGGCGGCGCGATCCGCGTGAAGGACGACACGACGACGATAGAAGGCGGCGTGTTCAAGGGGAACGAGGCCGGCGACAGCGGCGGCGCGATCTACGTGAACGACTCCACGCTGAAGCTGTACGGCGGCACCTTCACCGGCAACGCGGCGCAGCTGAACGGCGGCGGCGTGCTGGTGGGCAAGGACGGCAGCATCAAGGTGCACGGTGCGCCGGTGGTGCAGAACAACACCGCGGAAGATAAAGGCAGCGACATCTACCTGCGCAGCGGCAAGCAGATCGACGTGGACGCGGCGCTGGCCGAAGGCGCGAAGATTGGCGTATCCGCGGAGCAGCTGGACAAGGAATTCACCAAAAACTTCAACACGTACAACAAGGGCGAAGACCCGGCGAAATATTTCACGGCCGAGGACAGCTGGGTGGTCCTGAAGAGCGGCACGGAGGGCGTCATCCGCCAGTCCAACTGGACCCTTCTGCAGGCGCAGATCGACGCGGTCGAGGACGGCGGCACGATCGTGCTGGACCGCGATTACAAGGCGATCGAGGCGGACACAGTGCTGAACATCCCCATGACCAAGAGGCTGACGATCGAACTGAACGGCCACACGATCGACCGCGGTCTGACGAAGGCTTCCCCCGGCGGCGCGGTCATCATGAACTACGGCACGCTTACCATCGCGGACAGCGCGGGCGGCGGCAGGATCACCGGCGGCTATGCCGACGACCATGCCGGCGGCATCTGGAACCCGGGCATTCTGACCGTCGAGGGCGGCGCGATCACAGGAAACAAGTGCGTCAACAACGGCGGCGGCATCTACAACAAAGGCGGTCTGACCATCAAGGGCGGAACGATTTCCAATAACGCCGCGGGCCGCGACGGCGGCGGCGTCTATACCCAGGGCGAACTGGACATCAGAGGAGGCGAGTTCACGGGCAACACCGCGGGCGGGTCCGGCGGCGCACTGCGCGTGAACGGCAGAACGACGACGGTCTTCGGCGTCACGATGACCGGAAACTCGGCGAAGTACCACGGCGGCGGCATCTACCTGTCGAATGCCACGCTGAATCTGTACGGCGGCTCCGTGACCGGCAACCGCGCCGGGATGGAGGGAGGCGGCCTGCTGTACGGCGCGGACTGTGTGCTGTATGTGAAGGGCGCGCCGGTCGTGAACGGAAACACAGCGCCCACGGGCGCGAATATCCTGCTGCGCAAGGGTCAGGCGATCGGCTTGTCGGGCCGGCTGACGGACGGCGCGAAGCTGGATCTGCTTGCGCAGGATACGACAACGGGGCTGACCAAAGGCTTTGAGAGAACCGGCAGCAGTCTGGCGGCCTTTACCTACAACCAGGAGCAGGGCGCAGCGCCCACCGTCAGGAACGGCGAGCTGTTTGTGGACCTGAGCGTCAGGGCGGACATGTGGGTTTCTGACTGGAACGGCCTGCAGACGGCGGTCAAAAACGCAAAAAGCGGCCAGGTCATCGGCCTGAGCAAGAGCGTCTACGCGAGAGGCGTAGACCGAATCAAGGTGGATGGCGGCAAGAGCATCACTCTCGAACTGAACGGCAAAAAGATGGACCGGCAGCGCACGAGCTCTGACGGCGACGGCCACGTGATCGAGGTGACGGGCAGCTCGACGCTTACGATCAGGGACAGCATCGGCACCGGTACGATCACGGGCGGCTACGCGACGCGCGGCGGCGGCATCAACATCGCCTCCGGTTCGACCTGCATCCTGGAGGGCGGCACCGTTCAGGAGAACAAGGCCAAGTGGGGCGGCGGCATCTATGTGCACGGCACGCTGGTGCTGAAGGGCGGCACGATCAGCAGCAACGACGCGAGCGGAAGCGGCGGCGGCATCCACGTCGGCGAGGAAGGCACGGTCAGGGACTGCGAAGGCGGCACGGTCACCGGCAACACGTCCGACGACTGCGGCGGCATTTACAACAGCGGCTCGAAGAACGTGGTTCTGAACAAGGTGCGCATTCTCGGCAACACCTCCGAACAGGGCGGCGGCGGCGTCAACAACAACGACGGCGGCACGATGACGCTGACGAACTGCGAGATCCGCGGCAACCACGCGGACGGCAACGGCGGCGGCCTGTGGAACCAGGAGGACAGCAGCCTGACGCTCAGGGACTGCGTGGTAGAGGACAACACTGCGGACGAACAGGGCGGCGGCATCTTCACGAAGGGCGACGTGAGCGTGACCGGCGGCGGAATCAGGAACAATACCGCGGGCGGCAACGGCGGCGGCATCCGGCTGTGGGACGGCAAGACGACGATCAACAGCGGCGAGATCACCGGGAACAAGGCGAAGGACGGCCACGGCGGCGGCATCTACGTCGGCGGGGCGACGCTGAACCTGTACGGCGGCAGAATCACCGGCAACACCGCATCCCAGGAGGGCGGCGGCATCCGCTTCGAGCAGGTCGGCGACGGCGCAGTGAACGTCCACGGCGCGCCGGTCGTGAAGGACAACAAGGCGGAAATGGGCAACGGCATCTTCATCCGCGAAAAGAAGGTACTCACCGTCGACGGAAAACTGGCCGGAGGCGCGGAGATCCGCGTGACGCCGGAGAACATCGGCGAGGTCTTTACGAGCGGGTTCAACGCCAACAACAAGGGCGAAGACCCGCAGGCATATTTCCACTCTGACGTGGAGGATTATACAGTCGTCGCGCGCGGCGGCGAGGCGCGGGTCATCGAATCCGAATGGTCGAACCTGCAGCGGCAGATCGACGTGGCGCAGGACGGCGCGACGATCACGCTGGATCGGAACTGGAACTCGGTCGAGGCGGACCTGCCGCTGACCATCCCCGAGGGAAAGACCCTGACGATCGACCTGAACGGCTTTAAGCTGGACCGCGGCCTGAGCGAGAGAATGACCGGGGGTTCCGTCATCGAAAACAACGGCACGCTGACCATCGAGGACAGCAAGGGCACCGGCGCGATCACCGGCGGCAATACCGACGGCAACGGCGGCGGCATCCTGAACAAAGGGACGCTGACCCTTGCGGGCGGCAGCGTCGGGAACAACACGGCCAGAAGCCTGGGCGGCGGCATTTACAACACAGACAAGGGCACGCTGACCATCAATGGCGGCACCGTGCAAAACAACCGATCGGACCAGGGCGCCGGCCTCTTCACCGAGGG
>JAFWEY010000005.1 GCA_017512675.1 Clostridia bacterium | reverse complement strand
TCAATCGGTGAGAACGAGATAAACCATGAAGCATTAAGCCCGTATATGGCTCAGAAAGTCCGGGCGCTGAGAGCCCTGACGGATTTCATGCTTCATGGCTACGTTCCCAAACTGACACGCGGAGAACAGGTGGTATGGCCTGCCGAATACGAAGAACCTTGCACAGGGTATCTGGCGTACCATGAATCTCTCGGCTATGCCGAACAGACCCACAGAAAACGTGAACTTGATGTATATCATTTTGCATGCTTTCTGCATACCAGGAAGGTGGCGCTCAAGGATCTGCAGGCTGTCGATATCTATGAGTACTTCAAAACTCTGTGCTACTACACTAAGCCGAGCCTGGTGAACATCCGCGCTTCTCTCGTACATTGTCTGAAATACTTTTACAGGGAGGGGATTATTGCCGACGATCTGTCAAAAGACGTTCCCCGAATCCACTACTATGCAAAGGCGAAGATCGATAAGGTTTGGAGCGAAGACGAAATTGAGCTTATGCTTAACTCCATAGACCGCGCTAATCCCTTGGGAAAGCGTGACTATGCAATTATGGCAATAGCGGCCAATCTCGGCTTGCGGACAGGCGATATTGTTTCGCTGAGCATCGAGAATTTCAATTGGAATCAGGGCACAATCAACATCACACAGCAAAAGACGAAAGAGCCTCTCAGTCTTCCGATTTCCGAACAGATCGGCAAGGCAGTTATTGATTATTGGATGAACGGACGTCCCATAACAACGGCACCGGAGTTATTTGTGGAACATACGCTTCCATTTCAGCGGCTGAATAAATCCATGTTGTACCACATCTTCAATAAGTACTATGCTCATAGTGGGATTACTGTGCCTGAAATTAGGCAGCATGGTCTGCACTCATTCCGTCACAGCCTTGCCAGCAGGTTGCTGGAGAAGGATACGCCGGTAAATGTCATCAGCAACATTCTTGGCCATGTAAACTCGGCTTCAGTGAAATCCTATCTTCAAATTGACGTTGAGAAGCTGCGCCAATGCTCGTTGGAGGTGCCTGAATATGAGTGAAATGCCAAGAAAGCATATCCTGATTTCTGAGCTGGAGAATTACTTCCAGGATTTCATTGATTTTAAGCGTTCCACCGGGCTGAAATATATCAGCGAAGGAAAGGTGCTTAAATACTTTGCTCGATACTGTCGAGAAAAATACCAGGATGATGTAATTCCGGAACACGCCATTTTCGAGTGGGTACACGCGAATGACAATCGCAGCCAGAAAACGAAGTCGACCTCTGCCGGGATAATGGGCGAATGGGCAAAATATATGTTCTCGCTGGGCTATATGCAAATGCGGATACCGGATATTCGCTGCCCTCGGAATACTGCCTTTGTGCCTCATATATTCACCGCTTCCGAAATGGAGTCCATATGGAAAACCGTAGACAACATCCAGCCAGTCAGGCAGTATCCCAATCTTCATAGATGCATCCCTGTGCTATTCAGGCTTTTGTACAGTTGTGGGCCTCGGATTTCCGAAGCCTTGGCAATCACAAAAGAGAATATTGACTTCGACAGGAATATCATTACCCTGAGAAAGACAAAACTTGACAAGGATCGTTGGCTCCCGATGTGCGATTCCATGGCGAATTCAATAAAGAAATACTTGGAGGGAATGCCGGAATACAAATCAAATGATGCTCCTATCTTCTATTACCGATATGGCGAAACGCTGACTGCTGGCTCTGTGTATGGGCGGTTTCGTATGACTTTGCAGCAGAGTGGTATACCATATGAAGGAAAGCTGCGTGGCCCCAGGCTGCATGATTTTCGTCATACTTTTGCGGTTACGGCGATGAATCATCTTAGCGACGAGGGATATGATCTGTATGTTTCTCTGCCGATTCTTTCGGCCTATCTTGGCCATGCAGGTATTCAGAGCACGGAGAGATATGTACGGCTTACCGAGGATAGGCTGTCCACAGTAACTGACAGCATACAGTTGAATCTCCCCAATATCTTTCCGGAGGTAAAAGAAGATGAAGAGATCTAATTCTGAAACGTTTGGCCAATATCTGAACAAGTATCTTTCCGTATATTTGCCTGGTCACAGGGGTCTCTCTGTAAACAGCATCATGTCATACAGAGATACTTTTTCACTGCTCATTGCATTTCTGAAAACAGAAAAGCAGCTTGTTCCGGAGCGGCTTCCAATGTCATTCTTGACAAAAGATCTGATTGTTGAATTCACCGATTGGCTCGAAAACGAACGTGGCAGCAGCCTTTCCTCGCGTAACCAGCGATTTGTAGTGATTCGTAGCTTTTGCCGCTGGCTCTCAACGGAAAACCCAGAATATCTTAAGCTGTCAGAAGACGTTTACGCCGTTAAAATGAAGAAAACGCCGAAAAACGTGATGACTTATCTTTCTACGGATGCTATGTCCAATCTGCTCTCACAACCAGATTCTTCTACGAATGATGGATTACGCGACCTGACATTGCTTGCTTTTACTTATGATACCGGCGCCAGGGTCAGTGAGGTGACGGAGTTAAAGTTCAAGGATATCCGGTTCGAGGCCCCACCAATCGTAAAGATTACTGGGAAAGGGAATAAAACGAGGATCGTGCCGCTGATGCCACAAACAGTTCGATATCTCAATGAGTATATCAGACGGTTTGGTATCAATATTGCAGAGTCAAAAGAGCGACATGTTTTTACAAACCGGTCCGGCAGTAAGCTTTCCCGTTCCGGAATCAAATACATTCTCGACAAATATGTGGCCGCATGCAGGGAGAATAATCCAACGGTTTTCCCTGATAAAATCTCGCCGCATACGCTCCGTCACACAAAAGCGATGCATATGCTACAAGCCGGAAACAATATCGTCTATATCCGGGATATTCTGGGGCATTCCAATTTGGATACCACTGAAAGGTATGCCCGAGCCGATACTGCCATGAAACGTGAAGCTTTGGCAAAGGCAGAGATTCCTATGCCAGAGCCACAGTCCCCAATGCTGCCGACTTCCCCTGACGTCACACGATGCAGCATTGAGGAGGATATGGCTAACTGGCTTAAGAATATCAGCCAAAAATAATGTGAAGTAATTGCTTGTGTAGTCCTGGAAAAGCACTGATTTTGCGTCAGTGCTTTTTCTTACTCTACATAATCACTTACTCTACATAAGCCTTCAACGCTTCGGGCAGCTTCGCAATAGTCGCGTGCTTCAGCTGCGCTTCGCCCGCTCGTTTGCTCAGCCCGCTTCCGGTTCGCTTCATCCCGCACTGCGGGCGCTCACCTCCGCGCTCATTGGGCTGCAGGCTCGCTGCATCGCCCACTGGGCGCGCTCGCCTTCGCCCTCCGGCGAAGCCGCCATATCCGCCCTTCCGGCCTGCGCGAATTTTCGGTGACGCCGCGCAATGCCCTTTACACAGGTGTGCGGAATGTGGTATGCTTGCAGCGGCAGGTTCTATTTCGGCAGTTCGACCGGAGGCGGTGTTATGCGGTTTACAGGCGCGAGGATCTTTACCCCGAACGGGTATATGGAAGGCTCTTTTGAAACGGAAAACGGCGTCTTCGGCGCCGTCTACCCGGGGAGGGCGGAGGGCGCCGTCGACCTTGGCGGGCGCAAGGTGCTTCCCGGGCTGGTGGACATTCATACCCACGGAAACAGCGGCGCCGATTTCTCGGACGCCGATCCCGGCGGCCTCGAACGCATGGCGCGCTATCTCGCGCGCAACGGCGTTACCTCCTTTGCGCCGACGTCGATGACCCTTCCCTTCGAGCGGCTCGGCGCCGCCTTCGAAACCGCGCTGTCCCTGAGCAGGAACCGCCCGAAGGACTGCGCGCGGGTGATGGGCATACACATGGAAGGCCCGTTCTTCTCCGAAAAGCGGAAGGGCGCGCAGAACGGCGCGTACCTGCGGAATCCGGATTTTGAATCGTTCCGTGCCCTGTACCGCGCCTGCAGCGGGCTGATCCGCATTGTGGACGTGGCGCCGGAGCTGCCGGGCGCGGCGCAGTTCGCTGCCCGGGCGCGGGAACTGGCCGCCGTATCCGTCGCCCACACCGACGCCACTTACGAACAGGCGCTTCAAGTGTTCCGGGCCGGCGCGACCCATCTGACGCACCTGTTCAACGCAATGCCGCCGATCCATCACCGCAGGCCCGGCGTCATCGGGGCTGCCAGCGAAACGGAATCCGTGACCGCGGAACTGATCTGCGACGGGTATCACATCCACCCGAGCGCCGTTCGCATGGCGTTCCGGCTGTTCCCCGGCAGGATCTGCCTGATTTCCGATTCCATCCGGTGCTGCGGCATGCCGGACGGCGAATATGAGCTCGGGGGATTGCCGGTAAAGCTGGAAGCCGGCGCGGCACGCCTGAATGACGGCACCCTCGCCGGTTCCGCCGCGAATCTGTTTTCCTGTCTTCGAAACGCCGTCCGCTTCGGCATTCCCGAAGCCGACGCCGTTCGGGCCGCCACCCTGCTGCCTGCACGGGAGATCGGCGCGGCGGACAGGATCGGCTCCATCGAGCCCGGGAAGCTGGCGGATTTCGTCGTGTGCGGCGAGGACCTGACGGTGCAGCAGGTTTTCGTCGGCGGCGTCCGTCTTGAAGGGCGCTGAGATCCGGATAGGCAGATCCCACGCAGCGGAAACGGGGCGGCGAAATTCGCCGCCCCGTTTCCGGTTGCGCCTCCGGGCCGTTTCCGGGCCCGTCAGGCCTTCTCCTCCAGGCGCACGGTTTTCCCGTGCTTCATCACGAACTGCACCTGGGACAGCGCATGGGGATCCTCGAGGGGATCGCCGCGCACCGCCAACAGATCCGCGGTGTATCCCGCCGCGATGCGGCCCTTCTCTTTGCTCAGGCCAGTCATTTCCGCCGCGTTCACGGTGACCGCCTTCAGCGCGTTCAGCGTCGATGCGCCGCCGGCGACCGCGTATTCCACTTCCTTGTAGAGCATTCCGTGATAGGCGTCGGTTCCGAGCGTAAAGCGGACCTTTCCGCTTTGGTAAACGCGGTTGATGCATTCGGTGGAATAAGGCCGGGCTTTGCGCATTTTGACGTTCTGGGCGGGCGGCGTGAACGCTTCGCGGCCCTCGTCCAAAACGATTCCGGAGGTCATATCGACCCAGCCGCCGAAATCGTTCTCCAGCGCCTTGATCTGCTCCGCCGTAACGCTGTAGAGATGATCGATGACGTCGATCCCCTGGCGGATGCAGATGTCCAGCCCGCGTCCGCCCACGCAGTGGGCAGTGGTGCGGATGTCCATCGATTTCGCCTCGGAGACCGCGGTCGCCACTTCCTCCGGCGTAATGAAGCAGGGGATGAATTCCTCCGGGGAAGCCGCCGGGGTGCCCGGCGTCATGAAGATCTTCAGATGATCCACCTTGCGGTACATGTTCTCGCGGCAGGTTCTGCGGAACTCCTCCACGCCCGAGTGCGGAAGGCCCACGAAGCCGTGCCCGTGCCTGGCACGCATGCCGATGCCGCAGACCAGAAGATCCGGCCCCTCGACGCGCCCGTCCGCGATCATCTGCTTGATTTTCACATCGATGTAGTTACGGTCGCCCATGCAGCGCGCCGTGGTGACGCCGGAGAGAAGATCCTTCTTCAGCCCGTTCAGCGCCAGTACGGTGTGCTCGCATTCGGACAGCTCCATCATGCCCAGGTGTCCTTCCAGCCCCGCGTCCAGCGCCAGGTGATTGTGGCATTCAAACAGGCCCGGCAGCAGCGTCGCGCTTCCCAGATCGATGGTTTCCGATTCATTCTTCACCGCCTCGTATTCGGCGGGAGAGATGATATCCAGAATCCTGCCGTCCCGGACCAGCACGCAGCTGGGCCCGCATTTTCTGAGGTTTTCGCCGGCGAGTACCTCTCCGGCGAGAATCGCTGTCATTTTCACCATGTTTCGCCTCTCCTGTCTGCGTGACGGCATCACCGCGCGGACCGCGCGGCGATGCCGGGTTCAAGCCTTACTGCTGCGCCTGCGCTTTTTTCTTCTTCTGCACGCGCATCTTGATCAGCGGGAACGCGAAAGAGAATACGGTGAACAGCAGCAGCGCGGTGAACAGCGGGCGCTGGAACAGTTCCATCATTCTGCCCTCGTACATGGTCTTGGTCAGCGACCAGGCCTTTTCCATGTTGGTTCCCAGAAGCAGCGCAAGCGCGACCGGCGACGTCGGGAAGTTGTTTCTCAGCATCAGGTATCCCAGAAGGCCCGCGCCGAACATCACCCATACGTCGAAGAGGTTCTTGCCGGTGGCGTAAGTGCCGACCACTGCCAGCACGACGATGGTGGTGGCGAGAATGGATTTGGGAATGTAGAGAATCAGGCTGCCGAACTTGCAGAATACCATTCCGACAAAGTACATCAGCAGGTTGATGATGATAAAGCCGATGATCATCGTGTAGACCACGTCCGCGTGCTGGGAGAACAGCGTCGGGCCCGTGCGCACGCCGTGGATGATCATCGCGCCGAGGAAGATCGCCGCGGGCGCGGAGCCCGGGATGCCCAGCGTCAGCAGCGGAATCAGAGAACCGCCTGTCGCGCCGTTGTTGCCCGCCTCCGCCGACACGATGCCTTCCACCGCGCCGTTTCCGAAATCCGCCTGGTGCTTCGACGCCTTCTTGGCTTCGTTGTACGCCAGGAACGCCGCGATATCGGGGCCTGCCGCCGGAATGATGCCGATGCAGATGCCGATCAGCGCCGACCGCGTGGCGTTGACGATGTTGCCGGCAACTTCCTTCAGCGACAGCTTCATCGAACCGACCGTTCCGGTTTCCGCCATCTTGCCGTGGGGATCCTCCAGCATTTTGAAGACCTCCGGCAGCGAGAACAGACCGATCAGCACCGGAACCACCGAGAAGCCGCCGGTCAGTTCCGCGAACCCGTAGGTAAAGCGCGGAAAGCCCTGGACCGGATCCTGCCCGAAGGTCGCCAGCACCAAGGAAATGATCGCCACCATAACGCCCTTGAACAGATTGTCCTCGGACAGCATGATGACCACAGACAGGCCGAAGATGGCCACCATCATCTGCTCCGGCTGGCCGACCATCTTGGCGATCTGCGCCAGCAGCGGCGCGCACACCAGCAGCGCGATGGCGCTGAAGGCGCCGCCGTAGACGGAGGAAAGCGTTACGTGGTGCAGTGCCCGGCCGGCCTCGCCCTTGCGCACCAGCGCTTTTCCTTCCAGCGCGGTGGGCGCGCTGGCCGGCGTGCCGGGAATGCCCACGAGCACCGCCGGAATCGACCCACCGAACACGCCGCCGCAATACAGCGCGGAGAGCAGCAGAAGCGCGGCGCCGGGCTCCATTACATAGGTGAACGGGACGAAAATCGCCACCGCCATGGTTGCGGAAAAGCCGGGCAGGGCGCCGAAGAGTACGCCGATAAACAGGCCGCCGATGCAGATCAGGATGTTCATCGGCTGCAGCACGTTGGTAAAACCGAGTAAAATATCAGCCACTTATTCTCCCTCCCCTCAGAACGCGATATTGAACCATCTGCCCCTGGGAAGTACGACCACCAGGAAGTTGGTGAACACGTAATACAAAAGGCAGGTCAGTACGACGGACAGCACGATCATCAGCACCTTGTTCTTCAGCTTCAGGAACAGCAGCGACGCGATCATGAAGAGCACCGTCGAAATGATGTAGCCGAGCTTGTTCAGAAGCCAAATGTATGCGATGATCAGCAGGCAGTACGGCGCGATGACCTTTACCTGCTCCGGAATCTTGCTCTCCACCACTTCGTCGTTTTTCAGGCGAAGCAGATTGCGGATCAGCAGGTACAGCGTCATGACGGTGGCGATGATCAGCAGACCCAGCGGGTATCCCTTGGAAATCTCCGGAATCGCCGGTACCTGCGCGTACAGCGTTCCCAGGAAAATCAGCACAATGACGCCGATGATCACATCCGGGAGGCTCTTTTTCATTTTCATGGAAAACACCCTTTCCTTCGCTGAAAACCGGCATGCGCCCGCGCGCGCTTCCTACGAAAAGCGGACCATGATTCAAACGCGTTTTCATCATGATCCGCTCGTGGGTTCAGCCGGTCAGTCGGTTGTCCGGGAACCGTTCTTGATTGCCCGCCCCCTGTTACAGATCAGGAGGTAGCGCGTTACATATCCTTGTTGCCTTCGTACGCAGCCTTCACGGCCTCGTGGTTCTCGGCAAAGAAGGTCTGGAAATCGTCGAAGCCCATGTAGTCCACGGTGACGCCGGCCTTCGTGGCCGCTTCGATGAATTCCGGATTCTCGCAGGCCCTGCCGACCGCGTCGGCGAATTCGCGCAGCGCGTCCTCGGGCGCGCCGGCCTTCGCGGCGAAGCCTCTCCACATCGTGGATTCAAAGCCCTCGTAGCCGAGCTCGGTGACGGTGGGGATATCGGGCAGCTGGGAATTGCGCTCGGCGCTGGTGATCGCGATGCCGACCGCCTCGCCCGCGTCGATGGCCGCCAGGGCTTCGGAGACGAACGGGGTCGCGACGGTGCAGTCGCCGTTCATGATGTCGGTCATCGCGGTGGCGCCGCCGTCATAAACCAGTCTCCGGTAACTGGTGCCGGTGGCCTGCTCGAATTCGATCTTCAGGAAATCCCAGTGGGTCCAAGCGCCGCCGATGCCCCACAGGGTGTTGCCGCTCTGGCCGGCCGCGATCAGGCCTTCCAGATCGGTGATCCCGGAAGCGTTGGACGCGACGATTACGTGCGGGTCCGCAGCGAAGCGCGCGATGGGCGCGAAATCTTCCAGGCCGTAGGTGACGCCGTCCAGCATGATGTTGCCGTTGGTGTCGGTGTTCGCGACGTACGCGATGGTCATGCCGTCAGCCTCCGCGGAGAGCATCTGGTTCAGGCCGATGGATCCGCCGCCGCCGGTGATGTTGTTGATGACGCAGGTGCAGCCCAGTTCCTTCTCGACGTACTGGCACACGAGACGGCACGCGGTGTCGGCTCCGCCGCCGGCGCCCCAAGGAACCACGATCTCGACGGTCTTTCCGGCATAGAAGCCTTCCGCGCTGACAGCGCCCGCGAGAACAAGAGCCAGTGCCATCACCAGTGCAAATGCGATTCTGAACTTCTTCATGTCCTGACCTCCTTATAATTTGGGTTGTTCCACACTTGACTTGACTCATAATAATTATACAATAAGATGGTCATCTATGGCAAGCAGTATAAACTGTTTTAATGTGTCTTTAACATCGTGTAAATTCGAGGACGGAGAGAAGGAGGCCGGTTCCCGAAATCCGGGCTATTTTACGTTGGGCCCGTGGAACCGTGCCCCGGCGCGTGCTATACTGTTGCCGCCGCAGAGGCGCGTTTCCGCGGCGCGGGGAAACGATGAAAGGGGGAACACCAATGGCGAATCAAGGGATGCCCTTAAAGAACATGGTATTCGATATGGGCGGCGTGCTGATCCAATACCTTCCCAGGCATTTTATCGAGCGGGAAGGGGTGACGGATCCGCAGGAACAGGAGCTGCTGCTGAAGCTGATCTTCCATTCGAAGGAATGGCCGCTGATCGATCTGGGAACCTTTACCGAGGAACAGCTGGAGGAAATCGTGCGCCCGCAGGTTCCGCCGCGGCTGCACGATACGGTGCACAAGCTGATCTTCGATTATTTTCTGCCCCTCGAGCCGATTCCCGGGATGGCGGATTTCATCCGGGAATGCAAGGATAAGGGAATGGGAATCTACCTGGTCTCCAACGCCAGCCTCCGCCAGAAGACGTATTGGCACACCATTCCCGGAAGCGAATGCTTTGACGGGGAAATCGTCTCCGCGTACGAGCGCTGCGTCAAGCCCGGGCCGGAAATCTTCAACCTGCTTCTGTCCCGCTACGGCCTGAACGCGGGAGAATGCATGTTTGTCGACGACCTGCAGCCGAATGTGGACGGAGCGATGGCCGTCGGCATGCGCGGGTTCCATTTTACCGGCGACGTCGCCGCGCTTCGGCGGGCCGTCGAAGAGATTCTGGAACAGAATTGACGGATTACAGCATCGGATTCAAAGCCTCCGGGAGAAAACCGGGGGTTTTTCGATTGCCGGGAGATGCGGTTTGGGAGGCAGGGCGGCTGATGGATGAACGGCGGAACGGATCGCGGCGCAGTCGGGGCGGAACGCCGCATCGATTGATGAACGAGCAATCGATTCCGGAAGATTTTGCCGGCGCACCGCGCTTCGCCCGGGGCGCCAGCCGACCGGAATGCTGCAGCGATTGTCGGATGGGTCTTCGTTTCCGGAAGGGAACGCGGCAGACCGTCGGAACCCCCCGGTCTCAGGCGCGCAGGTACGGACCGATCGCCCGGAGCATCGCGGGGCTTCCGGAGAACTGCTCGCGGCTGAAGACGCTGAACGGGGTCCCGTCGGTGTTCGTCACTTCTCCCCCGGCTTCCCGCACGATCACCGCGCCGGCGCCGATATCCCAGATGTGGATGCCCCGTTCAAAGCTCGCGTCCAGCCGGCCGCAGGCGACATAGCACATCATCAGCGCCGCGCAGTTGTACACCCGAATGCTGCCGATCCCGGCCGACAGCCGGTTCAGCGCTTCCATGACCGGCGCGCGCAGGCTGATTTCCGCGGCCGGAAACGCCGCGCCGAGGATCGCCTCGCGGGGGTCCTCCACCGGGGAGACGTGAATCGGCTCCCCGTTCAGGAACGCGCCCTGTCCCTTTTCCGCCGAAAAGACCGCGTCCTGCGCGCAATCGTAGATCGCTCCCGCGACCAGCTCCTTTCCGTGGGCCAGCGCGACGGAAACGCAGTACTGGGGAATCCGGCGGATGAAGTTCGTGGTTCCGTCCAGCGGATCGACGATCCAGGTCCAGTCGTCCTCGGCGAGGTCCTCAAGAAACGCCTCTTCCGAAGCGTGCGTCTGATAGACCGTTTCTTCGCCCATAAAGCGAAACCCCGGGCACTGCTCCCCCAGATACGCGCGGATGGCCTTTTCGGACAGCATATCCACGTCCGTCACGTAATCGAAATTCAGCTTTTTCTCGACGAACGCCTGACGCCCGTCATGTGCCCGGACAACCGTGCCGCCCGCGCGGGCCGCCTGCGCGGCGATCTGCCTGAAGCCGTTCACTGTTCCCGCCTCCCGCCGAAGTGGAATGGATTGGTTATGGCGACCAGGTGATCAAAATCCGCCTGGCCGTCGAACAGGCGAACCACGGCGAAGCCTTTGGCCTCGAAGGGCACATCCGGGCGGATTTCCCGCCGGGAATCCGCGTCGTCCGCATGATAAACCGGCCGGGCCGGAAGCGCGTCCCCTTCCGCCCGCACGCGCAGGCGCACCGGTCCGTCCGGAACCCGCTCTCCCGGGATGTACTCCTTCCCGTCCGAGCCGACCAGGTTCAGTTCGATCAGTCTGTCCTTGCAGACGATCATGTTCTGCCTGCGGATTGCCTCCATCGCCGATTTTTCGGGGTTTTCCATCCTGTGCGGCAGCGCGAGCCAGGTTACGTACTCGTGCCCGTGCCAGGGACGCCCGTGGTAATCCAGCGCGCTGACGGCGCCGAGATGCAGCAGGCCCTCGCGGAGCTTTCCGATCCATTCCTCGATCACCATATCGTTGCGGCTGCGCAGGTAATCGCCGGTGTTGAGAATTTCATAGTAATCGATCCGGCTGTAATCGTGAATCCGGAACAGCCAGCTGCAGCCGGGAACCAGCGGATAGCCGATCCGGATCGGATGCGCGTAGCCGCACAGCCCGCCCCGTTCGTGGATCAGATCGAATATGGATTCCGGGTCGTCCGGCCGCATATAGCGCCAGTCCACGTACTCCTCCAGCCCGAGGCCGACCACATGGCCGAAATAGGTGCTGATTTCGTTGCCGCGGATGCCGATGACGCCGCGTTCGGCGCAGCATTTCAGAAACTCTTCGTTGCCGGAAGCGGCGTTGTGGTCCGTCAGCGCCAGCACCTGCGCGCCGCGCTCCCTCAGAAGATCGATCGTCTTCGCCACCGATGCCCTGCCGTCGGAATGACAGGTGTGGTTGTGCAGCTGCGCGTTGTACCATTCATAATCCTGCTTCATTCTTCGTTCACCCCGACAATCTCCAGAGAGTAACGGCATTCCGGGGTGTAGATGCCAAAGACGTGCAGCACGAATTCATACTGCCCTTCCCGGTTCGGCACGGCGAAGAAGCCCGGCGACGGGCGTTCCCCGAGCACCAGCTCCTCGTGCCCCGTGTAGGCATGGTGCTCGCCCAGCCATTGTTCCGGCCCGCGCACCGCCACGGTGATTCCGTTTTTGATCGGATAGGCCCTGTCCATGCATTCGGTGACGAAGGGCTCGTCCGTCCTGTAAATCTGCTCCGCCAGCGCCTGCCGCATTTCCTCCCGCTGCCTTTCATCCGCGCTTTCGCAAAACAGCGGATCGTACCGGAATGAGATTTCTATCGCCCGATACGCGGCGCGGACCTCTACCAGAAAGGATACGTGGGCATAGTACGTATCGCGGTAAAAGACCCCGTTTGTTTTGAACAGCGTGCTGCGCACGTCACACGCCCTCCTTTTCCTGATCCCTGCGCAGGACGCGGGCAGAATCCAAATCGATCGCCAGGCGCACTGTATCGCCCTTCGCATACCGGCGGGAGTGCTGCGGGTTGTAGATCTGCACCACCACCGGGGTTTCCCCGACCATCGCCTCGTATTCGATGTGCGAGCCGAAATAAGTGCAGCGGGTGACCCGGGCGGGGATTCCCTCTTCCCCGGATTCGACAAACCCGGCGTGCTCCGGCCGGAAGGTCAGCACGCAGGGCTCTCCGGGATTCGGGACGGATTTTCCGGGGTTGGGCACCTTTATCGCCGTATCCCCCAGGGTTACATACGCCTGCCCCGACTGGGCGATCTCCCGGAGCGTGCCTTCTAGGAAATTGGCGCGGCCGATGAAATTGGCCACAAACATGCTCGTCGGGTTTTCGTAGATTTCCTGCGGGGTGCCGATCTGCGCCATCAGGCCGTCTTTCATGATGACCACCTGATCGGAAATCGCCATCGCCTCGCTCTGGTCGTGTGTCACGTACAGCGAAGTGATCCCGAGGCGCTGCTGAATGGAGCGCAGCTCGTCGCGCATGTAGACGCGCAGCTTCGCGTCCAGATTGCTCAGCGGCTCGTCGAACAGCAGCACGCCGG
>JAFWEY010000040.1 GCA_017512675.1 Clostridia bacterium | reverse complement strand
TCCTGGATTTCAACGCGGTCTTCAAAGGTCAGGTGCTTGCAAGCGGTGGGGCTCTTCTTTAAGTCTGGCATGGGATAACCTCCTTTGTTTTTTTTCCCAGACTTAATTCTACCCCTTTTCTGTTTCCCGGACTAACGTCCAACCCCTCGTCCACTGTGGACGTTACTTTGGGTATTTACTATAAGTTTAATCCGTTGTAACTGCTGGACGGAACGATTGACACGGCTCCGTTCTTCGGGTATAATGGCAGCGCGCGGACAAAGGTGCCTGCCGGCCTCTGCCCGCATTTTTGTATCATAAGGAGATTATGCGCCCATGAAACCGATTGTCGGCGTGATGCCTCTTTGGGACGACCGAAAGGACAGCCTATGGATGCTGCTGGGATACCTGGACGGAATTGCGCAGGCCGGCGGGATTCCGATCGTATTTCCGTTCCTGGATGACGGGAGGGATTTGAACCGGCTGGCGGATCTGTGCGACGGATTCCTGTTTACCGGCGGGCACGACGTTTCTCCCGGAATCTACGGCGAAGAGCCGTCGAAGGAGCTGGAGGCCTGCTGCGGGAAGCGCGATGCGATGGAACGGATCGTGCTGATGAAGGCGATCGGGGACGACAAGTCGGTTCTCGGCATATGCAGGGGCATTCAGTTCATCAACGCGGCGCTGGGCGGCACGCTGTACCAGGATTTGCCGACGCAGCACCCGTCCGCGGTCGCGCACAGGCAGAAGCCGCCGTACGACCGCCCGTCGCACGAGGTGGAGGTGGCGGAGGATTCGCCGCTGTACGCCTGTCTCGGGGCGCGGAGCATCGGGGTCAACAGCTGCCATCATCAGGCGGTCAGGAACGTGGCGGACGCGCTGAAAATCATGGCGGTTTCGCCGGACGGGCTGGCGGAGGCCCTTTATATGCCGGGCCGGCGCTTCCTTTGGGCGGTGCAGTGGCATCCGGAGTTCTCGTACCGCACGGATCCCAACAGCCGGAGGATCTTCCGGGCCTTTGTCCGGGCGATGGAAAGCGCGGACGCGGAAGACGGGAAGGGCGAAAGCCGGAGGACGGCGGAAGGCGCCGCCGCGGAAGGAGATGCTGATTGATGCCGGGGATTCTCGATTTCACCCACTACACCACGGAGATGCGCAAGAGCCTGATCGACAAGATCTTCTTTATGGACAAGCTGGACGAAGATGCGGCCGCGATTCTGGATTACGGCTGCGCCGACGGCGTGCTGGTGGATTTCCTCGCGGCGATTTTTCCGGAAACGGCGTTTGTCGGTTACGATCAGTCGCCGGCGATGATCGAAGCCGCGAAGGCGCGGTCCGCGGCGCCGAACGCCGCCTTTTTCAGCGATTTTGACGCGGCCATGGCGGATCTTGCGTCGCGGGGAATCGCCCCGGACCGGGTCGGCGTCAATCTCTCCTCGCTGATTCACGAGGTGTACAGCTACGGCACGCCGGAAAGCATCGAGGCCTTCTGGCGCGACATCAACGGACGCGGGTTCCGCTACATCACCATTCGGGATATGTGCTGCGATCAGAGCGCTCACAGGCCTGCCCTCAAGGAGGACGTACTGAAGGCGCGCCGCAGCTGTCCCGCGAAGCAGATCGAGGAATTCGAAGCCTGTCACGGAAGCCTGTCGGACAATTACAACCTGCTGCACTTTCTGATGAAGTACCGCTATCTCGCCAACTGGGACCGGGAATGCGCGGAGAACTATCTGCCGCTGACCGTGGAGCAGTTCATCGGCAAGCTGTCCGGCGATTACGAGCTCATCTATTTCGATCACTATGTGCTGCCGTTCCTGGCCCGGGTGGTCCGGCAGGATATGGATATCACCATCAAGGATTACACCCACGTGAAGCTGATTCTGCGCAGGAAAGGGCTGTGACGCGGCGCCGCGCGGTTCTCCTGCGCCGCCGAAGGGGCCGTCCCGGGTTCGGGGCGGCCCCTTCGGCGCGCCGGCGGGCGCTGCCGCCAGGCGCCGAATGCGGCGCGGGGCATTTCCGGCGTCTCCGAAGGGCGAACGGAACATTTCTTTGATTGACAAGCCGCAAATCCCCGCTTATAATAGCCTTATGCCTTTGCATTGCGGGGAGAACGGAGGGAGACGGCTATGAGCAAACCAACATTTTATCTGACCACGCCGATTTATTATCCCAGCGGGAACATGCACATCGGGCACACCTATACGACGGTGGCGGCCGATACGATGATCCGTTTCAAGAAAATGACCGGCTATGACACCTATTTTCTGACGGGCACGGACGAACACGGCCAGAAAATCGAGCGCAAGGCTGCCGAAGCGGGCGTGTCGCCGCAGGAATTCGTGGATAAAATCGTCGCCGAAACAAAGGAACTGTGGAAGCTGATGAACATCGAATACGACGATTTCATCCGCACCACGGAGGATCGGCATATCGAAATCGTACAGAAAATCTTCCGCCGCTATTACGAACAGGGCGACATCTACAAGAGCGAATACGAAGGATTGTACTGCACGCCCTGCGAATCCTTCTGGACCGAAACGCAGCTGAAGGACGGGTGCTGTCCGGATTGCGGAAGGCCTGTGGAGAAAATGCGCGAGGAGAGCTACTTCTTCCGCATGAGCAAATATCAGGACTGGATGATCGACTACATCGAAACCCATCCGGATTTCATTCAGCCGCCGTCCCGCGCCAACGAAATGCTGAACAACTTCCTGCGGCCGGGGCTTCAGGATCTGTGCGTCAGCCGCACCTCGTTCAAGTGGGGCGTACCGGTGGATTTCGATCCGGCGCACGTGGTATACGTGTGGATCGACGCGTTGTCCAACTACATCACCGCGCTGGGATACGGAACCGATCACGATGAGCTGTTCCGCAAATACTGGCCGGCGGACGTCCAGCTGGTGGGCAAGGAAATCGTCCGCTTCCACACGATTTACTGGCCGATCATGCTGCACGCGCTGGGGCTGCCGCTGCCCAAGCGGGTGTTCGGCCACGGCTGGCTGCTGTTCGGCGACGGCAAGATGTCGAAATCCAAGGGCAACATCGTCTATCCCGGCCCGATCGTCGAGCGCTACGGGGTGGACACCCTGCGCTACTATCTGATGCGGGAAATGCCCTTCGGCTCGGACGGCAATTATACCAACGAGGCGATGCTGACCCGGATGAACGCGGATCTGGTGAACGACCTGGGCAACCTGGTCAGCCGCACCGTCGCGATGATCGAGAAGTACTTCGACGGCGCCGTGCCGGCCCCGGGCGAAGCGCAGGAGCTGGACAGGGCGCTGAGCGATCACTTCGAGGCGCTGCCCGGCGTCATCGAGGAGCAGATGGACAGGCTGCAGTTCTCCGTGGCGCTGAGCGAAATCTGGAAGCTGGTCGGCGAGTGCAACAAGTACATCGATCTGACCCAGCCGTGGGTGCTGGGGAAGACCGAAGAGGGAAAAGAGCGGCTGAAAACGGTGCTGTACACGCTGGCGGAGTGCATCCGCGGCATCGCGGTGCACATTTCCCCGACGATGCCCTCGACGCCGCCGCGCATCTTCGCGCAGCTGGGCGTCGCGGACGAGGACCTGAAGACCTGGGAGAGCGTCAGAAAATTCGGCGGGCTCAAGCCGGGCACACAGGTCAAAAAGGGCGAGGCGCTGTTCCCCCGCGTCGATATCCAAAAGGAACTGAAAGCGCTCGAGGGCGGCGAAGCCCCCGGGAAGCAGGACGCGAAGGAGCCGGATAAGAAGGCGAAAAAGGAAGCGAAACCGGAGGCGAAAAAGGAAGAGGCGGCGCCGGGCATCGCAACCTATGACGACTTCACGAAAATCAAGCTGATCGCGGCGAAGGTCGTCGCCTGCGAACGGGTCGAAAAGAGCGAAAAGCTGCTCAAGGAAACCCTGGATGTCGGAAACGGCGAAACCAGAACCGTGTGCTCCGGCATCGCCAAATACTACGCGCCGGAGGAAGTGACCGGGAAAACCGTGATTCTCGTGGCCAACCTCGCGCCGCGGAAAATGGCCGGACAGCTGTCCGAAGGCATGCTGCTGTGCGCGGAGGACCCGGACGGGCGGGTGCGCCTTCTGACCGTGGACGGCTCCGTCGCCCCCGGCAGCGAGGTCAGCTGATGCGCCTGTTCGATACCCACTGCCATTTGAACGACGGCCGCTTCGCGGAGGACCGCGAAGCGGTCCTGTCGCGCATGGAGGAGGCAGGGGTCGAACTGGCGGTCGTGGTGGGCGACGCGTCCAACGAAGAGGATCCGGTATTCGAACTGGCGCGGACAAACGGCGGACTGTACGCGGCCAGCGGCCTGCATCCCCACGACGCGGACAAATGGTCGGAGGAGCTGGCGCGGCGGCTGGAAGCGGATCTGGTTCGCGAACAGGCAGTGGCGCTGGGGGAAATCGGGCTGGATTACCACTACGATTTCTCGCCGCGGGAGACCCAGAAGGCGGTGTTCGACATGCAGCTGGAGATGGCGTACCGTCTCTCGCTGCCGGCCATCCTGCACATCCGGGAAGCGCACGGCGACGCGACGGAGATTCTGGGCGCGCGGGCGCGCAGCGGCAGGCTTCCCTGCTGCGTGATGCACTGTTACAGCGGCAGCTGGGAAAGCGCGAAGGGATACCTGGACATGGGGATGTACATTTCCTTTTCCGGGTCGCTGACCTTCAAAAACGCGCCGAGGCTGACCGAGGTTTGCCGGAACATGCCGCTGGACAGGCTGCTGGTGGAGACCGACTGCCCGTACATGGCGCCGGTGCCGCTGCGGGGCCGGCGCAACGAGCCGGCGTATGTGGAGCACACCGCCCGCAAGGCGGCGCAGATCCGGGAAATGGATCCGGAGGAGCTGGCGCTGGCCGCGCTGGAAAACGGGCTGCGGTTTTTCCGGATTCCGAACAATTCATGAACGCAACGCGGACGCCGAACACGGCGTCCGTTTTTGCCGCCCGAAGCCGGACAGGACGGCGTCTTCCGCCGTCCGCCGCGCCGGACCGAATCCATCGCGGGGCGCCCGCGCTTCTGACCGCTCCTGATCCGCCGCGCCTGACGGGCAAAGTTCCGGCGGAAAGTTGCCAAGGAAGGCGCTCTGTGGTATAATGCCAATGGAAAGAAGGTGTGTCGCGTGGGCTCGAATTATTCCCGGGGGCGCTACGGGAAGCGCCGTTACTATCTGCCGCGCAAAGCGCGTCTGGCGATTTTTCTCGCCTGCGTATGCCTGCTGATTCTTGCAGTGGTGTTTTCGATCCGCGGATGCTCGCGCCGGGACGCGGTAGTCGAAGGGCCCGCGGAAACGGTTCAGCCGGCGCCGCAGGATACCTACGATACGGAGCAGACGGAACCCGAACCGGAGGACGCGGAACCCGCGCCGGAGGAAGAGGAGATTCCCGACGAGGAAGTGGATCTGGGCGAAACCGTCGTTCAGCCCACGCAACGGCCGAAGGGAACCCGCACAGCAGTCATCCGGTCGATCGGCGATATCGTGGTGGACAAACACCTTTTGAAAGCCGCAAAAACCAGCGACGGCTACGATTTCGCTCCGTTCCTCACCGGCGTCGCCCAGGCGATGGGCAACGCGGATTACACGGTGCTGAACGTGGACGGGCCGATGGGCGGCAAGAAATACGCCACCTACAAGCGCTATCAGGGATATCCCCAGTTCAATACGCCGCCGCACCTGATGAACGCGCTGAAGGACTGCGGCGTGGATATGCTGACGCTGGCGAACAATCACGCGCTGGATACCTATTACGACGGGCTCAAGGCGGAAATCGACAACTGCGAAAAGGTGGGCCTCGCCCACATCGGCGCCTTCCGCTCCCAGACCGAGCGGGATACCCCGGTGGTGGTGGATATCAACGGCGTCAAAGTCGGGTTCCTGAACTATACCGTCTCCACCAACAACATGCTGCAGCGATCCCCAGCGGAGGCAAAGCAGTACGGCCTGGCGACCACCGGCAATTCCAACGCGCCGAAGGACATTCAGGCGCTGCGCGCCGCCGGCGCGGAGGCGGTGCTGGTCTACATGCACTGGGGCGAGGAATACAAGCGCACGCCGGAGAAGGGAACCCGCGCGATGGCGAAGATGCTGGTGGAGGCCGGCGCGGACGCGGTGATCGGCGGTCATCCGCATATGGTGCAGGGCGCGGAATGGATTACGGCGGCGGGATCGGACGGGCAGCAGAGGAAGGGCCTCGTGCTGTATTCGATGGGAAATTTCTTCACCGAGCACGCGCCGCGGTATACCGATTCCGGCATCATCTACGAGTTCACGATTCAGGCAAACGAAACCGGAGCGGTCGAAATCAAATCCCCGAAGTACGTGCCGGTGTACGTCTGGCAGAGCAGCGACAAATCGAACTTCAAAGCGGTGCTGTGCGCGGATGTGATCCAGAAAAGGCCGTCGAATATGCCTGACAAGGTGTTCAAACGCGTCAAGCAGGTGTGGAACGAGCTCAAGGAAGTCTTCTCGAACGGCATCGTGGAGGCGGCGCAGAAATAGGGGGCGACGGCGATCGGCATTGCGGAAACGCGCGCGCGGATTCTCGAATGGCACGACGCGAACGCGCGGGATCTGCCCTGGCGGCAGGAAAGAGACCCGTATCGGATATGGGTCTCTGAAATCATGCTGCAGCAAACCCGCGTGGAGGCGGCGATCCCGTACTACCGTCGTTTTCTTGCGGCGTTCCCGACGGTCTTCGACCTGGCGAACGCGCAGGAGGAAGCGGTGCTCAAGAACTGGGAAGGGCTGGGGTACTATACCCGGGCGCGCAACCTGCACCGGGCGGCGAAGATCGTTGCCGGCGAACTCGCGGGGCAGTTTCCCCGCACCGCGAAGGGCCTGCGCGCGCTGCCCGGCATCGGCGCGTACACGGCAGGCGCGATCGCTTCCATTGCGTTCGGCGAAGCGGAAACGGCGATTGACGGAAACCAGATTCGGGTTCTGACGCGCCTGTTCGCGATTGAAGGGGAAACCGGAAAGCCCGGGACGGCCGCGGAAATCCGGAAAGCCGCGCGGGCCCTGCTGGATCCGGACCGCCCCGGCGATTTCAACCAGGCGCTGATGGGAATGGGCGCGCTGGTTTGCCTGCCGAAGAACCCGCGCTGCGGCAGCTGTCCGGTTCGGGACTGCTGCGGCGCGAAGGCGCGCGGGATCGAGGAGATTTTGCCGCGCCTGCCGGAAAAGGCGGAGAAAAAGATCGTTCCCTGCGCGGTCGCGATGGTTTTCGTGCCCGGCGGCGTCCTTTTGCGGCAGCGGCCGATGGACGGCTTGCTGGGCGGCATGTGGGAGTTTCCGGTGTTCGAGAACGTACACAGCGCGAAGGAGCTCAAAGCGGCGCTTGCGGACATGGGCATTGCGGTGCGCAGCGTCAAACGATCGGAGAGCGCGGAGCACGTGTTCACGCACCTGGTCTGGCGCATGCGGGGCTATCTGGTCGAGGGTACGCCTGCGGGCATGCCTTCTGGCTGCCGGGCCGCCGGCAGCGCGCTGCTGGGAAGGGTTCCGATGTCTTCCGCCATGCGCATGTATCGCGACATCGTGTACCGGGAACTGGAGAACAGGACATGAAGGTGCTGCTTGCGGCGATCAATTCCCAGTTTATGCATGCGAACCTGGCGGTACGCCAGATCCATCTGGCGGCGCTTGACGCCGGGCTCGACACCGAAATCTTCGAAGGCCATATCAATCTGCCGTTTCGGGACGTGCTTTCGCGCCTCGAGTGGCGAAGCGCCGACGCGATCGGCTTTTCCTGCTACATCTGGAACATCGAATACGTCCTGAAGCTGTGCCGGGCGCTGAAACGGGGGCGCCCCGGCATATTTCTGTTTCTCGGCGGTCCCGAGGCGGCGTACCGGGCGCGGGACCTGCTCTCCCGGGAGGAAGCGATCGACGCGGTCGCGGCCGGGGAAGGCGAAAGCTGCGTTCCGGCGCTGCTGCGGGCGCTCGTCGGGGGAAAGAGCCTTGAAACCGTTCCCGGCCTGTGCGTGCGCCGCGGCGGGGAAATCGCCGAAACCGCGCCCGGAGCGCTGCTGCCGCCGCAGCGGTGGCCGGATGTCTGGGGCAGGCTCGGGCTTGCCGGCATGGAAAAGCGCATTCTGTACATCGAAACCTCCCGGGGCTGTCCGTTCCGGTGCAAATACTGCCTGTCGGGCGGGGCCGGCCCGGTGCGCTTTCTGGACACCGACGAATCGGTCCGCCGGCTGACGCATATGGCGGATCAGGGCGCGGTGCTGATCAAGCTGGTGGACAGAACCTTCAACTGCGACGTGAAGCGGGCCAACGATATCTGGCGCGCGCTGATCGGGCATCAGAAACGGACCGGGCACCGCGCGCGCTATCACTTCGAAATCGGCGCGCATCTGCTGAACGACGAATCGTTCGCGGTCCTCGCCGACGCGCCGAAAGGGCTGTTTCAGTTCGAAGCGGGCATACAGTCCAGCGACGACGGGGTTTTGAGCGCCAGCGGCCGGCCGATTTCCTTTGCGGCGCTGCGGGACAGGCTCCTTCGCGTCGTCGCGCTGGGGACCATTCACCTGCACGTCGATCTGATCGCCGGGCTTCCCGGCGGCAGCATGGAAACCTTCGCGAAATCCTTCGACGACGCATGGTCGATCGGCGCGGAGCAGCTGCAGCTGGGCTTTTTGAAGCTGCTTCACGGCAGCGCGCTCAGGGAGGAGGCGGAACGGGACGGGGTCGTCTATCAGCCGGATCCCCCTTACGAGGTGCTGCGCACGGAAGGATTTTCACTGCGGGATCTGAATCATTTGCGGGATGTGGAAACGGTTCTCAACTGGTACTGGAATTCCGGAAGGTATCCTCTGGCCATGCGGCGGCTGACGGAGGGAAAATCCCCGTTTTCGGTATTGTCCGGTCTGGCCGCGCGCATGCGCGGGGACGGCGTGTTCGATCGGGAGCACGGGGAACGGGAACGCGCGCAGATGCTGATGAAATACGCGCCGGGCGAGGCGCTCGGCGATCTGATTCGGTTTGATTTTCTTTTGCGGAACCGGAGACGGGATCTGCCGGAGTCCCTGGCTTTTGCCGAGGATGACCGGCAGAAGCGCATCCTGCGGGAAGCGTTTCACCCGGTGCGCGGCCAGAGCCTGTGCGCGTTCGGATGGAACGTGAAGGAATACGGCGCCGGAGAAGCCCTCGAACGGAAGGAATGCGAACTGGCGTTCGATCCTCAGGAAGGCGAATGCGCGCTGCAGGTGCTCGAAGGCCGGATCCGGCCGGACATCACCCGTTGCCCAGAAGGTCGTCGGTGATCGCCGCGGTCAGCGTAATGAGCGTAATGCGCGGGCTGTTGAACACGCGGAAATTCGGCAGAAAGATTCTGTCGCTCACCGAGAGGCCGGGCGAGGTGTACATCTGAACGGTGCCGACCTGGCGCAGCCCCTGCACCAGGCTCTGATCGGGGAACCATCCGTGGCGCGGCAGGAACGTGTTGGGAATGAAGAACGCGCCGTAGAACGGAATCTGCCAGCCGCCGCCGCAGTAATGCCCCGCAAACACCAGATCCACCGGGGGCAGGTAATCGTATTCCTGGGCGGTCTGCCCCAGATGGAGCGCCACCGCCATGTAATCGTCGCTGGGCGGGATGTGGGATACCCCGATGTGCAAATCCTCCGTGCCGATGCTGTGAAGCGTGTCGTCCAGCTTCAGCAGCAGGTTGCGGCGATAGGTGGTCAGCGGCAGCTGATTGTAATCGACCTCCACGCCGTAAAGCGATCCTTCGGTTTCCTGATCGAGCTGATCGTTGAACAGATCCAGCCCCTCCGGAACATTTACGGTGAGCGCGTTGACCGGCGAAAGCCATAGATGCGCCCGGCCGACGGTCAGGCCCTGGGTGACGTCGAGATAGACCGCGCCGCGCTCCTGCGCGCCGAGCACCCAGTCGTTCAGCACCATCGAGTTGAGCGTGCCGCCGTCCTCCCGGGGCTCGCTCAGAACCGGCGCCGGGTCGGAATCGCCGGCGATGAAGTATTTGGGCCTGTTTGCGCTGATTCCTTCCAGAATGTCGTAAAACGGCTGGGGATTGCCGCCCTTGCCGACCATATCGCCGGTGAACAGCACCATGTCGTACCCCAGCGAATTGATGGTGCGCAGCAGCGAGGTCTGCCCGTTGCCGAAGGAGCGGCCGTGCAGGTCCGACAGCACCAGGATCCGGTAGCCTTCCAGGTCGCTGTTCAGGCCGACGACCGATACCGTCTTCCGTTCGATTTCGACGGAGGCGTTGTTCAGAATCATCAGCGAGATGGACAGCACCACCGCAATGCCCAGAATGAACAGCACATAGGCCAGATTCCGGTTGATTCTGCCCTTTTCGGGAACCGGTTTCGCCTTCTTTTTCTTTTTGTCCGTCGTGATTTCGCCGGTTTGCGTAAAGGTGTTGAAGGTGTCGTAAGCCTTGCGCGATTCGCGTACGATGAACGCGCCGCCGGTGCGCAAAGTGCGCCCCAGCCGCATCGTGGTGGCGATTGGTTTGGGGACTGCCTTGTTGGATTTCCGTTTCGTTTTCGGCGCTTTGCCGGAAGCCGTGCCGGTCTTGCCGGACGGCTTTTTATCGGATTGTTTCATAAACTCCATTATAAATCCAAAATGCCAATCTGGCAAGGGCGCTTTCGTTGTGATATAATAAAACTTACACAGTGGAAAGCAGCGGAAAGCGGGTGATTTTGCCATGCCCAGGCCCAAAAGCCGGTTTATCTGTTCTCAATGCGGGTACGAAAGCCCCCGCTGGCTGGGGCGCTGTCCCGAATGCGAAAGCTGGAACTCGCTGGAGGAGGCCGCGCCGGCGGTCGAAACGGGCGCCGCGGAGAAGAAGCTGAAGCGCCGGCCCGGCGCGGGCGGCGAAATCATGCGCATCGACGACGTGCCGGAAAGCGATCTGATGCGCTTCACGACCGGCGTGGAGGAGCTGGACCGGGTGCTGGGCGGCGGCGCGGTGGAAGGCTCGCTGGTGCTGGTGGGCGGCGACCCGGGCATCGGCAAATCGACGCTGCTGACGCAGCTGTCGGTGAACGTCGCCCACGCGGGGAAGAACGTGCTGTACGTTGCGGGCGAGGAATCGGCGCGGCAGGTCAAAATGCGCGCCAGGCGCATCGCCGGGGAGAGCAACGGCTTCTATATTCTGCCGGAAACGGATATGCAGGCGGTGATGCGCCATGTGGAGAAGAACCGGTTCGACTGCCTGATCGTCGATTCGATTCAGACGATGTACCGGCCGGACATGGCTTCCGCGCCCGGCTCGGTTTCCCAGGTGCGGGAATGCGCGTCGGAATGGATGAGGTACGCGAAGGAAACCGGCGCGGCGGTTTTCCTGGTGGGCCACGTCACCAAGGAAGGCGCGATTGCGGGCCCGCGGGTGCTGGAGCACCTGGTGGACGCGGTGCTGTATTTCGAAGGCGACCGGCAGCACCAGTACAGGCTGCTTCGCGCGGCGAAGAACCGGTTCGGATCGGTCAACGAGCTGGGCATGTTCGAGATGACCGACCGGGGAATGCGCGGCGTGCCCGGCGCTTCCGAAGCGCTTCTGTCGGAGCGGGCGCACGGCCAGAGCGGTTCGGCGGTGCTGTGCGCGCTGGAGGGCAGCCGCGCGGTGCTGACAGACGTGCAGGCGCTGGTGTCGGGAACCATCATCGGCAACCCGCGAAGAATGGCCAACGGCGTCGATCCCGGAAGGCTGTTCATGCTGCTGGCGGTTCTGGAAAAGCGCGCGGGGGTGCAGCTCTACAACCAGGATGTGTATGTGAACATCGCCGGCGGGCTGGAAATCGACGAGCCGGCGGCGGATCTCGCAGTGATGGCCGCCGTTGCCTCTTCCGCGCGGAACCGGGTGATCGATGCGGCGACCGCGGTGATGGGGGAGGTCGGGCTGGCCGGCGAGGTCCGGGCGATTCCGCAGGCGGAGCGCCGCCTGGTGGAATGCGCGCGCATGGGTTTTACAAAGGCGATTCTTCCGAAGGGGAACCTTCGTTCGCTGCGGGTGCCGGAAGGCATAAACGCGCGGGGCGTGGAAACCGCGGCGGAAGCGCTGAGCGTCATGCTGAACGGGCGCTGAGGGAGCATCGCGCATTTGGGACGCGCCGGCGAACCCGGCGGCGCGGCTCCGACGAAAGAAGAAAGGCGGATGGCGGTATGCAGTATTCAAAGCGGCAGGACGTGCCGACGGAATACACATGGAAGCTGGAGGATATCTTCGAAAGCGACGCGCAATGGGAAGACGCGTTTCGCGCGGCGCAGGAAATGCTGCCGGGCTTTGAGGCGTTTTCCGGAAAGCTGGGCGACGCCGCGGTTTTGAAATCGGCGGTTCGCCGGTCCTTTGAAATCGCGCGGGCGCTGGAGGGGCTGGAGGTATACGCGCACATGCGCCGCGATGAGGACACGGCGAATCCGAAGTATCAGGGATGGCCGACAGGGCGGAATCGCTTTCCGCCCGCGCAGGCGCGGCGACGGCGTTTCTGGATCCGGAGCTTCTGGCGTTGCCGGAAGAGACGCTGGAGCAGGCCGCGGCGGATCCGGAAATGGCGGATTACGACCGGTATTTGCGGGAGCTGCTGCGCCAGCGTCCGCACACGCTGTCGCCGGCGGAGGAAAAGCTCCTGGCGATGGCGTCGGAAGCGACGGGCACCGCGTCCAACGCGTACGACATGCTGGTGGACGCAGACATGCGCTTTCCGCAGATCGAGGGGGAGGACGGGCAGCAGGTCCGCCTGACCCAGGCGGGCTATATCCCGCTGATGATGAGCAGGGACCGGGAAGTGCGCCGGCGCACCTTTGAAGCTTACTATGACACCTATGGCTCCTTTTCCTCCACGATCCCGGCGCTTTACGCCGGATCCGTAAAGGGCGATCTGTTCTACGCGAAGGCGGCGCGCTTCGCCTCCGCGCTGGAGGCGTCGCTGTTCGGGGATAACGTGCCGGTTCAGGTGTACGAAAACCTGATCGCCGAAACGCGCGCGCACATTCCTTCGCTCGCCAGGTACCTGAACGCCCGCAGGCGCCTGCTCGGGCTGGACAGCCTGGAGATGTACGATCTGTATGTGCCGGTGGACGCGGGCTTTGATCTGAAAATGCCGTTCGAAGAAGCCTGCGGCCTGGTGGAGGAAGCGCTGGCGGTGCTGGGCGGGGATTACCGCGCGCTGCTGCGCAAGGCGCGCACGGAGCGATGGATCGACCCGTTCGAAAACGGGGGCAAATCCTCCGGCGCGTATTCCTGGGGCACCTACGATTCGCATCCGTATGTGCTGATGAATTACCACGAAAACCTGGACAGCGTATCGACGATCGCCCACGAACTGGGCCACGCGATGCACTCCTGGTACTCGAACGCGGCGCAGCCGTACCCGAAATCCGGGTATTCGCTGTTCGTCGCCGAGGTGGCGTCCACGGTCAACGAAGTGCTGCTTGCCCTGTATTTGCTGGACCGTTATCCGCAGCGGGAGGCGCAGATCTATCTTCTGGGCCATCTGCTGGAAAACTTCCGCACGACGCTGTTCCGGCAGGTGGAATTCGCGGAATTCGAAAAGCGTGCCCATGAAATGGCCGAAAACGGGGAGGCGCTGACGGGAGAAAGCCTGAACGCGCTGTACGGAGGGCTGAACAGGGCCTATTACCCGCAGATCCGGCAGGATGAACGGATTGATCGGGAATGGATGCGCATCCCCCACTTCTACCGGGCGTTTTACGTGTACCAGTACGCGACGGGCTTTTCGGCGGCGACCGCCATCGCGCGGGCGCTCCGGGAGGAAGGGCCGGAAGCGCTCAAACGCTACAAGGCGTTTTTGTCGTCGGGCGGCAGCGCCGATCCGATCGACGAGCTGCGAATCGCCGGCGTCGATATGGCGTCCGGAGAAGCCGTCGCCAGCGCGCTGCGCCTGTTCGACGAATTGACGGAGCGATACGAGCGGTTCTGCGAGATCCCGTAACGGGAAGGGCGGGACCGCACGGCAGCGGCAGCCGGTCTCACCCGTGCCGGCGGCATCAGGCCGGACGAACGCGGGTTCCGGTGAAATTCTCCGTCACGGATTGCCAATCCGCCCGCTGCGTGGTATAATGGGCAAAAACAGGAAGAAGGATGAAACAGGGATGAAGAAGACCTGGCGCCCGCTGGACGTGGGATATATCGTTTTGTATGCGCTGGTGGCTCTGGCAGTCGCCGACGCGCTGTTCACGCTGTACGGAAGAATGACAGGAAGCCAGAACCCGATGATCGCCAACTTCGCGCTGTGGTCCTATCTGATCGCCGCGATGGGCCTCGCTTACGGCCGCATGTACTGGCTGAGCAAAATCGAAATCAGCGGCTCGCAGCTGCACTTTATCTGGACCGCGTACATCCAGCCGCCGCAGGGGGAAAAGCGCGCGTTTATCCTTTACCGGCAGGGCTCGCTGGATATGCATCAGGTCAACAAGCGCATCGATCTGAACGATGTGGTCAAATACGGGTTCAGCGGAGATCTGGGCTTCTCGTATGTGGACAAGCTGTCCAACGGAAAGAAGAACCGGTTCATGCCGGTGGAGGAGGTCGCGTTTCTGCTGCGCGACGGAACCCGCACCAATATGAACCTGGGCAGCTACAGCCCGAAAAAACGGGCGGAGATCCTCACGGAGATTCACCGGGTGACCGGACTGGTGCCCGTCGGCAAGCTTCGCGAAGAGGTGAAGGAGCTCAAGGGCAACTGCGAGAAGGCCTTTCCCGAACAGCTGCCGGCGGAAGACGGCGAATAACGGAATTGCAAAAATCGCGCGGGCGGCAGTCAGCTGCCCGCGTTTTTCAGTGCGGGAACGGGAGCGTTCTCACGGAAGCCGTCATATCACATGGCCGGCGCGGCCGAAAGGCGCCGTGCCCTGCGGCGCCGCGGCTTCAGGACGCGTCCTTTGCCCGAAGCCCGTCGTAGAGCCTGGGGTATTCCCGGCGGTCCATCGGAATCAGGCGCAGCGCCAGCAGCAGGGACAGCCCGGCCGCGGCCAGGACGATGCTCCAGGCGCCGCGGGAGCCCGCCAGATCGTAGACCTTTCCCACGCCCACGTCGAACAGGGACATGAGAATGCTCTGCGCGACTCCCAGCACGCCCAGCAGCCGCCCGCGGTGGGAAGAGGGGATGCGCCGGGATTCATAGGGACCCTCGGCCAGCGTGTTGAAGATTTCCCCCAGGTGAACAGAACCATGGCGGCGTAATAGGCGGGAACCCGGCCCAGCAGCAGAATGAAGAGCACGTAGCCCGCGATCAAAAGCACCCGCCCGACCGCCATCTTGACGGTTTCCGGGAGCTTCCGGAACCAGCCGGTGATCAGAGGCGTGAAGATCACCACGACGATGCAGTTGAGACTGGTTACCGTGCCGAAGATCAGCGCTCCGCCGTCCCCGTGAATGCGGCCCATTTCCAGCGGCATCAGGAAGCTGAACTGATTGTAGGCGGCGAAGTACAGCGCCGTGATCACGGAAAACAGGAGCACCGGCTTGTTGTCCCGCAGGACCCGCCAGAGGCTCTCGTTTCCCCGGGATTTCTGGTAGACGGCCTCCGCGCATTCCTCCTTGAGCGGTTCGATGTCCCGGACCAGCAAGCCGATCAGCAGCGTGGAGCAGCCGATGGCGGCGCCGCTGATGATGAACGAAAGCCACAGGTAGTCCCTGAACAGGATGCCGCTCAGCGTGGGCGATATCACCAGGCCGATGTTGGCACCCAGATACAGAAGCGAGTAGGCCTTTTCCCGGTCCCTGGTGGGGGTGATGTCCGCGATCAGGGCGTTGTAGGCGGGATGCTCGATGCTCTGAAACACGCTGGCCAGCAGGATGAGGCCGATGGTGACCATGGACAGGGGCACAAGCCCGCAGAGAATATAGCAGGTGACGGATACGATGTCGCCCGTAATGATGATTTTCTTTTTGTTTACCCGGTCCGCCAGCCGTCCGCCGAGCAGGCTCGCCGGCATGCACAGGATCGTGCCCGCCATCAGCAGCAGCGCGATGTTTCCCGCGCTCAGGCCCATTTTCTTGTCGAGGATCATGGTCATCATGGGCCAGACCATGGAGCCCATGTTGGTGACGATGTTGCCGAAGAACAGTACGTAATTCTCCCGGCGCAGTCCGCGGTATTCTGCGAAAATCTTCATAGGTCATCTCCTGTCCGGTTCAAATCGTGTTGGTTCGGGATCGGCGGGCGCGGACCGCGCGGTCCGCAGCTTCCGCAAATCGCTGGATTCTGCCCGCAAAGGAAGAGCCGGACATAAAAAACCCCGCAGACCGTACCGGCTGCAGGGTTTTGCTGTTCTGTGGTTCGCGATCAGCGCTTGGAGAACTGGGGCGCGCGGCGGGCCGCTTTGAGGCCGTACTTTTTGCGCTCCTTCATGCGCGGGTCACGGGTCAGGTAGCCGGCTTTTTTGATCGCAGGCTTCAGATCGGCGTCCGCTTTTACCAGGGCGCGGGCGATGCCGTGACGCACGGCACCGGCCTGTCCGGTGTATCCGCCGCCCTTGACGTTGACGAGAACGTCAAAGCGGGTCAGCGTTTCCGTCAGGTTCATCGGCTGACGGACGACGGTCTTCAGCGTTTCGATCGGGAAATACTCATCGAGAGTGCGCTTGTTGATAACGATATTGCCTTCACCGGGAATCAGACGAACGCGGGCAATCGCCTTTTTCCTTCTGCCGACGGCATTGTAGCTAACTTCAGACATTGTTTCGTCCTCCTCCCTTTATTTCAATTCCAACTGAACGGGCTTCTGAGCCTGCTGGTTGTGCTCGGGGCCGGCGTACACGTGCAGCTTCTTCAGCATCGCGTAGCCCAGCGGTCCCTTCGGCAGCATGCCGCGGATCGCTTCCTTCACCATGAATTCCGGCTTGGTTTCGATCATGCGGCGGGCAGTGGTCTCTTTCAGGCCGCCCGGATATCCGGTGTGACGGTAGTAAATTTTATGGTCCAGCTTTTTGCCGGTCAGACGCACTTTGTCGGCGTTGACGATGATAACATAATCACCGGTATCGACGTGCGGTGTAAAAGTGGGTTTGTTTTTGCCACGCAGGATCGAGGCAACCTGGGAAGCCAGACGGCCGAGCACCGCGTCCTGTGCGTCAACGACGTACCACTGGCGCTCAACTTCGCCCTTTTTGGCCATAAACGTGCTCACGCAAAACTCCTCCATATACATGCATTTCAGGTTCCGCCCTTGCCGCGAGGTCATGCGCGGCAAACACTTCGTCCAATGCAACCGGGGCTGTGATCACATGGCCGCAGAGAATATTTTACCAAACAACACCCCGGGTGTCAACCAAAGCAGAGATTAAATTTTCGGAATCAATGGAAGAAAAAGCGATCGAAAGGCAGAAAAGGGATTGAAAAATACTCCGGTTCGTGGTATAGTAGGCGGAAATTGGGGAATTTTCCGGTGGGGTGTTCATATGCGCTTTTATCCGCTGACAGACGAACGGGCTGACGGGTCCGCATTGGCGGAAGAATTCCGCGGGGGGCGGCAGATCGGCGTGGTCAGCGTCGGGGAAAGCCACCTGTTTTTTCGTGTGCGGCTGAAAACCTATTATATCGGCTTCGGCGAGATCACCCGCTGCTACCGCAGGGTTCTGATGGTTCCGGCCCGCATGTGCTGTGGGCGGGGCAATCTGAACATCGAGAATCTGGTCATCGAAAGCGGCGCCGGTGAGCTCGCGCAGATCCAGCTGCCGGGCGAGCGCGCCGGGGTCGAGCTGATCCGGCTGCTGAAGCAGAAAATGCCGGGCGCCAATTTCCGGTGTCCCGCGAAGGCCAAGGGCGGGGAGGGCGCGTAATGTCGCTTGACGAGGCACTGACGACGCTTTTGACCGCCTATCACGGCTATTACGACGTGAACCGGGAATCCCCGCTTCCGCCGTTCGCGGCGGAGGCAGAATTCCATCAGCACGACGAAAGGTATTTCCTGATGCGCAGCGCGAAGCTGTCCGAATCGGACAGCCGTGAGACCGTGTATTTTGCGCTGGAGGAGGAGCTTTCCCTCGAACGGGCGCACGCGCTTGCGGAAACCGCCTGGCAGGACGGGCTGAAGCGTTACACGCCCGAATGGAACCACAGGGGCGCGGACGTGATTCTGATCGTGCTGACCGGCCGCCTGTCCGCCGACGCCGCGAAGGGCATTCCGAAGATACGGCGCGGCAAAAGCTACGCGCTCTCCCTGAAGGGGTGGAGCAATTTCCGTTTGATTGCATTCGACGTCCACAGCGGCGCCATGGCGTACAACCGCCTGGGCCAGCCGCTGACGGACGTCCTGCGCAATACATTATGTAAAAAGGGGAATGGACAATGAACGCATTAATGATCATCCTCATTGCCATCGTGTTGCTGGTGATCGGCTACGTCACCTACGGCAGCTGGCTCGCCAAGCAATGGGGCGTGGATCCGTCCCGCAAGACGCCGGCCCAGACGATGGAAGACGGCGTCGACTACGTCGCCGCGCCCGCGGCGGTGCTGATGGGACATCACTTCTCGTCGATCGCCGGCGCCGGCCCGATCAACGGCCCCATCCAGGCCTCCGTGTTCGGCTGGGTTCCGGTTTTCCTGTGGTGCGTGATCGGCGGCATCTTCTTCGGCGGCCTGCAGGACTTCGGCTCGCTGTTCGCCTCGATCCGCAACGACGGCAAATCCGTCGGCGAGATCATCTCCGCTTCGATGGGCGAGCGCGCCAAGAAGCTGTTCATCATCTTCGCGCTGCTGGTGCTGATTCTGGTCATCGCGTCCTTCGTGAACGTGGTGGCGGGCACTTTCTTTACCGCGCCTGACGCGGAAACCGGCGCCGTGGCAGCCGGCTTCGTCGGCAGCCCGACCAACAACCAGACCACCGCGATGATTTCCGTGCTGTTTATCGTGCTGGCCATCATCTACGGCATCATCACCAACCGCTTCGGCGTGAAGACGCTGCCGGCCATCATCATCGGCATCGTGGGCATCGTGGCCATCGTCGCCATCGGCATGAACTGCGGTCTTGCTCTGGGCCGCACCGCGTGGATCGTGCTGATCGGCCTGTACATCACGATCGCTTCCCTGATTCCGGTATGGATCATGCTGCAGCCCCGCGATTATCTGTCCAGCTTCCTGCTGTACGCGATGATGGCGGTCGCCATCGGCGGCATCTTCTATTCCACGTTCTCCGGCAGCGCCACCTTCCAGCTGCCCGCCTTCACCGGCTGGACGACCAAGCTGGGATCCCTGTTCCCGGCGCTGTTCATCACCGTCGCCTGCGGCGCCTGCTCCGGCTTCCACTCGCTGATCGCCACCGGCACCTCCTCGAAGCAGCTGGACAACGAAGCGCACGCGAAGCCGATCGGCTACGGCTCGATGCTGATCGAGTCCGCGCTGGGCGTCATCTCTCTGATCGCGGTCGGCATGGTGTTCGACAAATTCACCGCCGGCGAATTCGGTTCTCCCGCGGTCGCGTTCGCGCAGGGCATCGCCGCGATGTTCCACGGCAACCCGGTCATCGCCGCGCTGCTGACGCTGGCGGTTTCCGTGTTCGCGCTGACCTCGCTGGACACCGGCACGCGCCTGTCCCGCTTCATGTTCTCCGAGCTGTTCCTGAAGAAGGGCGAAGCGACCTGGAAGGACGCGAAGGGCGTCCGCAAGGCGCTGACCCATCCGCTGGTGGGCACCCTGTTCATGGTCGTCATCGGCTGCGTGCTGGGCGGACTGAGCCTGTCCCAGATCTGGGGCCTGTTCGGCGCTGCCAACCAGCTGCTCGCCGGCATCGCGCTGATGGCCGTGTGCGCCTGGCTGGGCAACGCGGGAAAGAACAACAAGATGTTCTACTTCCCGATGGCCTTCATGCTGGTCGCCACCGAAACCAGCCTGATCATGACCATCATCGCGAAGTTCAGGATGATCGGCGGCGGCGCCGCTGCCTGGGGCGACTGGTTCCAGCTGGTCTTCGCGCTGGCCATGGCGGTCCTGGCCATCATTCTGGTCTTCGAAGCCATCGGCACGCTGGGCAAGAAGAAAGCCCAGGCCTGATCGCGCTGAGATTCCGGGGCTGTCTCAAAAAAGAGGCAGCCTCTTTTGAATGAAAAAAAGAGGAAAAAAAGGATACCAGGCCTTGCGCAGACCTGGCAGCGTTGTTATGATAATTGTGTGAAAAAGAAACATAACACGCAACTTGATTATACCGCATATGAGAGCGGATATCAACTGCGAATTTCACTGGAATGTGA
>JAFWEY010000004.1 GCA_017512675.1 Clostridia bacterium | reverse complement strand
TGTGCTATAGGACATAGGGAACTCAATTGGTGCAACGGCAATAGGGCATAGGGGCAACGATAACAGCGTCAATGGGACAGAGGGAAAGGCCCGGTTTGGGGGCTCCGGGCCCCGGTTTCGCCTGGAAACGGCACGATTCTGATACAATTTTCTGCTCAACAGGACAACGGGCAATGCCCCGCGAACCCTTATGGGACAAGGGTTCAGGGTAAAAAAATGCAACCCCGTGCTTGCGGTATCAGCCCGGGATTGACAAATGGTAGCTCCATGGGGACTCGAACCCCAGTTTTCGCCGTGAGAGGGCGACGTCTTAACCGCTTGACCATGGAGCCAAGTGGCTGCCGAACTAGGATTCGAACCTAGAATGAACGAGTCAGAGTCGTTAGTGTTACCGTTACACCATTCGGCAGTACGTCAACCGAACACTACTATAAAAGCCGCATCCGATCGACAGATACTATTATATCAGTCCCGACCGATTCTGTCAATAGCTATTGCCGAAAAAAGTTTGATTTAACGGATTTAACGCAAGATCGATTCCTATCCACAGCCTCCAGCGGTCGGGAAGGAGCCGGTGACCCTTCCCCGGCAACACCGCCGGGCACAGCCCGCGAAGCGCTTCGTCAAGAAAGGGCCGCCCCGTCAGGAGGCAGCCCCGTTCGTCACAGAATCAATTGAATAATGCCCGTATCCGGATCCGGCGAAGGATCCACCACCGTTTGATCGTCTGTTTCCTGGTACTGGGCTTCAAGCTCGGCAATCCGCTGTTCCATGCTGTCCGGATCCGTTCCGATCAGCCCGTTGATATCCGTTTCTGAGCCGTCCTGCTCATCGCCGACCGCGCCGGTAAATTCGGTCAGTTCGCTCTCTTCTTCAACAATCGCCGAACAGACGAAGAACGGCTGTGTCGTACGGCTCTCCCGCAGAATCGTGCTGAGGGGGAACGCAAGATGGCTTTTGCGGACCGAGTTGGGATCGTTTACAAGGATTTTTCCGGTCTCCGTAACGCCGCGCAGAACAATATAATGCCCATGGCGGGTAAAGATGCCCGGCCCCATATGCGCGATCACCGGATGCCCGTTTTCGAGCGCTGCAACGACTGCCGCGCCGTTCGCACCCATCCAGTATCCGGTCACCCCGTATGCCTGCGCGATGGACGACATGGCGGCATGGCCCAGACCGTCCCCGTAGTACCATCCGTGGTTGAGCGCATAGCGGAACAGCTCCACAGGATTCTGCAGCGTGTTGCCCGTCAGATACGCGATGACCATCGACAGGCAGGTAACATTGCATCCCGATGTGGACACCGAACGCGGTACGCCGTTATACCGGCACAGCGGCGTCCGGTAATTGAACTGGTAAAGCTGAGGAATCGACATGCCGCCGACCGGCCATTCCACGACACCGGCCCAGTTCCCATAGTACTTGGGATTGTCCCTGATGATAACCAGAACCGGTTCCGGCTTCACGGAGGGAGACGGCGACGGAGAAGCGTCGGGATCCGGCGTCGCGTCGGGATCCGGCGTCGCATCGGGATCCGGCGTCGCGTCGGGATCCGGCGTCGCATTGGGATCCGGCGTCGCATTGGGATCCGGCGTCGCGTCGGGATCCGGCGTCGCATTGGGATCCGGCGTCATATCGGGATCCGGCGTCATATCGGGATCCGGCGTTGGAGTCGGAGTCGGCGTAGGGGTGGGAGTGGGAGTCGGTGTGGGGGTCGGCGTCGGAGCCGGGGTCGGCTTGGGCGTAGGTTTCACCGTCGGTGCCAGCGTCGGAGTCGGTTCGGCGGAAGGGCTCGGCGTTTTTTTGGTCCACGGCGCCCTGGAGGGCTTTGGAGTCTTTTTCGGCTTCGGCGCTTTGGTCGCCGAAGGCGCGCTCGTTTTTGTCTCCGGCGGTTTAGTTTTTCGCGGGGCTTTCGTCGGCGACACTTTGGCAGAACCCTCCGCCGTCACGCGACTGCCCGCACTCCCCCAATCGCCGGGGACCCACGCGTTTGCCAATGCGATTGCCAATGCCAGACATATCGCACACAGGCACCGCAGCACTCTCTTCGTCACTTTTGTCCTCCAATGCCGTTTCCGCCGGCTGCCATCAGCCCGGTTTCATCGATCAGCGCGCGCACTTTGCGGTATTCCTCCCGTGCGCTGCGCATCATTTCTTCGATTCTGTCTCTCGCCGCCGCCAGTTCCCGGTCGGCCTGACGCTGTTTTTCGGCAGCCTGCGATTCGGCCTCCCCGACAATTCCCTGCGCCTTTTCGCCCGCGTCGGTAAGCATCGCTTCGGCCTTTTCCCGCGCCTCCGAGAGCGCTTGATCCGCCTGCCGCCTTTTCGCCTGACAGTACTCGTCAACGCGTCTGAGAAAATCATCGGCCGCCCGCTGAACCGCGTCCTTGACCTGAAACGCGTCCATCGCAAGCTGGGCAAAATTGCCCGGTTCGCAGGCGCCGCTCTCTCCTGCCGCGCTGTTCCGGCCCTGGGCGGCAGCATCGTCGAGCAACGCGGAAAGCTCCCGGTTTGCGCCTTCCAGCGAGCGCACCTGCGCGCGCAGCTGCTCGTTTTCTTCGCGCATCCGCCCGCTTTCTTCCCTGGAAGCGCATCCTTCCAGTGCGGCCAGTTCTTTTTTCGTTTGCTGCGCCTTTGCGCGCAGCTCCGCGTACTGCTTTTTCAGGCTCTCATTCTCGGCGAGAAGGGCGTCTGTGCAACGCAGAAGCTCCTGCCTGTTCATATCCTGCAGGTTCTTTTCAGTGCTTTGCATTTTTTGGCCTCCTCATCCGAGGATATACGACAATACCCATATTATTCTATCATATTCTTCCCGATTCGTCAATACGGCTTATCGGCCACGGACAGCCGCTTTCAGTCACTATAAGCGGTCTTTTGTGCATAAACAGTTGCCCTTCTGATGAATCTTCCAACTTTATTATATAATTTGTAATACCCTGCTGTTTTGCAGAAATCCCATTCATAGGCTCTGAACGCTTTCCAGAAGCCCGGCAATCTGCTTTTCCCCCTCTGCCGAAAGCGACACGAAGCGGAATTCCACCCTGGCGTCCGGCCCGGCCAGAATGAACTGCGCGTACAGAGAACCGTTTTTCCTGTAGCGGACACAGCGCAAACCGCCTGTCTGCGAATCGCTCAGATCAGACACCGCACCGTCTGCCCTGCAGGAGCTCAGCAGCCCGTCGAAAGTCATATCCGCGGGCTGGATGACCGTAATATACATTTCGGCTTCGGAACCCGCCGCACTGTAGACGAGCCCTTCCGCGAATTCTTCTTCGCTCACTTCCATCGGTTCCAGGGCTTCCGGCCGCATAAACCGAATCAATCCCGCAAGCGAAACGGAAATCTCGCCGAGGGCAGGCAGGCTCCCGCAAATTAACAGCACCGCAGACATCAGCGCGCACATCACCTTTTTCACGCAAACGCACTCCTTTTCACGCAGCCCGCAATCCCGCGGCATCCGGCGATCCGGGTAAATCCGAAGGCCGAACGCCCCGCGGCACCCGGCCTTCCTCTTCCGTCTGTCGTTTTGCTTTCGCGCGATTGTACGCCTTCGGATTCGCGGGCTTTCGGGTTACCGGACAGATGCCGTTCCAACTGCCGCGCCGCTCGCGGTCGATCCTGCGCTTTTCTTTCGCGGAAAGCTTTTCATAGGGCACAAAGCTTTTCATGGCCATCCCCCCTTCACCCTGTATCCTTTGACGCGCGGAAATCCGTTCCGGTTCCGCGCTCCGGCAGCGCTTGCGCAGGGAAGCGAAAAGAAAATGCCGCGTGCGCCGCAGATCCATACGGCACACGCAAAAGCAGCCCGGCACTGCCGGGCTGCCTGACAAACGGATACGCGCTTCAGATGCGGGCGACACCGCTGTCGCGGGCTGCCTGCGCCACCGCGGCCGCGACCGCGTCTTTTACCCGCGGATCGAACGGCGCCGGAATAATGTATTCCTCGCTCAGTTCCTCATCGGAAATCAAGCCGGCCAGCGCGTGGGCGGCGGCGATCTTCATCTGATCGTTGATGTCGCTGGCGCGTACGTCGAAGGTTCCGCGGAACACGCCGGGGAAGGCCAGTACGTTGTTGATCTGATTCGGATAATCGCTGCGCCCGGTGGAAACCACGCGCGCGCCGCCCGCCTTCGCGTCCTCCGGGAAGATTTCCGGCGTCGGGTTCGCGCAGGCGAATACGATGGCGTCGCTGTTCATGGTCTTTACCATTTCCGTGGTCAGAACGCCGGGGGCGGAAACGCCGATGAAGACGTCCGCGCCGACGATAACGTCCGCCAGCGACCCCTTTTTCTTTTCGCGGTTCGTCACTTTTGCCATTTCTTCCTTGACCGGGTTCATTCCTTCCGCGCGGCCCTCATAAATCGCGCCCTTGCGGTCGCACAGGATCACGTTTTTGAGCCCTGCCGCCAGCAGCAGCCGGGTGATGGAAATCGCCGCGGCGCCGGCGCCGTTGACCACAACCCGCACTTCGTCCATCTTTTTTCCGACGACTTTCAGGGCGTTGGTCAGGCCGGCCAGCGTAATGATCGCCGTGCCGTGCTGGTCATCGTGGAAAATCGGAATGTCGCATTTTTCCTTGAGCTTTCTTTCGATTTCAAAGCAGCGCGGCGCGGAAATGTCCTCCAGATTGACTCCGCCGAAGGAGCCGGAAATCAGATAGATCGTGTTGACGATTTCATCCACGTCCTTGGACTTGATGCAGAGCGGGAACGCGTCCACATCGCCGAAAGCCTTGAACAGCACGCATTTGCCTTCCATGACCGGCATGCCCGCTTCCGGACCGATGTCTCCCAGCCCCAGAACCGCCGTGCCGTCGGTGGCCACCAGGCACATATTCCAGCGCCGGGTCAGTTCGTAGGATTTTTCGGGGTGCTTCTGAATCTCCAGGCAGGGCTGGGCGACGCCGGGGGTATACGCCAGAGACAGATCCTCTTTGCTCTTGACCGGCACCGTGTTCACAACCTCGATCTTGCCCTTCCATTCACCGTGCAGGCGCAGCGACTCTTTCGCGTAATCCATGGGGAATCCTCCTTTTAAAATTAGTCCTCAAACGGGAAGTGATACGGGAGTTTTTTTGCATCGCGCACGGCGAGGATCTCCTTTTGCACCGCTTCGCCGACAGGCACACCCTTGTCTTTGCGCTCCAGCCAGATCAGATATTCCTTTTCGCCGGCCGTATAGATTCTGTCTTCTCCCGGCGCCTTTTGAGAGGCCCGCAGCTGGCGCAGAATCTCGCCCGCCGTATGGCGGAAGGTTTCCAGGCCCAGGAAAAATTCGGGATTGATCACCAGGAACCAGTGGCCCAGATGGTAAGGCTTTTTCCCGCCGTTCTCCGCAATGCCGCTGAGCATCCCCAGGAAGCTGCCGCCCTGCAGCGCGGCGGAAAGGATTTCCACCACCGTGGCGTAGCCGTATCCCTTATACCCGGCAAGTTCATCGCCGATTCCGCCCAGAGGCGCCAGCGCCGCGCGCTTCTCATTGAGCGCGACGAGGATTTCCTCCGAATCGGTCATCGCCTTGCCATCGCGCCCCACGACCATCCCGGCCGGAGTGTCCTTGCCGATTCTGGCATAATACTCGATTTTTCCGCGCTGGGTAATCGAGGTGGCGCAGTCCAGCATAAAGGGAAACTCTTCGTCGGTCGGGAGGCCCACCGTCAGAGGATTGGTTCCCAGCATGTTTTCCACGCCGAAGGTCGGCGCGATGGAAGGGCGCGCGTTGGTGCCGGTCAGGCCGATCATCCCCGCCTTTGTCGCCATCGTCGCCCAGTAGCCCGCGATGCCGTAATGCGTCGAATTGCGAATCGCGCCCATCGCAAGCCCGTAGGTCTTTGCCTTCTCGATCAGCATTTTCATGGTTCGGCTGCTGGCGACCATGCCCATGCCGTCATGCGCGTCGACGACCACCGTCGTCGGCGTTTCTTTTAAAATCTCGATTTCGGTTACCGGCTTTTGGATTCCCGCCACGATGCGGTCGATGTAGATCGGTTTGAAGCGGTTGCAGCCGTGGCTCTCGATGCCGCGGCGGTCGCTTTCCAGCAATACGTCCGCGCACAGCGCCGCGTCATCGCGGGGAACGCCGTACGCGCAGAAGGCGTCCGTCAAAAACGCGTTCATCAATTCCCATGACACATAGGGCCTGTTTTCCATCCGATTCCCTCCATTTCAGGTCTTCTTCAGGCTTTCGAATTCTTCGCGCCCGGATCTCAGGGCTCCCTGCGCCCGGAACGCCGGCGGACAGCGCCCAGAAGCCTGTTGAACGACCGCCTGTTTTCCCGGTTGCGCACGGTTTCCGCGCTCAGATAAGCGCTCCGGTACACCTCGTTATCCGGCTTCTGCCGGGCGGCAATCCCAAAATACAATACGGCCTTTTCCATTTCTCCCAGCCGAAACAGCACGGCGCCGAACAGATAATTCCACTCCGCCGAGCGCGTGGAGACCCGCATCAGCGCGCGGCGCGCGGCGACGAGCTCTCCCAGCCCGATCAGCTTGCGCACATCCTCGAGCTTTTCCCGCTCCCCGGATACGTCCGCGCCGTTTCCGCCGTATTCCGAAAGGCTCAAAGCCTCTTCAAACGCAATGTTGATTTCCACCATGCGCCGTTCGGCCCACATCCGCTCCGGCCCTTCCTGAAAGCGATCCGGATGCCAGCGCCGCGCCATATCGCGATGCGCTTTTCGGATTTCCTCGATCGACGCGCCCTTTTCGATGCCAAGCTTCTCAAACGCGTCCGCCATCCGTATCACCCTCCTTTCCGTCAGTCGTGCGGTTACGGTCATTATAGCAAGCGGAATGAGAGTTATCGATAAAATACTGTTACGCGTTGGCGCATTTTCGGCCCTTCCCGGGCGGCTCCCGAAGCAGGTCAGCCGTCCCGGCGCGCTTCCCCGACGGCCGTTTCCCTTTCGGCGGCGCGCCTTTCCCGCCCGTTTCCTTCCGGGGACAAGCGCCCCGCCGTCCGCGCAAATCAGGGTGATGCCGCACAAACGAGGCGGTCGATCGGCGATGGGATTCTGCGTCAGGCGTTCCCGCAGATTTCGCAGGGTTACCGGCGGCAAACCGGGAAAGCTGCAGGAAACGGACGGAGCATAAACGCTGCCGGGCGTGCCGGCGAATTGTGCGGTGTTGCCTTAGTATCTTCCGGATTCCTGCACGACGAAGGCGCCGGGAATGTGGCGGACGCCCTCTTTTGATACCTCGACGACATCAAACCGAATCCTTGCGTCGGATCTGCCCGTTTCTTTCAGAAAGAACCGGGCAGCGCGAAGGATATGCTGCTGCTTCGTGCGGGTCACCGCTTCCGCGGGCGTGCCGTACCGGCTGCCCGAACGCGTTTTGACCTCAACGAATACGATCCGGCCTTCCATCTGAACGATGCGGTCGATTTCGGCGCCCAGCGCACGGTAGTTGCGCGCCAGCACCTTCGCGCCGTTTCGCTTCAAATGGCGCTCCGCCTGCCACTCTCCCCAATTGCCCAGATCTTTCAGATTCATGGTTTTCGCCTCAGCGGACAAATTTCCCGATGAAGGTCCGGCGGTGAACGGGAGTCGCTCCCAATTCCCCGAGCGCGCGAATGTGTTCCGCCGTTCCGTACCCCTTATTGCGCGCGAACCCGTAGCCGGGGTAGGTTTTGTCAAGTTCGATCATATACCGGTCGCGGGTGACCTTGGCGACGATCGACGCGGCAGCGATCGCGTAGCTCAGCGCGTCCCCATGCACGATGGAACGCACCTCTCCCGGCAGCCGCAGCCCCTCCATCGCGTCCACCAGAAAACAGCAGCCCTCGCATTCGCTGCCCGCCTGCTCCATGGCCACTTTGGTGGCGTTGAGAATGTTCAGCCGGTCGATTTCCGCCGGTTCCACCCAGCCGATGCCGATGTACGCAGCAGTCCGCACGATTTCGTCATAGAGCGCTTCCCGCTTCTTTTCGGACAGCTTCTTGGAATCATCCACGCCTTCCACCAGGAAGCGGGGATCCACCACCACGCATGCGGTCACCACCGGGCCGGCCAGCGGGCCGCGCCCGACTTCGTCGATGCCGGCAACGCGCAGCCCCTTTTCCCACAGAGGCTTCTCGATCTGCGTCATGCGTTCGAGCTTTTCCTTTGCCGTTTCCCGGGCCATTTTCTTTCCTCCCTGCAGCGCTTCCGAATCCTTCCCCGGCGCGCGTCCGCGCGGCGTTCCGGATCCTGATCGGATTATAACGGAATCCGCTTTGCCTGTCAACGCATAATCCATCCGCAGCCCGAGGGTTTCCCTTGCAGGTTATGACAAATTGATTTCTTTCGCTTCAATTCTGTTTGAATCAGAAGACAAATTCGGCATCTTCATTGTATGCCGCGGCGCGATCTGCTATACTGTTGCCATCTCGCAAGCGGAGGTTCCGTTATGGCCGGCAAGCATCGCAAAAAGACAAACCGAAAAATCCTCATCGCGGGCATTGCGGCAGCCGCTGTCTGCCTGGCCGCAATCGCGCTGATTCTGGCGCTCCCCCGCGGGCAAAAGGACGACGCGTCTCCGACGCCCGTCTCCTTCCTGCCGCAGGCTTTCACCCCGTCCATCGAACCGATCGTCGCCGCCGAAACGGTCTCCGCCCCCCGCACCGCCGCGGCTTCGGCCGCCGCTTCCGCCGCGCCTGCTTCGGAGCGAACGGAAGACCCGCAGACCGGCGCAGCTTCCGTTTCGGATCCGGAGGAAGCCGGCGGCGCCGTTCCGCCTGCGGAAAGCGAAGCGGAGCAGTCAGCCTCCGGCCAAAGCGCCGCTGAGGCGCCGAATCCGTATCTGGCCTCCTCGCAGCCCTCGCCGACCCCCCGCCCTTCCGCGCGCACGGTGCGCATCAGCGCCGCCGGCGACTGCACGCTGGGCGGTGAAAAGGACGCCGCCAAGCACTTTATGCAGTATGCCCGGAAAAAGGGAATGGGCTGGTTTCTGGGAGGCGTCAAAGAAGTCTTCGAAGGCGACGACCTGACGATCGTCAACCTGGAAGGCCCTCTCACGGAGGCCACTAAGAAGCGTTCCGGGCGCACCTTCAACTTCCGCGGCAGCCCCAAATACGTGGAGATTCTGACCCTCGGCAGCGTGGAGGCGTGCAACATCGCCAACAATCACGCGCTGGATTATCTGGAAGCGGGGCTGGCCGAAACGAAGCGCACGCTGACCGATGCCGGAATCGTCTGGTGCGGATATGAAGACGCCGGAATCTTCACAACCGAAAGCGGCGTGACGGTCGGCCTGCTCGGCTATCATTTGAGCGACGCCGACCCGAACAAGGCCTTCGCGGCCATCACCGCCCTGAAGGAGCAGACGGACATCGTCATCGTTTCCATGCACAGCGGCGTCGAAGGCAGCCACGGGGCGACGAGCAAGCAGATTCGCTTCGCGCACGGCGCGGTCGACGCGGGCGCCAATCTGGTGCTGGGCCATCATCCCCATGTGATCGGCGGCATCGAGACCTATAAGGGCGTCAACATCATCTACAGCCTCGCGAATTTCTGCTTCGGCGGAAACCTGAATCCCAAGGACAAAAACACGTTCATCTACCAGCAGACCTTCATCGTCGACGCGCAGGGCGGCGTTTCCGTGCAGGATGAGACCATCATCCCCTGCACCGTTTCTTCCACCGCGTCCTCCAACAACTTCCGGCCGACCATCATGAACAAAAAGCAGGCAAAGAGCGTGTTCAAGACCATCGCCCAATACTCCAAACGCTTTGAAAAAACGATCGATCTGAAAGCCATCTATCAGGCCATGGCCTGACAGAGCGGTTCCGGGAAGGAGTGTGCGAAATGCGCTGCAGCTGTGCGGTTTGCGATACCTGGATGGTTCATTCAGAGGGCATGAAGCTCGGCTGCGTGTGCCCGCAGTGCGGTTACCGCTGCCAGGCCTGTCTGGGGACGGATACCGTTCTGAGCCCCTCGCAGCTGCGTGATTTGCGGCAGGATCCCCTGTTCCTGCGCAAGCTCGCCGACGATCTGACCGATCCTGCGGAAGAGGAGCTTCCGCCCGCGGAGGAGGATCCCTGGCTCGACTGATTCCCGCTCTTCCGTCCCGCGCTTCGCCTTGCGGGGCGCTGCCCGGCTTTCCCGATTGATTACCGATCATTATACAGTTACATATACATATTATACTTTACTATACCGACATCTGTTAACACATTCCGGCTTTCCCGATCCTCCCGCAGTGCGGTATACTCTGACTGTATCATTAAGCATTATTATGGGAGTATAAAGCATGGATATTTTTTCGTTTCTGGATCTGCTGGGCGGCCTGGCACTGTTTATATACGGCATCCACCAGATGGGCGACAGCCTCCAGAAAACTGCCGGGCGAAGCCTTGAAAAGCTGCTCGCGCGAATGACCAGCGGCAAGGTTCGCGGCGTTTTGCTGGGCCTGATCGTAACCGCCGTGATTCAGTCCTCCTCCGCTACCATCGTCACTCTGATCGGCTTCGTGAATACGGGAATCATGCGCCTGGCGCAGACGATCCCGGTGATCCTCGGCGCGAACATCGGCACCACCGTTACCGCGTGGCTTCTGAGCCTGACCAGCATCGAGGGTTCTAACTTCCTGCTCGAACTGATCAAGCCGTCCACCTTTACGCCGGTGGTGGCGCTGGTGGGCGTCTGCCTGATGACGTTCTCGAAGAAAAACCGCCGCCAGAACATCGGCGGCATCCTGATCGGCTTTGCGGTTCTGATGTTCGGCATGGAAATGATGACCGGCGCCGTGAAGCCGCTGAGCGAAATCCCGCAGTTCCACGATCTGTTCCTGCGGTTTGAAAACCCGGTGCTCGGCCTGCTGGCCGGTGCGGCGCTGACCGCGATCATCCAGTCCTCTTCCGCTTCCGTCGGTATCCTGCAGGCGCTGGCCGCCACCGGTTCCATCACGTATTCGGCCGCGTTCCCGATCATTCTGGGTGAAAACATCGGCGCGTGCGTCATCACCATGATCTCGTCGATCGGCGCGGGCGTTCAGGCGCGGCGGGTATCGCTGATCCATCTGCTGTCAAAAGTGCTTTCCGCCGTCGTTTTCATGATTCCATTCCTGCTGCTGCGTTCGTCCCTCGCGGTCATGGAGACGCCGTCTTCCGTGATCGGCATCGCGTTCATCCACACCGGATACAATATCGCCGCCACCGTCGCGTTCCTCCCGCTGACCGCCTGGCTGGAAAAGCTCGCCTGCAGGCTCATCCCCGACAAGGCCAGGGCCGAAGCAGAGGTGCTGCTGGACGAGCGCCTGCTGGCCGCGCCCACCTTCGCGATCAGTCGCTGCCGCGAGCTGACCGCCCGCATGGGCGGCCGCACGGTGTCCTCCGTGCTGGACAGCCTGTGGCTGTTCAAGAGCTATGACGAGGAGACGGCAAAGCAAATCGAGGACGCCGAAGAGGAAGTCGATCGTCTGGAGGACGCGCTGGGAACCTTCTGTGTGAAACTGAACAATCTGGCGCTGTCTGACCGCGGCGGCCGTGAAGTGACCCGTATCCTGCACGGCATCGGCGATCTGGAGCGCATCTCAGACCACGCGCTGAATCTCAAGCAAACCGCCGAGGAAATCCACGAAAAGGAAATCCATTTCTCCGATTCCGCGCAGGCGGAGCTCTCCGTGCTGTTCCGCGCGGTGCGCTCGGTTCTGGATCTCGCCGTATCCGCCTACGATATGAACGATCTGGCCAAGGCGCAAAAAGTGGAGCCGCTGGAGGAAGTGGTGGATGAACTGACAAAAGAACTGAAATCCCGCCACATCAAGCGGCTGCGCGCAGGTATCTGCACGGTGGAAACCGGGTTCGTGTTCGCCGATCTTCTGACCAACTGCGAACGGATCGCGGATCACTGCTCCAACCTGGCGGTCTGCGTGATCGAGCTGAACCGCAATGAATACAACGTGCACGGATACATCGAAGAAAACGTGCGGGACGCGTCCTTCGGCGAAGCGATCCGGCAGGCCGCTCTCGAATATCAGCTGCCGGAAATGCCGGTGCTCTGATCCCCGGGAGGCCGTTATTCCTCCGCGCCCAGAATTCCCCGCACCGCGCCGACCAGGTAGAGGGAACCCGCAACCAGAAGGACATCCCTGCCCGCCCGTCTCCTGGCTTCCCGCAGCGCTTCTTCCACGCTCCCGACCGGGAGCGTTTTGCATCCCTGCGCTCTGTACGCCTCCGCCAGGCTTTCCGCGTCCATCGATCTCGCCTGGTTCAGCTGTGTCGCAACCGCTTCGCCGACGCAGGGCGCGAGGATCCGCGCCGTTTCCGCCGGCTGCTTGTCCCGCATCATCGCGGTCAAAAGCACGATGCGCCGCCCCGAAAGCGTTTCCTTCAGGAATGACGCCAGCGCCTGGGCACCGTGGGGATTGTGCGCGCCGTCCAGCAGGATGCTTTCATCGATCCATTCCAGCCGCCCCGGCCAGCGGGTCCGAAACAATCCCTGCGCGACCTGTTCCCCGGTAAGCGGCATATCCAGCGCCTCCAGCGCGCGAACCGCGAGCGCCGCGTTTTCGATCTGGTGCCTGCCCGGCAGCGGGAGATGCAGTTTCAGGTGCCCGAAGCGGGCGCTGTCCAGATCAAATTGCGATCCGTACGCGGTCACCCGGCAATCGGACACATTCTCATCCCCGACGAGGACGGGGCTTTGCCTTTCCCCGGCAATCCGCTGCCAGACGCTCAGGGCCTGCGCCGGCCGCGGGGACAGCACGGCGGGCCTGCCCGGCTTGATGATGCCCGCCTTCTCCCGGGCAATGTCTTCGATCGTGCTGCCGAGGTATTCCATATGATCCAGTGCCACCGGCGCAATCACCGAAAGCACGGGGTCGATCACATTTGTCGGATCCAGCCGCCCGCCGAGCCCGACTTCGATCACCGCCGCCTGAACGCCCGCCATCTCGAACGCGCAAAACGCCAGCGCGGTTCCCAGTTCAAACGCGGTCGCATGAACCGGCAGGCGCGACGCCGCTTCCCACAGTCTGTTCCCCGCTTCCAGAAACAAGTCGTCCCCGATCAGCGCGCCGCCGATCCGGATCCGTTCCTGATAGCGCGTCAGAAACGGCGAAGTGTAAAGGCCGGTCTTCAATCCGCTGATCCGCAGCACGCTTTCCAGCATCGCGCAGACGGAGCCCTTTCCGTTGGTGCCCGCCACGTGCACGCAGGTCAGACGCTTCTGGGGATTTCCCAGCGCGCCGCACAGCGCCTGCATATTCGCAAGGCCGTTCTTTTCGCCGTTCAGGCGGGCCCTGTGGATCCAGTCAATCAGCTCGCTCGCACTTTCAAATCGCATTTCCGTTTCCTCTCGGCTTTGATGCCAGTCAGTATAGCACATTCGCACATTCGCGGTCAATCAAAGCAAATCCCGCCTTGTATTTTAACGTGCGCGCTGTTACAATGGGTGCATGGCGCCGTTCCGGGTACGGCGCGGGCAGCAGCCGCGAAGGGACCTGCCGGCGAACCCGGCGGTGCTGTCCCGAGGCAAGCGGCCCGCCAACCCCTTTGGCGCTGCCTGAACACACATTTGGAGGATGTTGATATGCTCTGGTTTGCATCGGATTATATGGAAGGCGCGCACCCGTCGATTCTGGAGAAGCTCCTGGAAACCAATCTTTGCCATACCGCCGGTTACGGCGGAGACGAATACTCGCAGGCCGCACGCGAAAAAATCCGCGCCGCCTGTCAGTGCCCGGACGCGGAAATCCACTTTCTCGCAGGCGGCACCCAGGCCAACGCGGTGGTGATCGCCGCGATGCTCGCGCCCTACCAGGGTGTCATCGCGCCTGAGACCGGGCACATCAACGTGCACGAAGCAGGCGCAATCGAAGCGGGCGGGCACAAGGTGCTGTCTCTTCCCCAGCAGAACGGAAAGCTCCGGGCGGAGGACATCGGGCAATGCGCCGGGGCCTACGCCGGCGACGCCAACCGCGATCACATCGTGATGCCCGGTATGGTATACATTTCCCAGCCCACCGAATACGGCACGATCTATTCCCTCGAGGAACTGGAAGACATTTCCCGCACATGCCGGAGGTACGGCCTGAAGCTCTTTCTGGACGGGGCCCGGCTCGCCTATGCCCTCGCCTGCCGGGAAAACACCGCGTCGCTGGCGGACATCGCCAGGCTTTGCGACGTCTTCTACATCGGCGGAACAAAATGCGGCGCGCTGTTCGGCGAAGCGGTCGTGTTCCCGAAGCCCGGCACCGTGCCCCACTTCTTCAGCATCGTCAAGCAGATGGGCGCGCTGCTCGCCAAGGGGCGCATTGCGGGGATCCAGTTCGACGTTCTGTTTACCGACGGCCTGTACCGGAAAATCGGCAAAGCGGCGGTGGAGCAGGCCGACCGCATCCGCGCGGCGCTGCGCGAAAAAGGATATCAGCTGTATTGCGAAGGCCCCACCAATCAGGTGTTCTTCGAAATCGGGAACGATAAGCTCCGGCGGCTGTCCGACAGCGTGCAGATGTCCTTCATGGAAGCCCTGCCCGGAAACCGCTCCGTCATGCGCTTCGCCACCAGCTGGGCCACCGACGAAAAGGACGTCGACCGGCTGATCGCGCTGCTGTGACGGTTTTCGCCGTTTCAATCGGCGCGAAACATAGTTTCCTGAAGCAGCAAAAAGGGCCCGTTTAGGCGGATGCCCATAAGAAAGTTTTGACAAAAAGATTTGAGCATCTGTCTGACACGGTCGGCAAACGAAAACGGATTGTTGTGTTGATCACAGCAGTCCGTTTTTTGACTATTCTTCACTTGTTTTTGCTGGCGAGTCGCAGAAAACCCATACTGTCAATATGTGAAAAATTTTTATTATTGATATTGATACTGTCTTCACCTCCCGTATCCGTCGGAGTATAATATACGCAGATCATGATGATTCGGAGGTCGATGGAATGAAGCTGACACTTGCAGAGAATATCCGCGCATTTCGGAAAGAACGGCGATTGACTCAGGAGCAGTTTGCTGAAGCCATGGGTGTAACCGTCGGCTCAGTATACAAATGGGAAACGGGTCAAACAACACCTGAACTCAACATGCTTGTTGAAATCGCAGACTTTTTTGACATCTCAATGGATGTTCTTCTGGGTTACCGAGTGAAGGACAATCGTATTGCCGCCATTGAAGAGAGACTGCGTGAATACTGCCGGGTCAGGGATCCCGAGGCGCTGGTCGAAGTGGAAAAGGCGCTCAAAAAGTTTCCGAACTCCTTTGAAGTTGTCCATGGATGCGCTCAGGTATACGCTTTCTTTGGCGTCGGCAGCAAAGACCACGCTGAAACCAGAAGAGCCTTGGAATTGTATGAGCAGGCAAAGCTTCTGATTTCGCAGAATCATGATCCAAAGATCGGCGAGCAGACGATCAGCGGTGAAATGGCGAGTGCCTGGATGCTTCTTGGTGAAGGAGAAAGATGCATTGAGCTGTTGAAGAAGAATAACGCCGGAGGCATATACAGCGATGCGATCGGCATGGTGCTGGCGCTGAATCTGAAAAAGCACGAAGAAGCGGAGCCGTTTCTCGTCGAAGCTTTGCTGCTCAACACACTCGGTCTCGTGGATTCCGTTATTGGATATGCGCTGGTTTTATCCTCCCGCAAGGAATACGCAGATGCGGAGCGAATGCTGTCCGGACTGATCGCGTATCTGGAATCCTTCAAGGAGGGAGAAAAAGCAGATTTTGCCGATAAGATCATGGCAAGCATGTATACCGTGATGGCCCATATTTATACACTGGAAGGACAATCGGAAGAAGCAGCGAAGTCTCTGCACGCTGTCCTTGCAGCCGTCCGGAAGTTCGACGCAACGCCGGATTATGGGATCCGGACACTTCGCTATCCCGCGCATCGTACAGATGTCATTCTTAATGACGCTCTGGGTGCGACGGCGGCGGACAGTATCGAGACGATCCTGGATCTTTTGGGGAATCAGGAACTGTCAGGGAACTGGAAGGAGCTGGCCGCTGATGAACGATGAAAAGAAAGCACTCAACGTATTTGCGAACAGAAACTACCGGTTAGTCTTCCTTGGCGCACTGGTCTCAGAATCAGGTGCGCTTCTGTACAGCTTCGCCGTCGGTTTCTATATTCTGGAGATCAGTGAAAACAACGCCTTTTTGCAAGGCTTATACCTGGCCTTGTGTGGAGTTGCCCTGTTGCTCTTTACGCCTGTCGGCGGCGTCCTTGGGGACCGTTTCAATAAGGCAAAGATCATGTATTTCTGTGATTACATCAAGGGCGGGATGATCATTCTGGCCACAGTGCTTATGATGATCCTGCCATCGCCGAAAGCGCATATCGTGATCCTGTTCATCCTCGGTATCCTGGGCAATATGGTCAGCGGTATCTTTAATCCCGCCGCCGGAGCAATGCTTCCGAATATCGTAGAGCCGGGGCAATTACAGCAGGCGAACGCGTACTTTTCAGTCAAAAGTTCCATGGAATCGATTCTGGGTGTCGTACTGGCCGGCGTTCTGTACGCGGTGCTGCCTTTAAAAGTACTTTTCCTGGCGGTAGGCGCATGCTTTATAGCCTCCGGAATCTCGGAAATGCTTATCCGCTATGATCACACACCTTCTGCGGAACCGATAACGCTGCGTCTCGCGGTTTCAGACATGAAAGAGGGCATACTGTATCTGAAAGGCCAGAAAGCCATCATGGCTATCATTGGCGCAGCGCTGTTCATCAACTTCTTCTTCACGCCTGTGACCGG
>JAFWEY010000003.1 GCA_017512675.1 Clostridia bacterium | reverse complement strand
GCCGTGCGGGGAATCCCGCCGCGGCATTGTGTACATTCTATTTGCGTGGTATAATGCTGTCAATAGGCAAACGTGAGGAAAGGGGGCTTTGTCATGCCCGGTCGGGTGAAAAGCATGGAAGCGGAAAACCGGCTTCGCTGCCCTGCGCTGAAGGAAAAGCTCCTGAGCGCCGAGGATGCGGCGCAGCTGATTGAAGACGGCATGACCGTCGCCGTCAGCGGCTTCACGCCGGCCGGCTGCCCCAAGGCGGTGCCGCTGGCGCTGGCCGAACAGGTGCGCAGCGGCAGAAGGCGCCTGAAGCTTACGCTGCTTTCCGGCGCTTCGACCGGCGAGGAACTGGACAGCGAGTGGGCGTCCCTGGGCATCATTGCGCGCCGCGCCCCCTACATGACCAGCAAAACGCTGCGCGCAGCCGTAAACGGCGCGGCCTGACACGAAATCGCCTATTCCGACCTCCATCTCGGCGAGTTTGCACAGAACGCGCGCTGCGGCTTTTACGGCCCGGTCCACATCGCGCTCGTCGAGGCCGCTGCCATCACCGAGGACGGCGGAATCGTCCCGACGACGGCGCTGGGCTGTTCCCAGACCTGGATCGACCTGGCGGAGACAGTCATTGTCGAGCTGAATCTCCGCCAGCCCGCCGAGCTGGAGGGCTTCCACGATATATACCGCATGCAGAATCCTCCCCGCCGTGAACCGATCCCGCTTACCCGTGTGGGGCAGCGCATCGGAAGCACAGTTCTGCGCTGCCCGCAGGAGAAGATTGCAGCCATCGTCCTGAGCGAGTGCGAGGAGAAGCCGCGCCCCCTGCCGGCCGCCGACGCCGTCAGCGAAGAAATTGCCCGCAACATCGTGCGCTTTCTCCTGCAGGAAAAGGAAGCCGGCCGCCTTTCAGCTGACCGGGTGCCGCTGCAGTCCGGCGTCGGCGCGGTGGCAAACGCGGTCCTGCTCGGGCTGATGGACTCCGAACTGGAGCATTTGAGCTTTTATTCCGAGGTCCTGCAGGACGGCATCCTGGACCTGATGGACGCGGGAAAGGCGGATTTTGCATCCGCCACTTCGCTGTCGCTGTCGAAAGAGGGCATGGACCGCCTCTTCGGCAACCTCGAGCGCTACCGCGGCAGACTGGTGCTGCGCGACTCGGAGATTTCCAACAGTGCCGAAGTGATCCGCCGCCTGGGCGTCATTGCGATGAACACCGCCGTCGAGGCGGACATTTACGGCAACGTCAACTCCTCGCAGATGAACGGAACGGCAATTTACAACGGTATCGGCGGTTCCGGCGACTACGCCCGCAGCGCGCTGATTTCGATCTTCATGACGCCTTCCGTCGCAAAGGGCGGGAAGATCTCCTGCATCGTGCCGGCGGTCACGCATGTTGATCACACGGAGCATGATGTGGACTTGCTGGTGACCGAGCAGGGATTTGCCGATCTGCGCGGGCTGAGCCCCAAGGAACGCGCGCGAGTTGTCATCGAACACTGCGCACACCCGGATTACCGGCCGCTGCTGCGCGCTTACTTTGAAGAAGCCCGCGCCGCCACGCACGGCGCGCAGAGCCCGCACCTGCCGGGCAAATGCTTCTGCCTTCATGAAAACCTCGCCCGCACGGGCAGCATGCTGGGCAAATAATTTCCCGGCACCGGATACAAAAGGAGACGGCTCTTTTGAGCCGTCTCCCTTATCCTGTTACCAGCGCTTATTCCGCCGCTTCAAAAGCCTGCTTCAGGTCGGCAATGATGTCGTCCGCATCTTCCAGACCGACGGAGAAGCGAATCAGGCGATCGGAGAAGCCTGCCGCTTCGATCTCTTCCTTGGTGCACATGGAGTGCGTCATGGAGGCCGGGTGCTGG
>JAFWEY010000039.1 GCA_017512675.1 Clostridia bacterium | reverse complement strand
TGCTGTACAGCTTCTGCACAGCAAATGGTAGCGGCGATTGGATTCGAACCAATGACACTCCGGGTATGAACCGAATGCTCTGACCAACTGAGCTACGCCGCCAAATGGTTGCGGGGGAGGGATTTGAACCCTCGACCTCCGGGTTATGAGCCCGACGAGCTACCGGACTGCTCTACCCCGCGACGACAATGGATATTATACGACGGCCCGATTCAATTGTCAAGTAATCATTGTTAAAAGTTTTCCGGTCAGAGCCTGATTCCCTGAACGGTCAGCCTGTTAAAGATCCAGATCCGCTTCAGGCCGAAGGTCACGGTATCGTCGCATACCAGGCGATAGGGAGGCAGAAGCACCGTCGCTTCCGGCGCGTCGAACCGACGGTAACGCTTGTTATCTGTCAGATAGCGGGCGAAATCGTCGCTGACCAGCCGAAGATACAGTTCGGTGACTTCTATATCCGAATGATTGCTGGCCGCTACTTCCACAGCGATACAGCGCTTTTTGCGCCTGGCCATGCAGGAGAGCAGTTCCGGCTCAAAGCGAAATTCCATAGCGTCAGAAGATGGACAAAACGCCGGTGCTGATCAGCGTTGTGATCAGGCAGGCGCAGGCGTTTCCGGCGACGATAACGGGCATCGCATGCCGCTTGTTCATTCCCAGCATGGTCGCGATGGCGGAACCGGTCCACACGCCCGTTCCGGGAAGCGGGATGGCCACAAAGAGGAACAGGCCCAACAGACCTTTTGAATTCACTTCTCCGGATTTTTCCGCGGTATGCTTTTCCACCCAGGCGGCAAATTTCTGCACGAACCCGATCGGCAGCGAATAGAGCCATTTCAGAATCGGTTTCATAAACCAGAACACGAACGGCATCGGAAGGGTGGAAAACACGAACGCGAGCAGATATGTGAAGATGATGGGCATTTTCATTGCCAGGCCGACGCCGATGGCATAGCGGCCTTCAAATGCGGGAACCATCGACAGAAAGGCGGTGGAAATGATCTTGCCGATGTGATCCGACCATACAAATGATTCCATGCTGACCTCCGGGTTTGCCGCACGCGGCAATTCTCAAGTTATCCTATCAGATTCCGCGGAATCTGTCAACCGCGCGGCGATTGCATGATTGTATCATTCACAAACCGCCGCTGCGATCCACGGCGCATGGGACCGGCGGAGGGCCGGAGTTCTCTGCACGGCAGACCGCGGCTGTGTTCATCGCCGGCGCCCCGTTCCGGGCTGCGGCCGAATGCCGGCCGGAATTCCGGATATTTTCTATATAGAGCAATTTTGGTCTTTACAAACACAAGATTTTGTGGTATGTTAATAATCAATCGAATCCTATGTACGTTGGGAGGAATACAGAATGAGAAACGGAACGAAGATGCGCAGGTGGCTGAGCGGGCTTCTGCTGTTGGTGCTGGTTCTGAGCACCGCCGCGCCGGCGATGGCGGAACGGGGGAAGATCTACTATTCATCGGTGAGCGGGCTTCGCATTCGCAAAGAGGCGAAGTCGGGTTCCGAGATCATTGCCAAACTGTACAGGGGCGGCAAGTGCATGCACCTGTCCACTTCCAAAGGCTGGTGGAAGGTGCGTCTCGGCAACGGAAAAACGGGCTATTGCTGGCCGACGTACCTGTGGCTGCTGGGCAACGGCAACCTGTACCGCAAAAATGCGCGCTATCGCCTGACCCAGACGGTGGCCGCCCGCAAGAGCGCGAGCACTGCCGCCAAGAGCAACGGAAACATCAAGAAGGGCACACTGGTCAAACTGACGGCGCGCAAAGGGACGTGGGGCAAAGTTCGCAGCACCAACGGCCGCGCCGGGTGGGTGCTTCTCAAGTACCTTTCCTATTATTCCGGCTGACGGAGAGAACGGGCTTCCGCCGCGCAAGCGGCGGTTTTTTTGTGCGAATGGAAGCGCACGGCGTTTTCCGCCGCACGGTGAGGGCTGCGGCGGGCGGTTTCCCCAAGGTGTTGCATTTTTGTTTCCACCTGACACTTCTCCGCATTATATCTGCAAAATTCGCCGTGAAAACGTTTTGAAATGGAAACACTCTGGTGCCCTTCCATGGCTTTACAAACGCAAGAGTTTGTGATATTCTTTCATTAATCTGCAATAGGTCTGAAAACGGGAGGGCGGACAGTCGTGAAGAATCTTAAACAAACCGGAAAGAGAATCCTGTGCGCAGTGCTGCTGGCAGTGCTGCTGGCAGTGCTGCTTGCCGGTACAGCTGTTCCTGTTGTGGCGCAGCGCGGAATGACATATGTGTGCATGACACAGGGGCTACGGATCCGCCGGGCAGCCAAATCCGGTTCAGTGATCATTGGTAAGATGAACAAAGGCCAGAAAGCCCTGCACCTTTCTTCGAAAAACGGCTGGTGGCGCGTTCGCGTTGCAGGCGGGGTTGTGGGTTATGTCTGGCCGTCGTACCTGCGCAAGGCGGGCTCTTCAATCTACCGCAAGAACGCGTTTTACAAGGTAAAGTCTGCCGCGACCGTCCGGCAGGCGCCGCGCACCGTCGCCACCAAGGTCGGAAAGCTGAAGAAGGGAAAGGTTGTCAAGCTGATCGGCATGCAGGGCAGCTGGGGCAAAGTGAAGGCCGGCGGCGCCAAAACGGGCTGGGTCCTTTTGAAGAAGCTTGCGTACTATTCCGGCTGACAGAACAGCGGAATTCCATGCGCCGCGGTGAGGAACCGCGGCGTTTTTTCTTTCGTCTCACAATCAGTCCAAAGCAATGGAGGGAAACGGCATGAAGAAATGGCTGGCGGTTCTGGCTGTCATCGCGATGCTCGCCGCATCCGCTTCGGCGGAGGGGATCACGACGCTGCCGCAAATCGACAATTCGACGGCGCGCATTCCGATCACCGACGCGATATACGCGCTGTTTACGGGACGCGGCGCGGAAGGCCCGGCGCCCATCTGCTCCAAGACCCACGGGGCCTGGCTGAATCTGGCGAGCGGCAAGGCGGATATCATCTTTTTGATCGCACCGACGCAGGACGAACTGGATGCCTTCCGGGAAGCCGGCGTCGACATCGAAATGAAGGTGTACGGCTATGACGGGCTGGTATTTCTGGGCAACGCTTCCAATCCGGTCACATCGTTGACGCCGTCTGAAATCCGCGGGATCTACCGGGGCGACATCACGGGCTGGTCGCAGGTCGGCGAATGGAAAGGGCAGTCGGGGGAGATCGAGGTCTATATCCGGAACCCCGAATCCGGCAGCCAGCGGCTGTTCGAGAAGCTGGTGTGGACCGGATACGAAATGCCGGATTTCTCCTCGATGGGATATCTCGAACAGGAAGTCGGCGTCGCCCAGGCGCACAGGGACATGGTGTACGATATGGAAGGCGCTCTGGTTGAAGCGATGGTGAACCGGTATTCGATCGGCTTCAACATTATGTCTTATGTGGATGACAAAATTCTGGGAAGCGGAACCATTTACCAGACAGTGACGACCACCGGCACCGTGAATCTCCGCAGCTGGGCAGGCCTGGACGCGGACGTGCTTGGGAAGGTTCCCAAGGGAACGAAGCTCCGGTATATGGAATCCTCGGAGATCGACGACAGGGGCGTTGTATGGTACCTGGTGGCGGTGGGGGATCCCGGGGAGGACGGGGAACAGGACACCGCCTGGGTATCCTCGAAGTACGCGAACCTCGATCTCGACAAAACCTCGCTCAAGGTGTTCGACATAAACGGGTATCCGCCGACCTCCGAGAATTTCGCAAACGGCAATTACCCGTTCGTGACCACCTCCTATGTGGCGATTCGGGCGGACGAACCGGAGGACAGCCCCGCACGGCTTCTCTACAACTGGGTCGGAACGGACGAGAGCCGGGAAATCATCGGACAGAACAGCACGCTGTCGGTGGATTTTACCGATTCCGTGGTGCTCTGCCAGCGGGAGGACGACTTTACGGCGGAAGGACCGCTGGCAAGGCTGGCGGCGGATCTGGACGCGCGGGAGATCGGCCGCAGTGAACTGTACGGCCTGACGGAAGCCGAACTGCACCGGCTGTACCTGTCGGTCTTCGCGCATACGGGAAAGCGCTTCTTCCGGGACGGCGTGCAGGCGTTCTTCGATGCGCAGCCGTGGTACCAGAAAGGGGAAAACGCCAACTGCGCCACGGCAGAACAGGAAATGAACGATATCGAGCATCAGAACCTTTCGCTGATCGGCGGGTATCTGAGCGAATACCGCGTAGCCAGCGCGGCGACGCAGCCGCGCGTGCTGGCGTATGATTACAACGAGGAGGAAATGACCGGAAACGATGTCCGTCAACTGCAGAAGGCGCTTGAAGCCTGGGGATACAATGATCGGATGGAGAAGTGGGAAGACGGTGCGATGAACTGGGCACTGGAAATGGATCTGGAGTGCTGCCAGGAAGAAAACGGCCTGGAGGCAACCGGAATACTGGATCCGGTGACCCGAATGATGCTGATGGAAGAGTAGAAAACGGCGATCCGCAGGCATTCGCCGCGGGTCGGTCCGGACAAAAGAAGG
>JAFWEY010000038.1 GCA_017512675.1 Clostridia bacterium | reverse complement strand
GCTCTTCCTCCGGCTCTTCCTCCGGCTCTTCTTCCGGCTCCTCGGTCGGCTCTTCCTCCGGCTCTTCCGTCGGCTCTTCTTCCGGCTCCTCGGTCGGCTCTTCGGTCGGCTCTTCCTCCGGCTCTTCCTCCGGCTCTTCTTCCGGCTCCTCGGACGGCTCCTCGGTCGGCTCTTCCTCCGGCTCCTCCGTCGGCTCCTCAACCGGCTCTTCCTCCGGCTCCTCGGTCGGCTCTTCCTTCGGTTCTTCCGCCTGGTCGGCCGCGGGAACTTCCTTTACATCCTCAGCGTCTTCGTCGCGCTTCGTTTCCGGTTCCTCGGCCTTTACCGGTTCCTCGGCCTTTTCCTCGGGCTTGTCTTCCGCCTTTTCTTCGGGATCCTTTATTTCGTCTTTGTCTTTGTTTTCGTCCGTTTCGGGCTTCGGATCCGTTTTGTCCTTTTCCTTTGCGGTTTTCGGCAGTTTATAGCGGTTGGAGGCAATGCGGGTCTTTCCGCTTACCACGACGGCGCGGACGTATTTCGCCGAGTTCTGCTTCGTCAGCTTGATGTCGATTTCCCGCTTGTTCTGGCTGTTGCGGATGTTCTTCCACTTCTTGCCCGTGCGCATCTGCCAGAGAATCGTATAATCGCTGTTGGCGTTCTTCACGTGCACCTTCAGCGTGATCTCGTCCCCGCGCTTGAGCTCGCCCGTGCCCTTGCGCTCGACATCGACTCTCGCCTTAAATTTCTCGACTTTGGTCTTTTTTGGGCCCTTCTTTGAGACTTTGGTCTCTTTTTTGGACTCAGTTTCAGACTTCGTTTGCTCTTCGGTCTCTTCCTGGGTCTCTGTCTTCGGGGTTTCGCTGGTCTCGGTCGGTTTCGGAGCTTCTTTTTCGGGTTCCTTCTCGGGTTCCTTTTCGGCTTCCTTTGAAGACTCGCTCTTCTCCTCGACCTGCGGCGTTGTCTCGTCCTTCTTCTTGTCCTTCTTCTTGCCCGTTGCGTTGAGCGACTCCTGAATGGCTGCCTCGACGGTGGCGGTTTCACCGCTCTCCGCCAGTACCATCACGCTGGACAGCAGCAACAGCACGGCCAACACCGCGGCGATCAGTCTGGTAACCTTCTTCATTCCTGGTTCCTCCTTGATTTGTTCCTATCTCAGTATCCATGTTCTCAGTGGATCCTGTGTTCGGGTTCAAAATCCTCCAAAACGGGAACCGCGCCGGCTTCCGGCCCGTTTCCCGGTGACTTCATCCGGAGCAACCGGGCTTTTCGCCCCCTACTCCAGATGATATTATACCGCAAAACCCTCCGAAATACAACTGAACCGTGATGAAAAGCGCTCCAAGCGTGATGAAATGTCGTTTCCCCCGCCCGAACGCTTCGCCGCGGCCCGCGTTCCGCCGCGCGCTTGCGCTTCTCCCTGCGGAAACCGGCTGCCCGGAAGTACCTGCGGCCGGGACTGAATGAGTTTTTCTCACACTGCCCCAGATTGTACACAATTTTACCACAAACCACAAACATTGGCAAGAGGAAAATCCGAATATTTTCACTTCAGGAAACACAATCGTCAATTTGTATATCACGGATTGTAATACATTAATAACATCTATGGATCTGCGGGCGGACAGCGAACCCCGGGCGCATCAAAACCGCCAATGCATCCGCAGCGGAGGATTCCGAAAGGCTGCCTTCTGCCGGCGGACAATCCCGATTCCGCCATCGGGGCGCCCCAGGCGCGGCGCGGTGCGCCTGCAACCCCTCCCTGAAATAAAATTCAACCGTCAAGCCGGCACTGCTTTCCCAGCCGCCGCAGGGCCGCATACGCGCAGCCCCTGCGTCGAATTCCGCCGTGTCCCCCTTCTTTCCGCGCTTCTTTTCAGCCCCGGCACGAGGCCGGGCAAAAACAGTACAAAAACAGTACCGTTTTGCGCGAAGAAAGACCTTTTCAAACGGGGAACGCCGTGCTATAATTACAATCGACAAAGGCGGCGCCTCCTGCGGGGGGCGGCGCCGCTGTCGTTTTTGGGAGGAGGCCCCGCGCGGGGCCGGGCAGGCGCAGGCGTCGGCGGGTACGCATGCGGCATTACGGAAACGAAAAGCGGGCCGCGCCAGCCGGATCGGCCGCGGGGGAGCGCAGTTTCGCCGGAAACCGATCCGGGCGGGCCCGGGAAGGGAGGGATGTGCATGGCAAACGGCAGGGATATGGACCTGAGGAGAATCGAAACGATGGCGAAGGAATTCTGCACCCAGGAGGAAATCGCCCGGGCGCTCGGGTTCGACAAGAGCGCTTTTGCCGGACGCGCCGAGGTCGCGGCCGCGTACCGGCGCGGCAGGAACGCGGCTCGGATGAGCCTTCGCCACATGATGTACGACGCGGCCCGGGGCGGAAACACGACGATGATGATCTTCCTGGCGAAGAACGAGCTGCATTACCGGGACAACCCGGAGCCGCGGTACGGCTTTGGGGACGCCGCAAGGGTGATCATCGATGTCTGACATCCTGCTGTCGCGGCTGCTGGGGCCGTCGTTTCACGCGCTGGCGCGGGACGTGTTCCGCCACGGGCACACCCATTACGATCTGTCCGGCGGGCGCGGCTCCCTCAAATCCTCCACTGTGTCGCTGCTGGTGCCGCTGCTGCTGATTCAGAACCCGGACGCGCACGCGCTGGTGCTGCGCAAGGTGGCCAACACCATCCGCGACAGCGTTTACGCGCAGTACGCCTGGGCGATCGGCGAGCTGGGCATGGGGCATCTCTGGCGCGCGATGAAGGCGCCGCTGGAATTCGTCTACCGGCCCACCGGGCAGAAGATCATGTTCCGGGGCGCGGACGACCCGATGAAGATCAAATCGATCAAGGTTCCGTTCGGGTACATCGCGGTCACGCACTTCGAGGAAAAGGATCAGTTCGCCGGGCGCGGCGAGATTCGCACGATTCTTCAGTCCACGATGCGCGGCGGCGGGGCGTTCTGGAATTTCGAGAGCTACAATCCGCCGATCAGCCGCGACAACTGGGCGAACCTGGATTCGCTGGAGGTGCGGGAGGACCGGCTGCTGCACAGGAGCTGCTATCTGGACGCGCCGAGGGAATGGCTCGGCGAGCAGTTCCTGGCGGAAGCGGAACACCTGAAACGGCTGAACGAAAAATCCTACCGGCACGAGTACCTGGGCGAGCCGGTCGGCACCGGCAGCGAAGTGTTCGAAAACCTGCGCCCGCAGGCGATTGACCCGGAAGCCGCGGCGCGGGTCGACAGGATCCTGCGCGGGGTCGACTGGGGATTCTTTCCCGATCCCTGGGCGTTCAACGCGGTGTATTACGACGCGGCGCGTCAGACGCTGTATATAATGGAAGAAATGACCGCGTTCCGGAAGGGCAACCAGGAAACGACGGAGCTTTTGAAGGCCGCGGGGCTGTCCCGCGGGGACACGATCGTCGCCGACAGCGCCGAGCCGAAGAGCATCGCCGATTACAACCGCTACGGGCTCAGGTGCCTGGGCGCCGGGAAGGGCCCCGGAAGCGTCGGGTATTCGATGAAATGGCTGCAGTCGCTGAAGGCCATCGTCATCGATCCGCAGAAATGCCCGGATACCTGGCGGGAATTCTCCCAGTACCAGTACGAGCGCACCCGGGACGGGGAAATCATCAGCGGATACCCGGACGCGAACAACCACCACATCGACGCGGTGCGCTACGCCACGGAGCGCGTGTGGCGCAGGCCCGGCAGCCAGGGGGGCCCCGCGCCCCGCGCGGCGGGGATTCTGGACGAATAGCGCATCGCGCGTCTCCCCTCTGCGAACGCAGAACTCTCCGTCCGAAAGTGAGGTTCCTATGCTGACATACCAGGATTTTGCCGCCGCGGCGGACAGGGGCGCGTTTCTCGCCCGGGCGGTTCGGGAGCACCGCGCCAGCGAGGATTACGCGATCGCCCGGGACGCGTCGCTGTACGACCGTCAGATGAACGTGACGATCCGCGAGGTGGTGCGGACCATCTACACGCGCACGCTGAAAGCGGCGGCGGACCCGGTGGCGAGCAACAACCGGATCGCCTGCAATTTCTTCAACCGTTTGCTGACGCAGCGGGTGAATTACCTGCTGGGCAACGGCGTCACCTTTACCCGGCACCACCGGAAGACCGCCGGGCCCGACGGCACGGCTGCGGACGTGGACGAAACCAGGGAAATGCTGGGCCGCGATTTCGACACCCAGCTCAAGCGGATCGCTTACGCGGCGGAAATGCACGGCGTCAGCTTCGGGTTCGTCAATTACGACAGCGGCAGCGGCTGGAATCTGCATCTGTTCCCGCTGACCGAATTCGTGCCGCTGTACGACGAGGAAACCGGAAGCCTGCGCGCCGGAATCCGCTTCTGGTGCCCGGACTGGGGGAACAAGCCGACGCGCGCCGTCCTGTACGAGGAAAACGGATACACCCGGCTGCAGGGCGGCAGCCGGTTCGAAATCATCGAGCCCAGGCGCGCCTACCGGCAGATTCTGCGCCGGACCGGGCCCGATCGGGAAACCGTGATCGGCGGGGAAAACTACGCCGCCGGGCTGCCGGTCATCCCGTTTTACGGCAAGCACCGCCAATCCGCACTGGTCGGCATGCGCGCGGCCATCGACAGCTACGACCTGATCCAGAGCGGCTTCGCCAACGATCTCGCCGACTGCGCGCAGATCTATTGGCTGATCAGCGGCGCGCTGGGCATGGACGACGAGGACCTGACCCGGTTCCGCGAACGGCTGCTGTTCCAGCACATCGCGCTGGCGGATCTCGACGGCAGCAGCGTGACGCCGTATACGCAGGATGTGCCGTTTCAGGCGCGGCAGGCGTATCTCGCGCACATCCGCAGCAGCATCTATGAGGATTTCGGCGCGCTGGACGTGACCAATATGGCGGCGTCCAGCCGAACCGCCACCGAAATCGAGGCCGCGTACCAGCCGCTGGACGAGGAGGCGGACGATTTCGAGTACCGCTGCATCGCGTTCATCCGCCAGGCGCTGCGGGTGATGGGCGTCGACGATATGCCGGTGTTCAAGCGAAACCGCATCAGCAACCAGCTGGAGCAGACGCAGATGGTGATGCTGGAAGCCGCGTATCTCGACCGGGAAACGGTGCTGAGCAAGCTGCCGAACGTGACCCCCGACGAGGCGCAAGGCATTCTGGCCCGAGCGGGCGGCGGAAACGGGGGTGACCCGGAGAATGCTCACTGACCGGACCGGGGAAGCGCTTAAGGCATTCGCCGCCGCGAAGCGCGGGGCGCTGGCCGCCATCGGCGAACGCGCGAAGGAATATGCCCGGGCGCTGGCCCCCGTGGACACCGGTCGGCTGCGGGACGGCATCGGCTGCGCGGCGGACGCCGACGCCGTGCGCCTGTTCGCCGCCGCCCCGTACGCGCCTTATGTGGAATTCGGCACCGGCGCGGATCCGCCGCGCCCGTTTCTGGAGCCCGCCGTCGCCGGGCACCCGGACGAGTACCGGGCAATTCTCGAGGACGCGCTGCGGGGAACGGGATAAACCGCGCTTTCGCCCTTGAAGAAACCGCTCTGCGGTGCTATAATGGTTCCGCAAGGACAGCGCCGAACAGGCGCGGCGGCCTTACGGCAATTCGCGCGCGCGGCTTGCAAGGGCTCCCGCGGCGCCGCAGCGCTGCCCAGGTATCGGAAGGAGGAAATTCCCATGAAGAAAATCGTTTCCCTGCTGCTCGTTCTCGTGCTGGCGCTGTGCGCCGCGGCCTTCGCGGAAGAGGCCGGATACGAGGAAACCGTGATCTCCATCGCCACCGAAGCCCACGACATCCCGGCGACCGTATGCATGCCGGCGGGCGAAGGCCCGTTCCCGGCAGTGGTTATGCTGCACGGCACCGGCTCCACCCGCGACGAGGCCGGAAACGGCTACCTGTACGCGGCGCCGGTTCTGGCGGAAAAATACGGCATCGCGACGATCCGCATCGATTTCCCCGGCAACGGCGAAAGCACCGCGGATTACATGCAGTACACCTTCAAATCCGCGGTGGCGGACGCGAAGGCGGCAGCGGATTACATGGCGGGCCTGGATCAGATCAACGGCGACGCGATCGGCGTGATGGGCTGGAGCCAGGGCGGCACCGACGCGCTGCTGGCCTGTGCCTGGGAGCCGGAAACCTTCAAATCCATCGTCACCTGGGCCGGCGCGCCGGACATGATGCTGGACGGCTTCTTCAGCGAAGCGGACTACGAAGAGGCGAAGGAAAACGGCTTCTTCGTGATGGAATTCGACTGGCGCGATAACCTGAACGTCAGCCTGGATTGGTGCAACGACGTCGCCAACACCGACGTGCTCGCCGAGTTCAGCAAGGGCTATGCCGGCCCGGTGCTGGCCATCGCCGGCGAGGAAGACACCACCGTCGATCCCGAGTGGAGCAATAAGATCGTCGCGGCAAGCAGCAACGAGCTGTCGAAGACCTTCTTCATCCCGGGCATGGACCACACCTTCAACGTGTTCACCGAGGAAGACCTGCATTCGCTGTACGAAGCGGTGGACGCGACGGGTGAGTTCTTCAAAAATACGCTTCGCTGACGCTCGCTTGGCTTGAAATCTCCGCTTCGCGGACATTTCAAGCCGATTACGCTCACTTCGTTCGCTTGGAATGGAAACGCCACTGCGTGGTGTTTCCGTTCCTTGTTTTCAGATTTTCCTGCGCCTTGCAGGCGCGGGCGGAAAATCTGCAGGGAAACCATCGTGTCAAGTCACGGCACTCTGACTCAACAACTCTCAATTCGCAATAGTCGTCCCTTCGCTTTCGCTCATGGACTCCTTTGCTCATTGGGCTGCAGGCTCGCTGCATCGCCCACTGGGCGCGCTCGCCTTCGCCCTCGGTGCAGCGG
>JAFWEY010000037.1 GCA_017512675.1 Clostridia bacterium | reverse complement strand
GTTCGTTCAGCTCGATGCCGTTCCCGATGCTGTTGTTGATGTTTTCCATTTTCATATCCTCCTTTGAAGGTCGGGTGTGTTTCTCGTTTACGGGTGCAGTATAACAGACGGCCCGTCACAGAACTGTCACACGCCGGCCGCGTGATACTGACTCGCTGCAGCGGGGCCGCGCGGGCGCAGGGAAGGAGGGGGTTCCGAACGACGCGCCGTTTCACGGGCGATGCAGGGGGTTCTCCGAAGCGGCTTGCGGCTGCGGCGGGGCGTTTTTGCGGGACCCCGAAGGCGGGATCCCATTCGGAGGGTACAGGAATGCCGCGGGCTTTGCGTTTCCGCAGCGCCCGCGGCATTTTAAAGCCTGCCCCTCAGGGTTTCCTTACTTCGAGGCTTCGCGGCCCGCGATACGCCCGAAGGTGAACACGTCCGCAATCGCGTTGCCGCCCAGCCGGTTGCCCGCGTGAATGCCGCCACAGACTTCGCCGGCAGCGTACAGGCCTTCAATCGGAGTGCCCTGCGTGCTGATGACGCGGCAGGACGGATCGATTTCCACGCCGCCCATCGTGTGATGGTACGCCGGGGACATGGCGATGATGATAAACGGCGGGTTTTCAATCTTGCCCTTGAAGGAATAGCGGTTGAAATCCTCGTCGTTCTCGTTATCCACAAAGGTGTTGAAGCGATCGATCGTCTCGCGCACGGCCGCGGGATCGAGGCCCATCTTTTCCGCCGCTTCTTCCAGCGTATCCGCGTAAGCGAGGTAGCCCTTGGCTTCCCATCCGTAGATCTGATCCCAGGTGCGGTTGTCCAGATAGTTGGCGTCGGCGACGCAGTAGAACATCCCGTCGGTCTGGGAGAGGCCCGCGGCGGAGAGCACGTCGCGCTCCGCGCTTTCGTTCACAAAGCGCTTGCCTTCCTTGTTGATGAACAGCTTGCTGTTGCCCTGCAGGCCGGCCACGCCGTCCGGATAGGCGGTGGTGGGCAGCATCTGCACGTAGCCCATGCCGATCAGGTTCGCGCCGATGCTCTCCGCCATGCGGATGCCGTCGCCGTTGCAGGTCGCCGCCGCGTCAGAGGGAACGTCCGCGATGGCCGGCCAGTAGTTGTTGTATTCCTTGATCATGTCGATGTTGGAGGCGAAGCCGCCCGTCGCCAGTACGACGTTCTTGTTCGCCTTCAGAGTGACGGGGGTGCCGTCGCGCATGACCGCGTTTACGCCGACGACTTTGCCGCCGTCCATGATGAAGGAGACGGCCTCGGTATCGGTCATTTCGTCGATGCCTTCGGTCTCGTAGAGCTTTCCGGAGACGACGGACATCACTGCGACGCCGTTTGCCGGAACCGGCGTGTGGGTGCGCTGCCAGAGCGCGCCGACCGCCTGCACGACGCCGTCTTCATACTGAACGCCCAGACCCTCCAGCCAGTGGAGCGAATCCAGCGCGTTTTCACACAGCGTCTTCACGAGCTCGTAATTCGCGGTGATCACGCTTCCGTCCAGACCGGTGCGCTTGCTGCCGATGTAGGTCTGGATGATGTGCAGTTCGACGGTGTCGAAGAACGAGGTTTCGCCGCTGTCCAGGTATTCGCGGATCTGGTCCTTCAGGGTGACCAGCGTCGGCGCGAAATCGCCGAAATCCTCTTCCGCGAAATCCAGATAGCTTTCCAGTTCCCGGCGGGAGGAATCGCCCAGCTGCAGCGCGGATTGCCGCTCCGGATCCACCGCGTTGAAAACACCGCCGGAAATAATCGTGTTGCCGCCGACGGAGCCCGCCTTGTCGATGATGATAACGGACGCGCCGCTTTCCGCCGCGGTGATCGCCGCGGAACAGCCCGCGCCGCCGGCGCCCACGACGATCACGTCTGCGCTCTTCTCGATCGCTTCGCCGGCCTTCTTTTCCACGGGAACCGCTTTCATCGCTTCGGCGTCGCCGCCCGCAAGAGCGATGCACTGGGCAATTGCGTCCATGAGGCCTTTGCTGCTGTTCGTCGCGCCGCTTACATGGTCCACGCCGAGAGACTGGGCGCTGAGGATTTCCGGCACCAGTTCGGCGATCGCGTTGTCGCCGATGCCGGCGGTTTCCTTGTGGTCGAGTACGGTGATATCGGTGATCTCCGTTTCGTTGACCGTGACGGCGACGCGGATTTCCCCGTTGTTGCCGATGCCGGCCGCTTCGTAGGTGCCGGGCGTCATTGCCGCCGCCGGCAGTGCCAGGCAGAGCATCAGGGCCAGGGCGGTGACGAGTTTCTTCATGTGCGTTCCACTCCTTTCGCAGAATACGACGAATCGTATTTTCATACTGATTTTAGCACGGTTGCGTATCCATAACAATATGGACCGCATTACGGATTTGTTATGAATAACCGGAAACAGCCGCCGGCGAACCCGTGCACCCTTTGCGCCGGCTGGTCTCATGCGGCGAAGAAACAGGCAGTCGCAGAACGCAATGACTGCAGGCGGCAGCGCAAAACCGCCGCCCCCGCCGGGACTGCGGCAGCCGCTTCCCCCTCAGGGGAACCCGCGGATAACCTTCCGGGCCCGGAATCTGTCTGACCAAACGCAGCCCCTTGGCATGCAGTGTAAATTCTTGCGCTGTACGGAGAATGCGCTTGACAAACACCGAGCGCGCAGGTATAATATCCGTTGTCGCGCGGTGCTGCGCGAGCTCCGTCGGGGTGTAGCGCAGTCCGGTAGCGCACGTGCTTTGGGAGCATGGGGTCGCAGGTTCGAATCCTGTCACCCCGACCAGATACATGGCCTCTTGGTCAAGCGGTTAAGACACCGCCCTTTCACGGCGGTAACAGGGGTTCGAATCCCCTAGAGGTCACCAGTGCGCACACCGGGAAACCGGTGTGCGCGGTCCCCAAAATTCGGGGGCGCCGAAAGGGCCTTTAGCTCAGTTGGTCAGAGCAGTCGGCTCATAACCGATCGGTCCCGGGTTCGAGTCCCTGAAGGCCCACCATTGCATTTTCCGGCACGCCGCACTGGCGCAACCGTTTTATGGTCCGGTAGTTCAGTTGGTTTAGAATGCCAGCCTGTCACGCTGGAGGTCGAGGGTTCGAGCCCCTTCCGGATCGCCACAAAAGAGCGTCGGTATTGTATCAATACCGACGCTCTTTTTTCCGTCAGAACCGGAATGCTTTGAATCTTCACGCATCTGCATGCGAACTCTGTCCTGCGCGGAGATTCAGGTGCCGGCCCTGCGCGCCGGGCCGGAGTGCGGCACCTGCCTGAGGGAATTCTGAAGACGGCGTGATGCGCGCTTAAACAGCAGGAAGGAACGGGCATGGTTAAGCTTGAAGGCAGTGTTCTGAATATCGTGTTCCGAAACGCGGAAAACGGGTTTACCGTATTTCTGCTGCAGTGCGGCCGGGACAAAGTGACCTGCGTCGGCAGTGTGCCGCCGTTCAATCCCAGCGAGCGTCTTGAGGTTTCCGGGGAATGGACCGAACACAGGGATTACGGCAAGCAGCTGCGGGTGGAACAATGCGAAGTGCGGCCGATCACCACGCTTTCGGGCATCGAGCGTTACCTGGGATCCGGCATCATCCGCGGCGTCGGCCCGGCGACGGCAAAGCTGATCGTGCGGCGGTTCGGGAAGGACACGCTGGACATTCTGGATACGGATCCGTACCGGCTGACCGAGGTAACCGGCATCGGGAACAAAAAAGCGGCGATGATCGCCGAGAGCTATCATGCCCAGCGGATGACCCGCATGGCGATGGTGTTTCTTGAAACCTACGGGATTTCTCCCGCGCTGGCCGCGCGCATCGTCAAGGTGCTGGGCGACGAAACGGAAAAGCTGGTCCGGCAGGATCCGTACGTACTCAGCGAGAAGATAGAGGGCATCGGCTTCAAAACGGCCGACCGCATCGCGTTTTCGCTGGGCATGGAAAAGGAATCGGAGCACCGGATCCTGTGCGGAATCTGCTACGTGCTGGAGGAAGCCGTCTACCAGGAGGGACATACCTATCTTCCGCTGGAGGAGCTGAGCAGGCGCGCCCGGCGCGTTCTGGAAGTGGATGAATCCATGATCGGGAACGCCGTCCGCAGGCAGCTGATGGATGGAAACCTGGTGCTGCGCCGCGTGGGAGAGGAAAGCAGGTGCTATCTGCCCGCGTCCGATCTCGCGGAGGCGGAAAGCGCGCGCATGCTGCAAATCCTTCGGAAAACACACCGGCCGCTGACGGGCGCAAACCCGGAGCAGGAGGCGAAGCGCTTCGAAAAAAAGAGCGGCATGACGCTCAGCCGGGCGCAGATCGAGGCGCTGGAAAAGCTGGCGGAGGAAGGAATCGTCGTAATCACCGGCGGGCCGGGCACGGGAAAGACCACCTGCATCAACTGCGTTTTGCAGCTGCTGAAAACCGCGGGCAAGGTGCTGCTGTGCGCGCCGACCGGCCGCGCGGCCAAGCGCATGACCGAGGCCACCGGCTGGGAAGCGAAGACGATTCACCGGCTGCTGGAATACAACGGCGAGGAGGAGCGCTTCTCGAAGGACGAAGACAACCCGCTGGACTGCGCGGCGCTTGTCGTGGACGAGATGTCGATGGTGGATATCTTCCTTTTGCGGGCGCTGCTTAAGGCGCTCCGACCGGGCACGCGCCTGGTGATGGTGGGCGACGCCGACCAGCTGCCCAGCGTGGGCGCGGGCAACGTGCTGAAGGATTTGATCGCCAGCGGGCAGATGCCGGTGGTGCGGCTGAACCAGATTTTCCGGCAGGCGGATACCAGCATGATTCCGACCAACGCGCAAAGGATCAACAGCGGGGAATACCCGATTCTGAACCGCAGGGGATCGGATTGCTTCATCGAGCGGGTGGGCGATCCCCGCGCCGCCGCGGAAACGGTGAAGGTGCTGTGCGGAACCCGCCTTCCGGCTTACCTGGGGGTGAAGGGCCTTTCCGCGATTCAGGTGATGTCCCCGATGAAGAAGGGCGAAGCCGGCGTATGGGAACTGAACCGGGCCCTGCAGGAAGCGCTGAACCCGCCGGAAGCAGGCAAGGCGGAAATGATCTGGGGGGATATGCTGTTTCGCGCCGGCGACAAGGTGATGCAGGTACGCAACAACTACGAGCTTCCGTGGGAAAAAGACGGGGAAGAGGGAGAAGGCGCGTTCAACGGAGACATCGGGATCGTCGAAGAAGTGAACAGGGCGGAGAACAGCCTGCTGGTGCGCTTCGATGACGACCGCCTCGCGCACTACGCGGAGGAGGATCTGAACGATCTGGAGCTGGGGTACTGCATTACGGTGCACAAAAGCCAGGGAAGCGAATTCGAAGCGGTGGTCCTGGCGCTTACCGGCGGCCCGCCGATGCTGTTTTCCCGCAACCTGCTGTACACCGCGGTTACCCGCGCGAAAAAGCTGCTGGTGATCGTGGGCACCGACGAAGTGGTCCGGCGCATGGTGGACAACAACCATATCGCCCGCCGGTACAGCGCGCTGGCCGAGCGCCTGCAGGGGCAGGCGGAATGGGAAGACGGAAACGCCTGAACAGCGCCGCCGGGCTCGCAGGCGCGTCCATGACGAACTGCGCGATGGACGGAAGTATCCGCCCTGCTTATGCGATGAGCCAACGCGATTGGCTCCGATTCTGTTAAGAGCCGGTTTTCGCGCGCTTCTTCTCCGGCGGTTCATGAACGGTTTTCAAGCCGCCGGAAAAGCAGGGCGGAATCAGGCACAGAAGCAGCGCGGCGGTCAGGGCCGCCGTTTTCGGTGCCTTTACGGGTGATAGAACACCTGGCGCATCAGCGGCTGTGCGCCGGTCACGGGATCCATCTCCATGACCATGACGTCCTTCATGTACTCGTTCCAGCGGTCGACGACAGGGCTTTCTGCCTGGGTGCGCGCCGCGAATTCGATGCTGTCGCACTCGTAGTATCCGAACAGCTCGTCGCCGACGTTCCAGATTGTGTAATTGTGAATGCCTGCCTCGTTCAGCACCTGCGTCATCTCCGGCCAGATTTCCGCGTGACGCCGGCAGTATTCCTCGAGCTTGCCGGGCAGTACCCGGGCTTTCCATGCGTAGCGTTCCATAAAACCGAATCCTCCTTATGATGGTGATTGCTCCGGGACGAACGATTGTCTTCGGCCCGTTTCAAAAGTCCTGGACAGTCCTCTTTTGCCGCCGGGCTGCCCTGAATCCCCGTGCGCCGGCAAAACGCAATCCGGAAAGAAGCGCCGGACGAACGGCACGTCCTTGACCTCGAAGGAACGGCCGGCAAGGCCGGAAAGCACGCCGGAATCGCCGGAGAAGTTGAACTGCACGCGCCAGGCGCACAGAGCCTGCATCGCCAGACGGTACTTTTCGTTTTCGCTCCGGCTTCCGTACTGGGTGTCGCCGATCAGCGGATGGCCGAAATCGGCGAACTGGGCCCGAATCTGATGGGTGCGTCCGGTTTTGAGCGCGCATTCGACCAGCGACAAATGATTCTGCGCGCACAGCACGCGGTATTCGGTGACGGCCTCCTTAGCGCCGGGTGCGCTGTGGCGCAGCACTTCCATGTGCTTGCCTCTGGAAAGCAGATAGCTGTGCAGCACGCCCTTCTCCGGGCGCACGGTACCGGCGACGACGCACAGATAGTACTTGCCGATTTCTCCGCTTCGGATTCTTTGATCCAGCTCCAGCAGCGCCTCGCGGTTCTTGGCGAACATTACGATGCCGCCGGTAAACCGGTCGATGCGGTTGGCCGGCGCGGGGCAGAAATCCGTTTTCCGGCCGCCGTATTCGCCCTTCTGATACAGCCAGGCGCGCACGTGGGTCACCAGCGTATTGACCTTTTCCGTTTGATCCGGATGGGTGATGAGGCCGGGCTTCTTGTCGACCAGCAGGATGTTTTCGTCCTCGTATACGGCGCGCACGTGCGGATGGAAGCGCGCCAGAAGCGGATCCGGCGGGTTGGCCGGGGCGCTTTCCGCCAGAGCTTCGTCCGGCAGATACAGGCAAATCGTTTCTCCCCCGGCCAGCCGCCGCTCGGCGGAACCCGCCCTGCCGTCGATTTTGACCTTCTTCAGCCGGATCGCCTTCTGCCACTGCCCGGCGGGAAGCGCGGGAAACTGCCTGCGCAGGAACCGATCCAGCCGCATATCCGCGCAGTCGGACGGAACGGTAATCGTTTTCAGAAGAATGCCTCCAGTCTTTCGTTCAGCTTCCGGTAGATCGGTTTCATCAGTTCCTCGCCGGATCGTGCGACCGCGTCCGACGGGGCCATCCAGCACAGCGCGCTGTTTTCATCCGGCTTGACGCGCAGCGGTTCGGCGGCGTCGGCGCGCAGCATGTAGGTGACGTTCAGGTGCAGGTGCGCGGGCACGAAGACGCCGCGCCTGACGTGCGCGGGAACCGGCAGGGTCTCCAGCGAGCAGATCGCTTCGCTGGCCGGAACGACGCCGTGAAGCCCGGTTTCTTCCTTCGCTTCGCGCAGCGCCACCCGCAGAAGATCGGTTTCCCCGTCCGCATGGCCCCCGCTCCAGGACCAGCTGTGATAGATGTTGTGCCAGAGCATCAGCACCTGCCCGGATCCGGGATCGAAGATCCACGAGGAAGCGGTAAAGTGATACAGCAGGTTTTCCCGCGAAAAGCAGGTGGGATCGCGTTCGAGCACTTGCAGCATCACGCGCCTGTCGGTCTCTTCCTGCTCGCAGAGCGGCCGGAATGCGGTGATCGTTTCGGAAAGGTTCATCGGGCTCCTCCTTTGTCCGCCAACTTACCCAATCATAACACATTTGCCCGTCCCATGCAACATTGTTTACCTTGCGGGCGATTGCAATCATGCGCAATCCATGGTAAAATATTCGGGATACACAAATGAAGAGAAGCGTGTTGGGAGGACGGATTTATGAAGGCAACGGTCACCAAAATCTCGAGCAATCAGGTAAAAATCGAATTTGCGGTGGAACCCGAGGTGTTCGAGGAAGGTTTGCAGAAGGCGTACAGGAAAATCGTCAAGCGCGTGAACGTGCCGGGCTTCCGCCGCGGGCATGTGCCGCGCAAGGTCCTGGAAATGCAGTTCGGGGAATCGATCCTGTACGAGGACGCGCTGGATGAGATTTTTCCGGATCTGTACAGCCAGGCAGTCAAGGAAAACGATCTGCACCCGGTGGATCAGCCCAGTCTGGACGTGCAGCAGATCGGCAAGGGAAAGGAACTGCAGTTCACCTGCGAGGTTTATGTTCGCCCGGATGTGGAACTGGGCCAGTATAAGGGCCTGAAGGCCGTGAAGAACGTGGAAGAAGTGACCGACGACGACGTGAACGCCGAAATCGAGCGTGCCCGCCAGCGCATCGCCCGCTACGAGGACGTGACGGACCGCCCGGCGCAGCTGGACGACCAGGTCGATATCGACTATCAGGGCTTTGTCGGGGATGAGCAGTTCGAAGGCGGCACCGCGCAGGGGCACAAGCTGGTTCTGGGCTCGGGTTCCTTTATTCCCGGCTTTGAGGATCAGCTGGTCGGCGCCAACGTGGGCGACGAAGTGGAAGTAAAGGTCACATTCCCCGAGGACTACCACGCGGAAAACCTGAAGGGCAAGGACGCGGTGTTCCATGTAAAGGTCAACGGCATCCAGTTCAAGGACGTTCCGGAACTGGACGACGAATTCGCCAAGGACGTTTCCGAGTGCGAGACGCTGGCCCAATACAGGGAGGAAGTGCGCAAGAAGCTGGAGGAAGCGGCGGAGAACCGCGCGGACGTGGCGTTTGAGAACGAGCTGCTGGACAAGGCGGTCGCGAGGGCGAAGGTGGATATCCCCGCCGCGATGATCGAAGACCAGATCGATTCGATGATGCGCGAAATGGAAATGCGCATGATGTATCAGGGCATGCGCATGGATGATTACCTGAAGTATACCGGGCAGACGAAGGAGCAGGTGCGGGAGATGTACCGCAGCGAGGCGGACAGCCGCGTGCGCGGGCAGCTGGTGCTGGACGCGATCCGCAAGGCCGAAGGCATTGAAGCCGACGAAGCGGAGACCGACCGCGAGATCGACAGCTACGCGGAGCAAACCCGCCAGAAGGTCGAGGAGTTCAGGAAAACCCTGGCGGACGGCGATCGCGAGTACTTCCGCAACGCCGCTTCCGTGAAGAAGACCATCGATTTCCTGAAAGCCAACGCCGAAATCGTCAGCCCCGAGGATGATGACGACGAAGAAATCGAAATGGTGCCGGCGCAGGATCCGGAAGAGGAATAATCCCCGGCAAAAAGCCGTTTGAGGAGGTGGACATTTCATGACATTGATGCCATATGTAATCGAACAGACCAGCCACGGCGAGAGGTCCTACGATATCTACTCCCGCCTGCTGAAAGACAGGATTATCTTTCTGAGCGGCGAAATCGACGACATCACCGCCAATACGGTGGTTGCGCAGATGCTGTTTCTGGAAATGGAAGATCCGGAAGCGGATATCATGCTCTACATCAACAGCCCGGGCGGCTCGGTAACCGCCGGAATGGCGATCTACGACACGATGCGCTACCTGAAATGCGAAGTGTCCACCGTCTGCATCGGCATGGCGGCGTCGATGGGTGCGTTCCTGCTGGCGGCAGGCGCGAAGGGCAAGCGCAAAGCGCTGCCCAACGCGGAAATCATGATTCATCAGCCGCTGGGCGGCGCCAGCGGCCAGGCGACGGACATCGCGATTCACGCGGAGCATATTCTGAAAATCAAAAAGAAGATGAACGAGGAGCTGGCGAAGAACACGGGCAAGCCGCTTTCGGAAGTCGAACAGGATGTGGAGCGGGATCACTTCCTTTCCGCGGAAGACGCCAAAGACTACGGCCTGATCGATGAGATCATCGCGCCCAGAAGATAACCAAAGGAGCTGTGCATGGCAAAACAGGAAGATTACAGAATGGTAAAATGCTCTTTCTGCGGAAAGAGCCAGGACCAGGTCCGGCGCATCGTCGCCGGCCCGCCGGGCGTATACATCTGCGACGAGTGCGTGCTTTTGTGCCAGGAGATTGTGGCGGACGACGTCGAATCGGCGCAGGAGCGGGACGGATTCAAGCTGATGCGGCCCAAGGAAATCAAGGAAGCGCTGGATCAGTACGTGATCGGGCAGGATGCCGCCAAAAAGGCGCTGTCGGTTGCGGTGTACAACCACTACAAGCGCATCAGCACGCCCCCGCGCAAGGGCGACGTGGAGCTGCAGAAGTCCAACGTGGTGATGCTGGGCCCCACCGGCTGCGGCAAGACGTATCTGGCGCAGTCGCTGGCGCGCATTCTGGATGTGCCGTTCGCGATCGCCGACGCGACGAGCCTGACGGAAGCCGGCTACGTGGGCGAAGACGTGGAAAACATCCTGCTGCGGCTGATTCAGAACGCGGATTACGACATCGATCGGGCGCAGCGCGGCATCATCTACATCGACGAAATCGACAAGATTTCGCGGAAGAGCGACAATCCGTCGATTACGCGGGATGTGTCCGGCGAAGGCGTGCAGCAGGCGCTGCTGAAGATTCTGGAGGGCACGATCGCATCCGTTCCGCCTCAGGGCGGAAGAAAGCATCCGCACCAGGATTTCATCCAGATCGATACCACCAATATCCTGTTCATTTGCGGCGGGGCCTTCGACGGGATCGACAAAATCATTTCGAACCGCATCGGCAAGAAGGTGATGGGGTTCGGCGCGGAAGTGCGGTCCAAAACGGATCTGACGGACAAGGAGCTGATGGCGCAGGTGCGGCCGGAGGATCTGCTGAAGTTCGGCCTGATTCCGGAATTTGTCGGGCGCCTGCCGGTGCTGGTAACGCTCAACCAGCTGGACGAGGAAGCGCTGATCAACATCCTGACCAAGCCCAGAAATGCGCTGTGCAAGCAGTACGCAAGGCTGCTGGAAATGGACGGCGTGGAGCTGGAATTCACCGACGGAGCGCTGCGGGCGATCGCGCAGCTGGCGCTGAAGCGGAAATCCGGCGCGCGCGGCCTGCGGGCGATCATCGAGGACGTCATGCTGGACACGATGTTCGAGATTCCGTCAGAGGAAAAGGTCGGCAAATGCATCATCACCGAGGAAGCGGTGCGCAGCAAGGCGCGGCCGACGATGATCACGGCGGATCTGTCGCAAAGGCGGCTCGGCCAGCCGGATCCGGTCAGCCAGCCGTCCGCGTAAGCAAAGTGAAAAGCGTCTCCTGAGGGGACGCTTTTTGCGTCGTTCGGCAAAGGAGGGCGCAATATGCCGAAGAGAATCGATGAAACCTTCGCGTCGGTGACGGGGGAAACGCTGGATCTGAAAATCTGGCAGCCGGATGGAGACGCGCGCGCAATCGTGCAGATCGTGCACGGAATGGCGGAATACATTGACCGTTACGACGAAGTCGGCCGGTATCTGGCGGAAAACGGATGCCTGGCGATCGGGCATACGCATCTGGGGCACGGCCCCCGGGCGAAAACGAAGGGGTATTTCGGCGAGCGGGACGGATGGCAGCATCTGCTGGACGACGCCTGCCGGGCGCGGGAAATCGCGGCCGGGCGCTATGCGGGCCTTCCGGTATTTCTGCTGGGACACAGCATGGGTTCGTTTGTCGCCCGCTGCCTGCTGATGGATCACGGCGGCATGTACCAGGGCGCGATTCTGAGCGGCACCGGGTATTTCGCGCCCGGCAAAGTGCTTGGCGGAAAGGCGATCGCCCGGCTGCAGTGCCTGTTTGGGCAGGGAAAGAAGCCGTCCCCGCTGATCAATCAAATCGGCTTCGCCACTGCCAACCGGCCGTTTGCGCCTGCCCGCACCGAATTCGACTGGCTTTCGCGGGATCCCGCCCGGGTGGACAAATACGCAGCCGATCCGTACTGCGGACATCTGTTCACCGCGAAGGGATACGGGGACCTGTTCGACGGGCTGAATCGCCTGAACCGCCTGGACGATCTGAAGCGCATGCCGAAGGAGCTTCCGGTGCTGTTCATTTCCGGAGCGAGCGATCCGGTGGGAGACATGGGCCGCGGCGTTCGAACGATCGCGGCGCAGTTCCGCACGGCTGGCCTTTCGGATGTGACGGTCAGGCTGTACGACGGCGCCAGACACGAGCTGTTCAACGAAATCAACCGCGAAGAGGTTTTCGGGGATCTGCTCAGCTGGATCGGCGCGCACGTTCCCGCGTGAGCGCCGGCAAAGCCGTCCGCGCAAAAAACCAGGGCAGCGCCTCATGGATCGGGCGCTGCCCTGGCGCTTTTCGGCCGAACGGGACAGGGGCCGGCAGCGAAGAAAGCCGATCAGGGGCGCTGTTCCGGCTTCAGGGGAATCAGCACGTTGCTGTAAAACAGCTTTCCGCGGTTGTAAAACTCCGCGGTTCCGCCGCAGCGCTCCGCGGCCGCCTGTGTGGAGGACAGGCCGATTCCGTTTCCGGACTGGCGGGTCGACATGTAGCTGTCGCCCTGCCGAAGAACCTTTCCGTCGAAGGAATTGGTCACCACGAGAATAAACTGGCGGCCGTTCTTGATCATGGTGCGCAGCTGGATAAAGCGCTCCGGCTCGGGAATCCTCAGGCATGCGTTGACGGCGTTTTCCAGAATGTTGCCGAACATCGTACACAGGTCGATATCGGTCATCTGCAGCGACTCCGGCAGATGCACTGAAAACTCGATCCGGATATGGTTCTGCGCGGCAAGCTGCGCGTAATAGTTCAAAAGCGCGTTCAGCGCGCGGTTGTCGCACAGGATGACCGTTTCGCTGATCGGCAGCGACTGCGCGTAACTGTCGACAAAGGCTGCGATTCCGTCGAGGTCACGGGCCTTCGACAGCGCCTGAAGTGTCCGCAGCGTCTGGCGGAAATCGTGGCGGACCCGCGCGGAGCTCTCCATGTACTTTTGCTGCGCGATGAACTGCATCTCCTGCATTTCGAGGATTTTCGCCCGCTGTTCGCGATCCGCCGCGTTCAGGATGCCTATGACGATGTAATAGTATATCAGCACCAGCAGCAGCCAGAACAGCAGCAGCCCCGTGAAAACGACCTGCGCGGCCATGGAGATGTTGCCCACATGCAGGTTTTGGTACTGCTGCGGGCGGACGAGCAGGTTGATCACCAGCAGGAGGAGGGAAAACGGAATCGTTATATACCAGACCCTTCTCAGGTTCAGGCGGTCGATCAGAATGCTTCCGAACTTCAGGAACGGAAAGGCCAGGACCAGAAGCGCCAGGAGGCTCAGCGCCAGCTGGCACAGAGAATAATCCAATGTATAGCTGTTTGCTCCGAGGGTCGGGTTGTGCAGGGCGTCGTAACAGGAAGCGAAATTGGAAAGGATCAAAAGCAAAGCCATGACTGCGATGATCACGGACAGCGATTTGCTGATGTGGGCGTTCAGACAGAGCTGATACGCGGTCAGGCATAAAAGCGACAGAGGAAGCATCAGCGCGTTTGGATCCAGCGCAAACCGGAACGCCAGAAAAGCCGCTGTCGGGATGGTTATCGCAAAAAAAGCCGCCATGATCAGAACCGTGCGCCGGACGCCGTATTTCAGCTGCCTGCGCATCGGCAGCAGGCAGAGAACCGAGGATGGAATAATGACGAGAAAAGACACCAGGGTTTTGATCATTCTGCGCCACCTCCGTCGTTTCTCGCCTGGGCAAACAGGAAGCTTCGCCAGATCCCGATAATGGATTTCCGGTTTCTCAGGCTGACCGGAAGAAGCTCGCCGTCCTTCAGAAGACAGGTGCTGCCGGTAAGATCCGCTATATAATCCATATTCACGATGATGCCGCGATTGATTTCCAGAAAGCGATTGTCCTGAAGCAGCTCCTCGCCGGCGGCGGAAAACGTCATGCGGGGCCGGTACTCGGTTCTGTCGCCGGTTTTGACGACGGTGTTGTTGCCGTCCGCCTGGATCGCCGCGATGTCCGCGTAGCATACGGCGTAATTCTGCCGGTTGCAGGAAAAGGAAAAGCGCTTCCCATCGGGCTTTTTCCGGCTGCGCTTCAGAATCCGGTCCATCACGCGGGGAATCGCCTGCTCCCGGTCGGATTTTAAAATGTAGTCGTAGACGTGCCAATGGATGGCGTCCATCTGGCTTTCCTGGCTGGTGGTGAGAAAAACCAAAAGGGTATCGTCGTCCACGTCCCGGATCCTTTCGGCAGCTTTGATTCCCGACATGCGATCCATGAACACATCCAGAAAGATCACGGTATACTTGCGCGGACGGTAATCCCTGAGGAGATCCTCCGCGCAGGAAAACAGCGAAAGGCTCAGATCGAGATGGTTTTGCGCGGCGTAATTGAGGAAAATATCCTCCTGCGCTTCCCGATCCAGAGCGATATCATCCACCAGGGCGATGTTCAAAGCGCATTCTCCTTCTCTGGTTTTCCCGCTTCGGCTCGCGGAGCGCCTGAAGCCCATGCTTCGGGCAAGGGGCGGAAGGACTGTCCCGCGCGCCGCATTCGTCCGTCATTTTCGAATCCGATGGCATATTATAATGGATTTTTCGGGAGAAAGCAAGCAGACGGAGAAATCCGCAGGATCCGCGGCAACCGCGGCGATGGGCGCCGGTACGGAAGGCGAAGGCGAACGCGCCGCTCGGCGCATTCGCCAGAGTGAAGAGCGAAGAGTGGAGAGTGAAGATTTGGTTGGTACCCAGGTAACGAAGACACAGCACACGTCAAATATACCTAATCGTTAAAAACCTCATCCGTCACGGCCTGCGGCCGTGCCACCGTCTTGCGCCTTCGGCGCGGAGGTTTCTTCGCAATAGTCGCGTGCTTCAG
>JAFWEY010000036.1 GCA_017512675.1 Clostridia bacterium | reverse complement strand
GCGATTGAGCGCCACGTTCATCTGCCCTATGACCGCCGCCTTGCTGCTGGCCACGGGCATGGCGGACGTACCGATCAGGAACCACATCAAAGCCAGCGCCCTGTATGTCTGGAGCTTCTCGTTCCTGTGCCTGTTGTTTTCTGTTTTCATTGGGCTTATTCCATTATAGTAAATCGGAAACGCCGCAGGAAACGGACGGCGCAAGACCTGCCGGGCGTGCCGGTGAATTGTGCGGTGTTGCCTTAGGCTTCCGGCGCGCAATGCGCGGACTTCTCTTCCATACGGTCCGGCCGAAATTCAAGGTTGGGCTTGTGCCTGTCGCCACGTTCGCGTTCGGGAGCCGGGATGTCCTTCAAAACACTCAAAGCGGAATCCCTGCCGTTCTGCAGCAGGCGTTCCGCCGTCAAGCCCTGGACTGCTTACTCCGGTTGATTTTGAGCGCCGGTTCGCCGCTTGATCCTTTTGCCTGACCGACCCTTTTGCCTGTCCGGAAATTCGCCGCCATACCAAACCAAACGGCAGCGATCCTGCCGTCCATGGAACGCAAAACCGCCGACCGCTGCGCAGGAACGCCCCAAGCGAAGCGCGGTGCGCCCGCAGTTTCTTCCGTCATCGAATCCCGATCCGTCAACCGGTACAGCGGGCCCCGGAACCTCATCCGCCGGAACGGCCGCAAATTTCGAGGCCCCGCAGCGCGGGGCCTCGCGGTTTAAAACTCTTCGAACGCTTCGGCTTCGGCATACCAGTCAGACATCGCGTCCTCATCCGCCGGTTCCGGTATTTCGGCTTCCGGGGCGGGCACCGGTTCCGGTTCCGGAAGGTCGGCCGGGGGCGCTTCCTCGGGAGACTCCTCAACGAGTACGCCCTTCGCCACCACGGTAATTTGCATCGAAGCGGCAGCGCCGGATCCGTCGGCGGCTGTCGCGGTGATGACCGTCGTCCCCGCCTTTTTCGGCGTCAGAACGCCTTTTGCACTGACGGCCGCGATGGTCTGGTCCTCGCAGGACCAGTTGACCTTCGGGTTGGCCGCATCCGCCGGCAGCACAGCCACCGCCAGCTTCACCGTTTTCCCGACCGTCACGGTGTCCGGATTCCCGCTCAGGTCGATGGATTCCACCTTGGGTTCCCCCTTCGGGCGCACCAGGATCTCCATGCTGGCTTCTGCGCCGGAGCCGTCCGCCGCCCGGGCAGTAACGGCCACCGTGCCCGCGCGTTTCGGAACCAGCACGCCCTTGGCATTGATCGCGGCGATCGTTTTGTCGCCGGTGATCCATTTGACTTTACGGTTCGCCGCGTCCTCAGGCAGAACGACGGCCTTCAGGGTGATCTTTTTCCCGACAGTGACGGCCGCTGGGTTTTCGTCGAGCAGGACAGCCTCCGCTTCCCGGTACACCGTGACCGCGCATTTTGCCGTTTTTCCGTTCGACGCGAGTACCGTAATGACCGCTTTGCCCGGCGCGACACCGGTCACATTCCCTTCTTCGTCCACCACGGCTGCCGATTCATTGGAAGACGCGAAGGTGCAGTCCGCGCTGCTCCCCTTGAACGAAACCTTCAGGGCCTCCGTTTTTCCCGCAGCAAGCTTCAGCTTCTTCGGCTTCAGGGAAACGGACTTGGGCCCCGGCACGACCTCGACATCCAGCAAAGCCTGCTTCTGGTTGTAGGTGCGGAACACGAGCTTTGCTTTTCCGGGCTTGACGCCCCGGACGGAAACCGCGTATCGCGATACCGGCGTCACGGTGACGCAATTGTCACCGGACCCGATAACCGTGACGGACCCGGCCTGGCCTTCGGGCAGAGATACCGTAACCGTGCGCTTATCACCGGCCGCCATCTTCAGCTGATCCGCGGAAAGCGTGATCTCCGTGGGGGCATTCAGCACCGTCACCTCGACGCTGTCCGTCCTGTCGTTATCCGTGCAGATCGTAAGCGTCGCCGTTCCGGGAAGCCTGCCCTTTATGCTGTGGTACCTGGCGGTGAACACCAGGGAATCTGAGGTATGCAGCCGATAATCGCAGGCGCTGCCTTCGCTGAACTCCGGCGGAATCCGATCCATATTCAGGTCTTCGCCCTCGCCGAGCACCAGGTCGCCGCAGGTCAGGCGCACCCATTCCGGCTGCCGGCTGCCCACGACCACCGGAAAGCTGTCCGACACGCCGTTGTACATGCTGGCCACGATATTGGTTTTCCCCGGCCCGACCGCCGTCACGGTTCCTGTGCCGTCCACCTTCGCGACCGCCGGATCCTCGCTTACATAGCTGATGGAAAACTCCTCCGTGACATTCAGGTTCGGAACCTGCACGTCCGCATTCAGTTTTACCGTATCCCCCACGTTCAGTATCGCGCTCTCTTCGGCGTTGAGCCTGAGGTTCAGCGACGTCGGCGGCTCCATCACGACAATCGTCGCCTCCGCCTTGCAGCCCTTGGCGCGCACCGTGACGGTTGTGGTGTCGAAGCGGTCTCCGTCGTACTCATAGATGCCCTTGGGCGTCACCACGCCCGAAGTCTTTCCGACGCTGGCGATCTTCGGTATGCTGGACGTGAAGGTCGCGGAAACCGGCTTTCCGGTATTCGCATCGTATGCGATCAGCTTGAACGTATCGCCGTAGAATACGCGCTTGTATTCCGCGTTGAGGTAGATCGCCTTGATGGACGGCACCGTCAGCTCTGTCGAAGCGCTCACCCCGGTGTAATTGGACACAGCGGTCACCGTCGCTTTGCCCGACTTCAGGAAGAGGCACCTGCCGCTCAGCGGGTCCGGAAACTCCACCACCGAGGGATTGCTGCTGGAAAACGTATACAGCCCGTAAGAGGGATAGCTGCCGTTTACCTTTACGTTTCCGTCTGAGTGCGGTTCCTTCCCGCCGATCACCGTCAGTTTCAGCGTCGTCGGCTTCTCGGAACACTCCACATTTGCGTAGACCCTTCGCCCGAGCGCATCCTCGGCATAGATTTCGCATCCGTTGTGCGCGCTAATACCGGTCGCAAGCCCGTCTTCTGTCAGATCAATGTTTCCGTCGTTGGAGAATTTCTTGTGGAATTTCGCCTCGACGGGATCGCCGTTGTGGGTGGTAACCGTAAACTGAAGCGTTTCTCCCGGCGCCAGAACCGTCCTCTCCGGATGGATCTCCAGCGAGTTTTCGTCTTCCAGCACAGTGACCTTGCATACGTCCTGTATCTCGCTGTCCGCGATGGAGATGATATAGACCCTGGTCGTTCCGTGCCCGCAGGCGGTGAGCAGCCCGTTTTCGTCCACGCGCGCGATTTCGTAATCGTTGCACCGGTAAAAAAAACCGCCGTTTCCTCCCTGCGCATCATAGGAAAGCTGATGCTTCTGCCCCTCGTGCAGCGTCAGCACATGCGGCCGGATCAGCAGGGATTCGGGCGGGGCGGGTACCGTCACCTCCTTCGAAAGCACGGTCCCGTCCGGCGCGGTGACCGAAATGGTCGCCGTGCCATAGTAAGCCGCATAAAAGTAGCTCGTTCCGTAATTCTTGTAGAGCAGCACCGTCTCGTCGGAGCTGGTCCATCCGGTCCCGTAGGTTTTGACCGTTCGCCCTTCTTCATTGATGTAATAGACATAGGGCTCAAGCCTGTATCCGCGAATCACCTGCGCGTCTTCGCCGACGTACAGTTCATACCGGATCGGCGCTTCAGCCAGGGCCGGAATCAATGACAGGGCAATCAGGCAGATCTGTATCGCCGGAATGACTGCGCGTTTCATCTTCCCGCTTCCTCTCCTATGGATTGATTCTGGTCTGAATTATAGTATGAACCCTTCCCTCTGTCAAGCTGTCTTTCGGTCTAGAAAGGTCCGGGGCAGCGGGCGCACTTGCGGATGCCCCTGCAGTGGATTCGGGACGCTGTGCTGGTTGTGAATCGGGATTCGAATCCGGACGAAATTGCGAGCGCCATGCCAGGCGCCATACATGGCGCCCGGCAGAGTGAAGAGCGAAGAGTGAAGAGTGAAGATTTGGTTGGCACCCAGGTAACGGAGATACATCGGAATCCACCGCAAGAGCCGCATTGATACGGTTCGCGCGATCGGATATTATACCGATAGACGCATGGATCTTCGATCCGGGAAGAAGCCTTCCCCTATGGGGAAGGTGGCTCGCGCAAAGCGCGAGACGGATGAGGTTTTGCGGTCCGCGGGTGTATGTGTTCCGACCCAACGCGGGATCGGAATGCTATACCGATTGATGATTGGATCTTCGTACCCGGGAGAAATTGCAGGCGCCATGCCAGGCGCCATACATGGCGCCCGGCAGAGTGAAGAGCGATGAGTGAAGAGTGAAGATTTGGTTGGCACCCGGGCAACGGAGACACAGAACACGGAAAGTGTACCTGAGCGCCAAAACCTCATCCGTCACGGCCTGCGGCCGTGCCACCGTCTTGCGCCTTCGGCGCTTCGGTCAGCTTCGCAATAGTCGCGTGCTTCAGCTGCGCTTCGCCCGCTCGTGTCTTGCGCTTCGCCACATTCGTCTTCGTCGGGATGCCATTCCTGATACAAGTTTTTACACCATCCGCAAATCGGACAGCAAGCATAAGAATCCTCGTCTTCGTGCCTGTACTT
>JAFWEY010000035.1 GCA_017512675.1 Clostridia bacterium | reverse complement strand
TACAATGTCCTCATGGCCGGGGCCGACGCGACAGGCTCATCCAGCGGCATCGCAAAGGCGAAGGATCCCGGAGCGATGGCGCGCGAAATGCTGCGCGCGGCGCGCGCTGCCTGGGACGAGCGCACAAAAAACGGCTGAAGGAAACCCGGAATGTGACGCGCCGCCCGTCGGCATTCCCTGTGCAGGAAAACCCGATGCACGGCGAGCGGGGGCGATTGTGAAAGGCATCATCGGCGAACGAAAGGGATTCCGAAGACGCGCTGCTCCGGCGCGGTGCCGCACAACGGGCCGACAAGCCGGCGCGGAATGCAAAGGCTGTTTTCCTTGTCCGCAGAAACGGGAGCATCGGCTGCCGGAAGGCGGGCGGCTGAGGGTTTGCCGCCGGATCATCCCGGCGCGGAGAGAAAGCAGCCCGATGCGGAAGCGGCAGAGGAATGCGGCCGCTTCTTTCAGCCCCGGACAATCTCCAGGAACAAGCGGTTCAAAGCTGTCCAATCCCGGTTTCGGTCATCGGGCAATCCGGCGCCGATGGCCTTTTGCTTTGACAGTTCTTCTTTGATAAACGCGAGAATTTCCGGGATATGGGGGTTTTCTTCGGATTCGGTTGAGAGCTTCTTCTTTTCCAGCAGGCTGTCGATGGATGCGCGCAGGCGGGGTTCCATATCCGCATTCAGCAGATCCGGAAACGGCACGGGCGGTTCTTTATGGTATTCTTCGATATACCGGGCTGCCAGCAGCGGCCGGAGCGCGTAAAAGTACTTTTTATAGCGCACCGTCCCGCCGCACAGGTGCTTTGCCCATGTGGAGGCGGCGATGCCGTAATAGTGAGGAATCGCGACCTTCTCTGAAAAATACGCTTTGGAGATCTCCTGGACGCGGTTCCATTCCGGTGTTGTTTTATACACGACAGGCGAATTGTTCCACTCAAAAAGGGCCGCGTTTCCCTGCTTCAGATGAGTCAGCGCTTTGCGCAGATCCCATCCGTTGATGTCGAGCACTTCGTCCAGCTTCCACTCGATGACGTCGCGCGGCCCGTCCAGGCGCAGGTAATCCTCAACGGGCCGTACATAGACAAACCGCACGTCGTAATCGCTGTCCGGGGAAGCAAAGCCCCAGGCACGGCTGCCGGATTCCGCGGCGTACAGGATGCGGACGCCGCATTGCTCTTCGATGTTTTCAAGTTCCCGCTGTATGGTGTCCCGCATATTATGCCTCCGGAATGCTCGCTCGGTTGATGCGCTCCACGAACGCCGAGATTTTTCCCATATCCGGATTCTCCGGGAGCGACGTGGCCTTTGCCGCTTCCTGAAAGCGCCGCTCGTACCGGTCCAGAATTTCGAAGAACTCCGGTGACAGGGTGTGGTCCTCGAGCATGTATTCCCCGTTGCGGATCTTCAGGAGCAGCGGCAGGTCGTCCAGCCGACAGGTTATGATTTCGTGTTTTTCCAGGATATCGATGCCTGTCATCAGAAGGCGGATCAGATGCATTGCGTGTTTGTTCAGATGGCTGTCGTCCTTCTTGTGATTGCGGTGCCCGATCCTGTCGTAATCGCTGACGACGCTGCGGAGGGTTTCGAGGAGACTGTTGCACTCGCGCAGAGGCAGGCGATCAAAACGGGCATCCATAAAGATTTCGGTATCCAGGCCTTCTGTGACGGCCTGATCGATATAAAGCCGGATGTCTCGGCCGGAGACGCGGGCGTATTTGCGATTGAAATCGTCAAGCGCGTTTTTCACCGAGTTCAGAATATGGCGCTCGCGGTCGGGTTGGGAGAGGGCATCCCGGGCAATGGCGTTCTGGAGACGGCGCAGCTGCGCGCTGGCGTATCCGCCGAAGGATCTGACGGCTCGCTTTGACAGGAACAGATGCCGCTGGTCCAGCAGCAGCTGCCCCAGCGGAGATACGGCCATGTATTTGTCTGATGGCAGACCGAGGATTTCAACGCTGTTCGGGTTGCACTCGAGCAGGAGGCGAACCATTTTGCTGAAACCGAAGATCACGGTATCCGTGGCGGTGTCGACGTACTGATCAAACGCGGTCAGCCCGAGAAGATCAGAAGGCAGCTGAAGGGCGACGCCGCGGAAATCTACGTCGCTTCCCTCTCTGTTGGTGCCGTAGCCGTAGCTGCCGGAAAGGGCGAGGAGCATGATGCGATCGCCAAACCGGGCATTGTCTCTCAGAAAATCGTATTCTTTCGTCTGCAGAAGCGCTTTGAAATCCGGCGTCATGGAACATCGCCCTCCGTATGAACAGCATACCATAACAGCGGCCGGATTGCAAGGCTGCTGTCTCCGGTCTGTGCGGGCCCTCTGCGGCGGGCGTCAGTGGAATTCCGGCAGAGTTCCGATTGTCCGGAAACGGCTGCGCCCGGTTGCCGGAATCCGAAAAAAACTGCTTGTTGCAGCGGCCGGTCTATGATACAATAATCAGCGGAACGAAGAATTCTCTGTGGAACGGCGCAGAAAGGGGATCGCCATGGAGCGGAAATCGAATATCTATCAAACCTATCTGGAAATCCTGCGTCGCGAGCTGATCTGCGCGATGGGCTGTACAGAACCCATTGCGCTGGCGTACTGTGCCGCTGTTGCGCGGGCGACACTGGGAAGCCTGCCGGATCGGATTGCCGTCGAGGCCAGCGGAAACATCATCAAGAACGTCAAAAGCGTCATCGTGCCCAATACGGGCGGGCGTCGGGGCATCGCGACAGCCGCGTGCATCGGCGTGCTTGCGGGGAACGAGCATGACGGGCTCGAAGTGATTTCCCATGTGGACGAAGCGGCCAGGGAACGGCTTGGCGCTTACATGGCCGGGACACCGGTCGAGATCAGTCCGCTCAATTCCGACAGCCTCCTGGATATCATCGTAACCGTGTATGACGGCAGCTCCTGGGCGAAGGTGCGCATCGCGGAGGAGCACACCAATATCGTCAGGATCGAACGGAACGGTGAAGTTCTGCGGCAGAAGGATCCTGAGACGAAGACAGGGGATGAAGCGCTGCCCGATTACTCCCTTTTGAGCGTGGAGAGTATCTTCGATTTTGCCTGTACCTGCGATCTGGAGGATGTGCGTTCCCTGCTTGAACGCCAGATCAAATTGAACACGGCCATTGCCGAGGAGGGCCTGCGCCATGATTACGGCGCGAACATCGGCAAGGTGCTGCTGAAGACGGGAAACGACCTTCGTACCCGCGCCAAGGCGTATGCCGCGGCGGGCTCTGACGCGCGCATGAACGGTTCGGTGCTTCCGGTGGTCATTTGTTCCGGCAGCGGGAATCAGGGGCTGACGGCCTCGCTGCCCGTCATCGTCTATGCGGACGGCCTTGGCGCGAGCAGGGAGAAGCTGTACCGTGCGCTGCTGATTTCCAACCTGGTCACGCTGCGCGCGAAGACCTGTATCGGCAGGCTTTCCGCGTACTGCGGCGCGGTCAGCGCCGGTGCGGGGGCCGGCGCCGGCATCGCCTATCTGTATGGCGGCGATTTGCGGGATATTTCCCATACGATCGTCAATGCGCTCGCCGTGACTTCGGGCATCGTGTGCGACGGAGCGAAATCGTCCTGCGCCGCCAAGATCGCAACGGCAGTGGAAACCGGCATATTCGGCTATGAGATGTTCAGAAACGGTCAGCAGTTCTACGGGGGAGACGGTCTGGTCGTCAAGGGTGTGGAGAATTCCATCGACAGCTTTGGACGGCTTGGTCGCGAGGGCATGCGGGAAACGGACCGGGAAATCATTCGCATGATGACGGAAGAGGAATGACCTTCTCAAGGGAGAGCGCATCCTCATACTGATTCCGTTCCAAAATATGCACATCTTTGATGGGCATATTTTTTACCTCAGGCCGTACGGAACCGTATGAGACGACAAGGGCACATGGATGCGCCTTTGCGGACGCGGTACGCGTCCTTCCATCCAAAACGATGGTTTGGATGGAAAGCAGTATCAGAACAGGGAAAAGCCTGCGCCAATTGTACCGTAGAACGGTTTCCGATGAATCCGATGAAACTGTGCTGTTCCCGTCCGAAAGCATTGACATTCCCGGAACGTCATGTTAATATTTATATATCCATTAAATCCAACGAACAGAAGGGATGTGTGATTATGAAACGGTTCCTTACCCTTGCGGTCATGTTCGCTTTGATCATGGCCCTCTGCGTATCCCCCTGCGCCGGCGCCGAGGGAGCGCCGTTCACGCCGGGCACGTACACAGGCGAGGCTCCCGGCTTCGGCGGCCAGGTGATTGCCACCGTCACGGTGGGAGACGCCGGCATCACGGAGGTCAGCATTGCCGGAGAGAGCGAGACTCCGGGCATCGGCGCCGCGGCGCTGCCGCAGCTGGAAGCCAACGCGCTTGCGCAGGGCGCCGAAATGGATGGCGTTACCGGCGCGACGTTCACGTCCAATGCCGCCAGGCAGGCGGTTGCCGAAGCGCTGAAACAGGCTTCGGGCACCGCGCCGGCTGCGGGAAAAATGGCACCCGGCACGTATACCGGTGAAGCCTGGGGCTTCAACAAGGTGGAGAAGATCAAGGCTTCGGTGGAAGTCACCGAAGACCGGATTCAGAACATCACCGTGGACATGGACAACCTCTACGAATCCTCGGTCAAGCTGCAGATCGCTGCCAAACTGATGGTTCCCAGAATCCTGGAAGGACAGACTGTGGCAGTGGACGCCATCACCGGCGCCACCGGATCCAGTGCGGGAATCCGCGGCGCGGTAACAGATGCCCTGATGCAGGCGCTGGCAGCGGGCGGCAGTGACGGGAGCGCGATCGCCGATTTCCAAAAAGCTTCCGCGCCGGAAGCCAAAGAGGAAACGCTGGATTACGACGTGGTCGTGGTCGGCATGGGCGGTTCCGGTTCCTATACCGCGCTGCGCGTCGCCCAGCAGATGCGTTTGAAGGATCCCAAATCCGATGCCAGCGTTCTGGCCATCGACAAGGCCGGCAATTACGGCGGCACCACCGTTTTCACCAGCGAGGCTCTGGTGGTCAACCCCAAGACCTTCCAGGAAGAGTACAACAACGGCGAAGACTTCGTGGACGCCGAAGCGCTGTATCAGGACTGGACGGAATACACCACCTCCAGCGACGGCGTGCAGATGGCCAAGCCCGAAATGATCAGGCTGATCATGGACGAGTCGGGCAATTCCATGGACTGGCTGCGCCACAACGGCTTTGATTTCAACATGCCCGCCGGCGGCCTCAGCGGCGGCACGACCAACGAAGCCAAGACCTTCCTGGTCAAGTACCGCTTCGCCCCCACGCAGACCAACAACCGCATCAAGAAGGATACCTTCCAGCAGTGCTTCGATCACCTGTACAACAAATTCAAAGCCTACGGCGGAGAGTACCTGCTGGAGACCGAAGGCACCGAGCTGATCTACGACGAGGCGACAAACAAAGTGACGGGCGTGAAGGCTTACAACGCAGTCACCAACACCAGCTATACCATCAATGCCAAAGCGGTGGTCCTCGCCACCGGCGGCTTCGCGGGCAGCGAGGAAATGAGCACAAAATACCTGGGCGATGAGTACTATCCGCTCAAGGGCAAGTGGAACGTCTGCGGCTCCTGGCAGAACGACGGCAAGATGATTCAGGCCGCCATCGACATCGGCGCCGGAACCTTCAATATCGGCATGACGCCGGTGTGCCACCTGTTTGGGCCGGACGGCTTCCTGAACAGCTATCCCAACGTTCCTGTGCCCGGTCAGTTTACCACCAAGACCAACCTGCCGGCAGTGTGGAGCGAAGGCGACCTGCCCACGATGCTGTGCTTCTGGGAGAAGGTCTTCGGGGTCAACTCCAAGGGCGTGCGCTACCTGCCGGAGAACGCTCTGGCCACCTTTGACGCGTGGAAGGGCGGTCCCGACATCAGCGTCATCGTTACCGAAAAGCAAATTCTGGACATTGCAGCCAACGGAATCGACGTCGACGACACGGTTCAGCACATCAAGAGCAATTTCGACAACCTGCTCTTCAAGGTGCCCATCCCGCGAGGCACGATTCTGCCCAACGCCCTGCAGGTCATGGAAGACGGCGTGAAGGCCGGCTTTATCAGCAAGGGCGACACGATCGAGGAGCTGGCAGAGGAGCTTGGTTTGGATCCCGCCACGCTCAGAGCCGAACTGGACAAATACAACGAAGGCTGCAGAACCGGCGAAGACGCGCTGGGCAAGCCGGCGGAGTTCCTCGAGGCGATGGAAGAGGGCCCCTATTACGCGATCCACGCCGGCATGCACTGCTACGGCACCTGCGGCGGCCTGGACATCAACGAGCAGTTCCAGGTGCTGCAGGCGGACGGCGAGACGGTGATCGGCGGCCTGTACGCGGTAGGCGCCGACGGTGAAGGCGTGATTTACTCGCCGGAAAGGCCTATGTCACCTATGGCGGCGCAGACAACGGCTGGGCGCTGCTGTCCGGTTATATCGCCGGTGAAAAGGTCGTGGCGAACCTCGAATAAACCCTGTTTCGATGGACTTGTTTGACAGAGCGCCCCGGCGGCAATTCTCCTGCCGGGGCGCCGTCTGTCCTTTCGTGTTTGGCCGGAAGCGGAGAATTCCGAATGCCCGGCTTATGCGCAATCGGGAAAAGGCGCGCCGGATCATACGGCCGCGGAGGCGATCGCTGCGCCTGCAGCGGCGCCGGTTTCCGCATTCAGCCCTTGCCGGGCATGCTCACCGCAGAAACCGGTCAGCAAAACCGGATCGAGTATGCGATCCGCTTCGTTTCACCGCTTTCCAGCGTTTCGATGGCTTTCTTTTGGTCGATGGTGCCGGTGAACCCGTCGTCATCGGTTCTTCCGAACCAGGGCTCGAGGCAGATAAACGGCCCTTGCGGATTTGCCCATACAGCCAGCATCGGGAACTGTGAGCAGTCCATCATGACGTACGGCGTTCCGTCAGGCAGTGCGATGCCGACGGCGTTCACCTGGTGATCCTCGAAGATCCAGGTGGCGGGGATATCCTGCTGATACCGTACGCCCCCGCCGGTCAGCGAAAGCGTTTTCTGCTCCGGCAGGGCGTAGCCCGCCGGGCTTGTCGAAATGTACCGGAGGCGATCCTTTCCGGGGAACAGGATACAGCAGTCTTCCTTGCGGACGCCTTCCGGCATCATGAATCCGGGATGGCCGCCGACGGAATAGAACATCTGCGCATCGCCGGTGTTTTCGACGGTCCATTCGATGAACAGCTGCCGCTCAGTGCCGATGCGATGCCGGACGGTGAAGCGGAACGGGTAAGGATAGAGGCTTAATGTCTGCCCGTTCGACGCCAAACGGTGTGTAACCGAATCCCGGGTCTTCTCTGTACAGGTGAATTCCAGATCCCGGGCGAAGCCGTGCTGTGTCTTCATCGGGTATTCCCGATCGCCGATGCGGTATTTCCCGCCGTTGACCTTTCCGACGAACGGAAACAGAACCGGCGCATGGCGGTTCCAGACGGCAGGATCGCCGGTCCAGATTCTCTCCGATCCGGTGGTTTTGTCAAATGCGCTGATCAGTTCCGCGCCGGTATCGGAGACGGTGACCCGCAATTCTTCGTTTTCAATGATATGGTTTGCCATTTCGGACCCCTTCCTTTCAGGATGAAAAGCGGATCCGCCTGCGGAGCCGCACGCACTGCCGCCGCTGCCCGGCAACCGGAAAAAGCGCGCGCACGGAACGATGCCCGCTGACGGCCGGAATCAGTTTATCACACCCGGCAGCGGTTTGCAAGGAGCCGGCGAGCTTTTGCGCGCAGACGCGATCCGGCTGCGGCGGCGCGGGGGACCGGCATTTTTGAATTGCGCCGCGCTGTTGAAATCACCGGCGCAATTTGATACAATAGAGCAGAGGACCCGGGCAGCAGCGGGCCGGTGAACCGGGAGGTATGAGAGATGTCCATTCTGGCAGCGTTTATGGTGCCGCATCCGCCGATGATTGTGCCGGATGTGGGCCGCGGCAGTGAAAAGCAAATCCAGGCGACCCGGGACGCGTATCTGCAGGTGGCGCGGGAAATCGCGGCGCTGAGGCCGGAAACCGTCATCATTTCCAGCCCGCACGCGGAGATGTATGCGGACTGGTTTCATATTTCGCCCGGGAAAACGGCGGAAGGATCATTTGCGCGATTCCGTGCGCCGGGAGTGCGCTTTCACGAGAAATACGATACTGTTCTCGTGGAGGCCATTGAACGGATGGCGGAAGAAAGCGGACTGGCCGCGGGCACCCGCGGGCAGAGGGACGCTTCGCTGGATCACGGAACCATGGTTCCGCTGTATTTTCTCCGCCAGGCGTATGACGGTTTCCGCCTGGTGCGGATCGGACTGTCAGGCCAGCCGCTGGAGGAGCATTACCGCCTGGGGCAGATCATTGAGCGTGCAGTGAAGGAAACCGGACGAAGGGCCGTTTTTGTCGCCAGCGGCGATCTGTCCCACAAGCTGCAAAGCTATGGCCCTTACGGCTATGCGCCGGAGGGCCCCGTTTACGACGAACGGGTCATGGATGTGTGCGGCCGGGCGGCGTTCGGCGAACTGATGGATTTTGACAAGGGCTTCTGTGAGCGCGCGGCTGAGTGCGGGCATCGCTCCTTTGTGATCATGGCGGGAACGATGGACGGCAGAACGGTAAAGGCGCAGAGGCTTTCCCACGAGGATGTTACCGGAGTAGGATACGGAATTTGCAGTTTTTATCCCGCGGAGGAGAACGCGGACCGGTGTTTCCTGGAGATCCGGCAGAAGAGAGAAGAACGGCGGCTCGAGGCGGAGCGGGACAGATCCGACGCGTTTGTGCGGCTGGCGCGCGAATCCGTCACGAGCTATGTGCTTCGGCACCGGATCATGGATACGCCCGAAGGGCTGCCGGAACAGCTTACCGGAGTGCGCGCCGGGGCGTTTGTTTCCATTCATAAACAGGGAAGGCTTCGCGGCTGCATCGGAACCGTCGCGGCGACGCGGGACAGCCTGGCCGACGAAATCATTCACAATGCCGTCAGCGCCGCGGCTCGGGACCCGCGCTTTCCGCCGATCCGGCCGGATGAACTGAAATGGCTGGAAATCCAGGTGGATGTGCTGGGCGAGCCGGAGGATATTTCTTCGCAGCGGGAGCTGGACGTGAAACGCTACGGCGTAATCGTGAGCAAAGGAAGCCGGCGCGGACTGCTGCTGCCGGATTTGGAGGGAGTCGATACGGTCGCCCGGCAGGTGGAAATTGCCCGGCAGAAGGCGGGAATCGGACCGGACGAAAAAGTCAGGCTGCAGCGGTTTGAAGTCATTCGGCATCACTGAGGGGCGGTTTTATGGCGCGGTGTGACGTGTGTTTCCGGCATTGTGAGATTCCGCAGAACCGCATCGGCTTCTGCGGAGCGCGCGCGTGCGGTGAAGAGCGCGTGTACGCGGCGAACTACGGCAGGATCACTGCGATGGCGCTGGATCCGATCGAGAAGAAGCCGCTCCGGCGCTTCCGCCCCGGCAGCCGGATCCTCTCGGTGGGAAGCTACGGCTGCAATCTGCGGTGTCCGTTTTGCCAGAACCATGAAATCTCCTGGTCCGAAGCGGCAATGAGGGCCGGGGACAGCGCGGAGGAAATTGCTCCGGAACAGCTGGTTCATGCCGCGCTGCGGCTGAAGCCGCAGGGGAACATCGGACTGGCGTTTACGTACAACGAACCGCTGATAGGCTGGGAATTCGTGCGCGACGCGGCAAAGCTGGCGCATGAGGCCGGGCTGCAGAACGTGCTGGTCACAAACGGCACTGCGGAGCTGCCGGTGCTGGAAGCCGTTTCTCCCTGGATCGACGCAATGAACATCGATCTCAAGGGATTTACCGACCGCTATTACAGGCAGGTGCTGGGAGGCAGCCTGGAGACGGTGAAATCGTTCATTGCCCGGGCGGTCCAGGTCAGCCATGTGGAGCTGACGACGCTGATCGTCCCCGGCGAGAACGATACGGTGCAGGAGATACGCGCGATTTCCGAATGGATCGCGGGGCTCACGGATGCCCGGGGAAACGCCATAGGGGCGGAGATCCCGCTGCACATCTCCCGGTTCTTCCCCCGCTTTCGCATGACGGATCGCGAAGCGACGGATGTCCGCCTGATCTACCGCCTGGCGGAGGCGGCGCGGGAACGGCTCAAGCACGTATACACGGGGAATTGCTGAGCAATTGCGGAGCGGCCGTGCGGGCGGAACCGGGACGCGGCGGAAAGCAAAATCAGTGCCGTCATCCCGGATATCGGATGCCGGGCTGCTGTGCGACCTGAAATTCATTTTTCATTAACAGAAACTCCATTGCCAAGCGGGAGAATGCAGTATATAGTATGGAGAGGATTATGAATCCTATGATAGAGGTTGCGCCAAACAAGAGTACGCCGGTTTTGATGTTCAGGCGAAACAGCCGACGGAAAGGGTGCGGCGCCGAAGTGTGCGGCCCATGCCTGAATCCGCACGCTGGTACGCCGGGAAATACGCGGCGGACTGTCACAATCTGTGGAGCGCTATCATCAGAGTTTCTTATCAAAGAAGAGCTGCAGCGTTTCACAACGTGCGGCTCTTTTGTCAGCACGGAGAAGCTATAGGAGGTAACGAGCATGAAGAGCATTCTTTCCCTGGCATTGACGCTGGCGCTGCTGCTGTGCTGCACTGCGCCTCTGGCGTCCGCGGAGACGGCGTCGGACAACATTCTGCGCGTGATGGTGGAGGAAGACCCGGAAACGCTGGATGTGCAGCTGACGACGGACAGCTATACGATTCCGCTGAACTGCTTTGACCGCCTGGTCGAATGCGAGACCGTTGACGGCGAAGCGCAGCTGGTGCCCGGCCTGGCGGAGAGCTGGGACGTGAGCGAGGACGGCAAGGTTTACACCTTCCACCTGCGCGAAGGCATCACCTTCCACAACGGAGATCCGCTGACGGCGGACGATGTGGTGTATACCGTCAATCGCATGATGACCCCGGCAACCAACGCGAAGAACACCGACGTGTTCGAACCGGTGGTAGGCGCGATGGAAGTGCTGAACGGCGAAGCCGAAACGGTCTCCGGCGTTGTCGCGCTGGACGACCTGACGGTTGAAATCACGCTGAAAGACGCTTATGCGCCGTTCCTGGCAAACCTTGCCACCCCCGGCGGTTCGATCTTCAACCGCGAATCCACCGAGCCGGTCGGCGAGCAGTTTGGCGTCGATCCGTCCGTGTGCTTTGGCACCGGCGCCTTCCAGGTTACCGGTTGGGAACTGGGCAGCAAGGTGACCATGGTTGCCAACCCCAATTACTACAAGGGAGCGCCGGCGGTGGACGGCATCGATATCCTGATCGTGCCGGACGGCGATACCCAGCGCATGCTGTTTGAAACCAACCAGGCGGACGTTTTCGACTTTGATATGTCCGAAGGCCAGCTGGATTGGTTCATGAGCAACGGATATGAAGATCAGATTGTCGCCGGCAGCCGCGCAGGCACGTACTACTTCATGTTCAACACCGCGATCGAGCCGCTGAACAACCCGGCCGTTCGCCAGGCGCTGCAGATGTCCGTGGACCGTCAGGCCATTCTGGATTCTATCTATTCCGGACAGGGACACGTGCTGAACTCTTTCCTGCCGAACGGCGTGGTCGGCCATACCGACGATGTCGAGGAGATCCCCTATGATCCGGAAGGCGCGAAAGCGCTGCTCGCGGAGGCAGGCTATGAGAACGGCTTTGACATGGAAATCTCCGTGATGAGCGACGCGACCACTTCCCTGACCATCACCCAGATCCTGCAGGGCTACTGGTCGCAGATCGGCGTCAACGTGACCATCAAGCAGTTCGACGAATCGACGTATTACGCGGTCCGCAAGGACGGTGAACTGCCCAGCTACTACAACTCCTGGTCGGCGGACTTCAACGATCCCGACAACTTCCTGTACACCTTCTTCTCCTACAAGAACACCGTTGGCCGTTCTGTCAATTACGACAACGATGAGATCATGACGCTTCTGGAGAATGCCCGCGTGATGGTGGATGTCGACGAGCGCCTGGCTGCCTATCAGAAGATCGACGACGTGCTTGTACACGAGGATCATGTGGTGCTGCCGCTGTATCAGCGCAATCATCTGTTCTGCCTGAATCCGCGCGTTCAGAACTTCGTGGTTTCCTGGAACGGCTGGAGCAGCATGAGCTACTATTCCATCAGCCTGGCTGACTGATGCAAACCGACTGAACAACGCTTGAATGCCCCGCCCCGCAGCCGCTGGCTGCAAGGCGGGGGCGTTGTTATTGTTTCGGCCGTATAGAAATCTCTCCGGAGGATGCCATGGGAAAATTCATCATCAAGCGCGTTCTGGTGACTATACCGGTGCTTCTGGGCATGATTTTTCTGATCTTTTTCATGCTGAACGTGGTGCCGGGGGATCCGCTCACCGTTATGATGAAGGAACATCTGAACGAAGATGTGCTGGAAAACCTGCGCGCGAATATGCACCTGGACGATCCTTTCCTCGTGCGCTATGTCCGTTATGTTTGGGACGCTCTGCACGGAGACCTGGGTATGTCCTGGAAACTGAACCGTTCGGTTACCAACCTGATTGCGACCGCGTTCCCCTATACGCTGAAACTGGCGATTGCGGCGGCGCTGTTTTCCTGGGTTATGGGCATACCGATCGGGATTGTTTCCGCCGTGAAAAAGAACTCGCTGATCGATCACCTGTCGATGGGCCTGTCGCTGTTTGGCGTATCGATGCCGGTGTTCTGGATCGCGCTGATCCTGCAGGAAACATTCAAGAATATCCTTCCGATATCAGGACTGTCCACCTGGCAAAGCTATATTTTGCCGACGATCGTGCTGGGCTGGTCCAGTGCCGGACGCATCGCGCGCCTGACGCGTTCGAATCTCCTGGAAGTCATGCGCAACGATTACATCCGCACCGCGCGGTCCAAAGGGCTTTCTCCGCTGCGGGTCATCACCGGGCACGCGCTGAAAAACGCGCTGATTCCGGTCATCACCGTGATGGCGATTCAGATTGCCTCGCTGCTTTCCGGCGCGGTCATCACGGAGACGATTTTTTCGATCCCGGGCGTCGGCAGGCTCGCGGTGGACGCGATCAATAAGCGGGATATGCCGCTTCTGCAGGGCACGGTGATCTTTACCGCGGTATTGATTATCGCGGGCAATCTGCTGGCTGACGTGCTGTATTCTGTGGTGGATCCGCGCATCCGCGTGGAATGAGGAGGCGGAAGAGACGGATGAAAAGCAAAAAAGATGTCTATTCCGCCGAAGTCGCGCAAGAGATGCTTGAGGCGGAAGCCGAGATTCAGACGAGCGAGGGCGTGTTCAAAAGCATCCTCACCATGTTCCGGCGGAACAAAGCCGCGCTTTTGGGATTAATCGTAATCGTGATTATTCTGCTGATGGCCTTCTTCGCGCCGGTGGTCTGCCGATGGAATCCGACGGAAATCCGGCTCAGCGAGATAAAAAAGGGACCGTCGGCGGAGCACTGGTTCGGAACCGACGAACTGGGAAGAGATGTCTTCGCCCGCGTAGTGTACGGTTCGCGGGTTTCGCTGATGATCGGCTTTGTGCCGTCGATTATCTCGCTGGTGCTGGGTACGCTGCTCGGCCTTGCAGCGGGCTTCCTGGGGAAAAAGGTGGACGCGGTGATCATGCGCCTGGCAGACGTGGTGCTGGCGTTTCCGTCGCTTCTGCTGGCGATGGTGGTCATGTATACGCTGGGCACCTCGATTCTGAACCTGTTTATCGCGCTGTCCATCATCGACTGGGCGGGGACCGCGCGCATCGTGCGCGCCCAGACGCTGTCGCTGAAGGAAAAGGAATTCGTCGAAGCCGCGCGGTCAATGGGCGTTTCGCGCTGGAAGATCGTTTTTCGCCATATCCTGCCCAACTGCCTGCCGAACCTGATCGTGCTGTTCACGCTGAACATTCCCGGATCCATCATGTGGGAATCCTCGCTGAGCTTTCTGGGCGTGGGCACCCAGCCGCCGGATTCCAGCTGGGGCCTGATGGTAAGCCAGGGCAAGGAATTCGCTTATATGTGTCCCTGGCTGATTCTGGCGCCGGGCCTCGCGATCCTGGTTACCGTGATGGCCTTCAACTTCCTGGGCGACGGCCTTCGCGACGCGATCGATCCCTATATGAAAACCTGAGGAGGCGGAGAGAGCATGCAGGAGAATACGCTGCTTAGGGTCAAAGGGCTGTATACATCCTTCGCGTCCGACGGCAGGAAAGACCGGGCGACCGCTGTCAACGGCGTGGATCTCACCATTCCCCGGCGGAAAACGGTGGGGCTGGTCGGCGAATCGGGATGCGGCAAGAGCGTAACCGCGCTTTCAATTATGGGTTTGCTGGCGGATAACGGACGGGTGGACGCGGGGAAAGCCCTGTTTAACGGAGAAGATCTGCTCGCCCTTTCCGACCGGGAGATGCGAAAAATCCGCGGCAACCGCATATCGATGATTTTTCAGGAGCCGATGACCTCGCTGAATCCGGTTCTGACGGTCGGAAGGCAGATATCGGAAGCGCTGAGGCTGCACAGCGATATCTCGTCCCGCGAGGCAAAGCAAAAATGCATCGAGATTCTGGACAAGGTAGGCATTCCCGAGCCGGAGAAGCGCTTCGTCTGTTATCCGCACCAGCTGTCGGGCGGGCTGCGCCAGCGTGTGATGATCGGCATGGCGATGGTGCTGAAACCGGATCTGCTGATCGCGGATGAGCCGACGACGGCTTTGGACGTGTCGATCGAGGCGCAGATTCTGCGCCTGATGCGCGGGCTGCAGGAAGAAGAGGGCACATCCATTCTGATGATCACGCACAACCTCGGGGTGGTGGCGGAAATCTGCGACGAGGTCTATGTGATGTACGCCGGAGAAGTGGTGGAGCGTGCCGATGTGTTTACGCTGTTCCGTGAGTGCGCGCATCCCTACACGCGGGGGCTGATGGCTTCGCTGCCGAGAATGCGGGCAAAGGGTGAAAAGCTGTACAACATCCGGGGAACGGTGCCCAATCTTCGGGCGATGCCGGCGGGCTGCCGCTTTTCCCCGCGCTGCGATTTCGCGTGCGAAAAATGCCGCCGGGAAAAGCCGCCGCTCGAGGACCTTGGAAACGGGCATCTCTGCAGGTGCTTTTTCCCTGAAAAGGGAGGCGATACACTGTGAGCGAACTGTTGCGCGCGGAGCATCTGGTCAAAGAATTCCCGGTACGCGGCGGTGCCGTACACGCGGTATCAGATGTTTCGTTTTCCATCGAAAAAGGGGAAACCCTGGGCCTGGTCGGCGAATCCGGCTGCGGCAAGTCAACGCTTGGCAAGCTGCTGCTCGATCTGCTGCCGCTGACCTCCGGAAAGGTGTATTTCAAAGAGCAGGATTTGTCACAGATTCACGGCGAAGAGAAGCGCGTGATGCGGCGCGGCATGCAGATGATTTTTCAGGATCCGTATGCGTCGCTGGATCCGCGCATGTCCGTCGGCCAGATTATTATGGAGCCGCTGAACGCCCATCGGATCGGCAAAAACCGCAGGGAGCGGGCGGACATGGCGCGCGAGCTGATTTCCAGGGTGGGTCTGAGACCGGAGTTTTTCATTCGGTATCCGCACCAGTTTTCCGGCGGACAGCGCCAGCGCATCGGCATCGCGCGGGCACTGGCGCTGAACCCGGAACTGATCATCTGCGACGAACCGGTTTCGGCGCTGGACGTATCGATCCAAGCGCAGATTCTGAACCTGCTGGGAGACCTGCAAAAGCAGCTGGGGCTGACGTACCTGTTTATTTCCCACGATCTCAACGTGGTTCGTTACCTGAGCGACCGGGTCATCGTGATGTTCCTGGGTCAGATCTGTGAAATGGCCGGAACGGAAGAACTGTATGCCCATCCGCGCCACCCGTATACCCGCTTTTTGCTGTCGTCCGTGCCGCAGCCGGATCCGACGCTGCGCAATCGGGAGCGGGCCCTGTTGGCGGGGGAGGCTTCCTCGCCGGTGGATCCGCCTTCCGGCTGCCGCTTTCATCCGCGCTGCCCGTATGCGGATACCGTATGCAGGAGTGAGAAACCCGCGCTGCGCGGAACGGGCGACGGGCACATGTGCGCCTGCCATCATCCGCTGGAGGGATAACAGTGTTTTACGAAGACGCTTTCTGTCTGGCGCTGCCGCTGCCGGAGGACATTCAGCATCTGAAGCATTACGGGGATTATGACCGGCTCGTCCGGGTGCTGGATCTGCGCATCGCGGACGAAAAGCTTCCGCAGGCGCTTCGCCGGCGGCTTCAGATGGAAAAGAGAATCATCGAACGGATCCCGGGCGCTTACCCTTACACCTTTGACGCCGCGCTTGCGCTTCTGCAAAAGGAGATCCGCGGAGTGACAGCGCAGGAGCTGGAGGAATTCCGCGACCGCGGCATGGTGGACTGGATCTATCTGAACGGCGAGGTGCGCTTTCAGAACAGCTTTTTGTCCACGCTGATCAAGGTGCGGCCCGAATTGGAGGAACGGGTTCTGAACCCGGAGCGCCTGGCGTACAAGAAAACCAATGCCGGGATTCTGGACGATACAGTCCGGGAAATGCAAAACAGCGGCGGTGCGGCCAGGCGCTGGCATATGCGGCACGCGCTGCGCATTAAACAGGAGTTTGTGCGGGAGGGAAAAGAGATCCTGGTGCATCTGCCGCTTCCGGTCGAATACGACTGCGTGCGGGGGTTCCGCCTGCTGAATTCGGGGCCCGTGCCGGGGTATGTGTCCGATCCGTACGCACCGCAGCGGACGATCTCCTTTCGCAAGCCGCTGGCGGAAAAGGACGTTTTCTTCGCGGAATACGAATTTGAAACCCATATGCGCTGGACGGCGCCGGATCCTGATCTGGCGAAAGGCGGCTTTCCGGCCGATCAGCCGGACGCGCTGGCGGAACAGCCGCCGCACATTTCCTTTTCTCCGCTGATTCGCGAAACGGCACGGGAAATCGCCGAAGGAGAAAAGAACCCGCTGATTCTGGCGCGGCGCGTTTACGACTTCCTGACGAAGCGGCCGATCTACAGCTATGTGCGCAGTTACTTCACTTACCCCGATTTGCCGGCGCAGATGCTGACCGGCATGAAAGGCGACTGCGGAATTTTCGCGCTTTCCTTTATTACGCTGTGCAGATATCTGGGCGTGCCGGCGCGCTGGCAAAGCGGCCTGTACTGCGCGCCGCACGATGTCGGATGCCATGACTGGGCGCAGTTTTACTGCGAGCCCTGGGGCTGGCTGCCGGTGGACGCGTCCTTCGGAAACGCGACGTGGCACGCGGGCAGTGCGCTTCGGCACGAATTCTATTTCGGAAATCTGGATCCGTTCCGTCTGCCGGCGGCCCGCGCGTTTCAGGCGCCATTCGATCCGCCAAAGGCCCATTTGCGCTCCGATCCCTATGACAACCAGAGCGGCGAAGCCGAATACCCGGATATGGGGCTTATGAGCAGTCAGTTCGAGGAGAAATGTGAAATGCTGGAATGGCAGGCGATACCGTATGGCGCAAACGAAGGCGCGGACAGGGCCTGATCCGATTCCGGCCGCGTGCGGAAATGACTGCGCGGCGTGTCCAAGATATACCGTGCACCCATACGAAAAATCCGAAGAGGAGCTGCGTCATACCGCGGAGCTTTGGATGAAGATCGGCTATCGGGATCACGCCGTGACGAATGAAGAAATCGCCTGTACCGGCTGCGGGCCGGAAAACCGGTGCAGATATCATGTCGCGGCGTGCTGCGAAGAAAAGGGCGTCAAAACATGCGGGGAATGCGATGCGTATCCCTGTGAAACCATGAAGGAATGCTTCCGGATCACGGAATCGTTCAGACCGATGTGCCGCCGGGTCTGCTCCGATGCGGAATACGAACAACTGAAGAAGGCCTTTTTCGAGAAGGAGAAGAATCTGTCCGGGATCCGGGAAAGCCGGGTCTGATACTGCTTTCCATCCAAAGCATCGTTTTGGATGGAAGGACGCGTACCGCGTCCACAAAGGCGCATATCTGTGCCTTTGTCGTCTCATACGGTTTCGTACGGCCTGACGGCCTACTAAAACATGCCCATCAAAGATGTGCATATTTCAGAACGAAATCAGTATGAAAAAGGAATACTGTGCAGGAAGAGGCGCCGCGTCAAATTCGCGGACGCCTTTTTGCCGCCCGATTCACGGGGGATTCCCGGGACTGCAGGAAAGCCGGAAGAAGAAAGAAAACAGGTCTGCAAAAGCTTCAGAATTGATTTTTCCGATGGGATCGGATATAATGGCGTCAGCCGGATTCCATGACGCTTTGACGGCTCAACGGAAACCGGCAGCATGAAAGGCAGGGGACAGCGGCATGACGCAGAAAACAGAAGGGTTTCTTCCCGGACTGATGCGCAGGTATTCCGAAACCAGCCTGATCCTTCGAATCCTGATCGGCCTGGCGGCCGGCGCGGTTCTGGGTATCGCGTTCCCGTCGGCCTCGGTATTTTCCGTTCCCGGCACCGCGTTTGTGAGCGCGCTGAAGGCCGTCGCTCCGGTGCTGGTCTTTGTTCTGGTGATATCGTCGCTGGCAAGCGGGCAATCCAAACTGGACAGACGCTTCGGTTTTGTCATCTTCGAATACCTGCTCTCCACCTTTGTCGCGGCGCTGGTGGCGGTTGCTTTCAGCTTTGCTTTTCCGACGACCATTACGCTGACCGGAGAAGCGGCCCAGACACATGCCGTTCCCTCCGGTGTCGGCGAAGTGCTCCAGAATCTGCTGGTGAGCATGTTCGACAATCCGATCGGTGCAATGGTCTCCGGCAATTACATCTCCATTCTGTTCTGGGCGGTTGTCTTCGGCCTGCTGATGAAGAAGCTCTCTTCTGAGAACACCAGGAAGGTGTTTACGGACATTTCGGAGATTCTCTCAGGCGCGGTGAAAGGGATCATCAATCTGGCGCCTTTCGGCATAATGGGACTGGTATTTCAGAGCATTTCCGGAAGAGGCATTTCCGCTTACGAAGAATACGGCAAGCTGATCCTTGTGCTGGTTGGCGCCATGGCCGCGGTGGGGCTGGTGGTCAATCCGCTGATCGTATTCCTGGTGCTGCGAAGGAATCCCTATCCGCTTGTGTTCCGGTGCGTTCGGGAAAGCGGGCTCACCGCATTCTTCACCCGGTCCTCCGCCGCCAACATTCCGGTCAACATGAGACTGTGCGAACGGCTGGGGCTGGATCCGGACATTTATTCCGTTTCGATTCCCCTCGGGGCAACCATCAATATGGACGGCGCAGCCGTGGTAATTACCATCATGACGCTGGCGGCCGTGCGCACAATGGGGATCCCTGTGGATATCCCTTCTGCCGTGGTGCTGTCCCTGCTCAGCACACTGGCCGCCTGCGGCAGCTCCGGTGTGGCGGGCGGATCGCTGCTGCTGATTCCGATGGCCTGCTCGCTGTTCGGGATATCTTCGGACATTGCCATGCAGGTGGTAAGCGTCGGCTTCATCATGAGCGTGATCCAGGACTCCATGGAAACCGCGCTGAATTCCTCGGGCGACGTTTTGTTTACCGCCACCGCGGAGTATCGCCATTGGCAGAAAACCGGCAGGAGCCTGCCCACGTTCCTGGGCGGCGAGACCAGGCTGGACATCTGAGGAAGCTCCCCCCGTTTTGTCGGGACGCAGCTGCGGGAAAGCCGCCGTCGGCTGCGTTCCGAATCGTTTTGGCGCATTCGGCGGCTGCTTCTGTCCCCGGACGCAACCAAATGCAACCAAAAAACCGGAAATGTGTTATCTGCGGTTGGTGGCTTTTTCTGCAACCAAGTATTACAATATTCATATAAATCAAATCTGCGGAGGCTTCCATGAGCATTGTTGAGGTAAAGCGCCTTGTAAAAAGGTATCCGTCGTTTGAACTGAAAGAGGTGTCGTTCGGGATTGAAGCGGGGAGAATTACCGGGTTTGTCGGAAGAAACGGGGCGGGAAAAACGACAACCATAAAATCCATGTTCAATCTCATCCATCCTGACAGCGGGGAGGTGGACTGTTTCGGCAGGCCGCTGATCGGGAACGAGAAGGAAATCAAGAAGCGAATCGGGTATTCCACGGGAACGGTCAACTGGTACCCCAGAAAGAAGATCGTCGACATTGTCCGTGTCGTAAGCAGGTTTTATGATACGTGGGATGACGGGGCATACAAAAAGTATCTTGAACTGTTTGAACTGGATGAGCGCAAGGCGCCGGTGGAGCTCTCCGAAGGCATGAAGGTGAAGTTCAACCTTTTGCTGGCGCTTTCCCATAAAGCGGAGGTGCTGATTCTGGACGAACCCACGAGCGGGCTGGACCCGTTCTCCAGAAACGAGCTCCTGGACATTTTTACCGGGCTGAAAAACGAAGGGGCAGCGGTGTTTTTTTCAACGCACATCATTTCCGACATTGAGAAATGCGCCGATGACATCGTATACATTTCAAAAGGAAAGATCGTTGCCGCAATGCCCCGTGAGGAGTTTGCCGGGCGGTACTCCAAAGAGAAAGAGAGCCTTGAGGAAACCATGCTCCGAATGGAAAGGGGGGATTTCGATGCGTGATATCATGCGGAAAGAAATCAGACTCAGCGCTTCACCGCTGGCATTTCTGTTCATTGCCTTTGGATTGATGTTTTTCATTCCCGGTTACCCAATCCTGTGCGGGGTCTTTTTTGTCACACTGGGATTGTTTCACAGCTTTCAGGCGGCAAGGGAAGCGAACGATATCGTATTCTCGGCACTGCTTCCGATTGCGAAGAGGGACGTGGTGAAGGGAAAATACCTGTTCGTCTGCTTCATTGAAGCGTGCGCGCTGACGCTGATGGCAATCGCCACGGCGATCAGGATGACTGCGCTGGCGGATGCCGCGGCGTACAGGGCGAACCCGCTGATGACGGCGAATCTGTTTGCTTTGGGAATAGCCCTGTTCATCTTCGGGCTGTTCAACTGGATCTTCGTCGGGGGATTCTTCAAAACGGCTGTCAAGCTGGGGCGCCCGTTTGTGACGTACATCGTCATCGCTTTTCTGACGATTTCGGCTGCTGAAGCGCTGCATCATTTCAGCGGTCTCGAACCGCTGAACGCGTTCGGAACAGAGTACATCGCCCTTCAGGGCGGTCTGCTGATCGCCGGGCTCCTGGCGTTTGCACTCATGACATTCCTTTCCTGCAAAAAGGCGTGCGGGAATTTTGAACGAATAGATCTGTGAGGACGAGAACGGCTATGCTGAAAGAGAACCTGGCAATGCTCAGAAGAATCCATGGTTATTCTCAGGAAGAGATCGCCGAGAGGATCGGCATTTCAAGGCAGGCCTACGCGAAGTGGGAAAAGGGTACGACAATCCCGGACGTGGAGAAATGCGGCCGCCTGGCGCAGCTGTACGGAACCACCGTCGACAGCCTGCTCAGAACGGCAGCTGCGGAAGGCGTCGGCATGCTTCCTCCGCCGCCGAAAGGAAAGAACATCTGGGGCTCTGTCACCATCAATGACCGGGGCCAGATCGTGATTCCGAAAGGCGCGAGAGACGGATTCGGGCTCACCGGCGGCCAGCGGCTGATCGTGCTGAGCGACGAAGCGGGAATCGCTTTGATTCCGGCGGAAGCCTTCGAGGAAACGATGAAAACCGCCATTGAAATGATGCGTTCCCGGGAATAAAGCGGTCCGGCACAAACGAGCCGGCCGGCAAAGGTTTTTTTTCGATGGGGATGCCTGGCGAACCGTATGGCGCTTGCGCCGGCGGTTCGCCAGGTTGCATTTATGTTAATTTCGAAACTCGTCCATTGACGAAACCCGCCTCCCGGGATATAATAGTCAAAGAAAGTCAAATCGACTTTCCTGTGACGGTTTTCGTCCGGGAGGAGGTTATAGAATGAACGCGCAGAAATTCACGCAAAAATCACTGGAAGCGCTGCAGAGCGCCCAGAGCCTGGCGATCCAGTACCAGAACCAGCAGGTGGACCAGCTGCATTTGCTGACGGCTTTGGTACAGCAGGAAAGCGGGCTGATCGGCGAGCTGCTGAAAAAAATCGGCTGCGATGTGACGCAGTTTGCCGCAGCCTGCGAACGGGAGATTGCCCGTCTTCCCCGGGTAACCGGCGCCGGCCGGGAAATGGACAAGGTGTATGTGACCCCGTCGATGGACCGGACGCTTGCGGATGCGGAAAAACAGGCGGAGCGGATGAAAGACGAATACGTGTCGGTCGAGCATCTGCTTCTGGCGCTGCTGGATACCGCGCAGGGTCCCGTCGCGGAGTTGTTCCGCCGCAGCGGCGTTCGCCGGGACGAGGTGCTCAACGCGCTGATGAGCGTTCGCGGTTCCCAGCGGGTAACCAGCGACAACCCGGAGGACACCTATGACGTGCTGAAAAAATACGGGCAGGACCTGACGGACCTGGCGCGAAAGCAAAAGCTGGATCCGGTCATCGGGCGCGATGATGAAATTCGCAACGTAATCCGCATTCTGTCCCGAAAAACCAAAAACAATCCGGTTCTGATCGGCGAACCCGGCGTCGGTAAAACGGCGATCGCCGAGGGACTCGCGCTGCGCATTGTGCGGGGAGACGTGCCGACAAACCTGAAGGACCGCACGATCTTTTCCCTGGATATGGGCGCGCTGATCGCCGGAGCGAAGTTCCGCGGCGAGTTCGAGGAACGCCTGAAGGCGGTTCTGGCGGAAATCAAAAAAAGCGAAGGTAAGATCATCCTGTTTATCGACGAATTGCACACGATCGTCGGCGCCGGAAAAACGGAGGGTTCTATGGACGCGGGCAATCTGCTCAAGCCGATGCTGGCCAGGGGCGAGCTTCACTGCGTTGGCGCGACCACGCTGGATGAATATCGCAAATACGTGGAAAAGGATCCCGCTCTGGAGCGCAGGTTCCAGCCTGTGATGGTGGACGAGCCCAGC
>JAFWEY010000034.1 GCA_017512675.1 Clostridia bacterium | reverse complement strand
TGCCAGCCGTCAGATTCAACAGTCCACTCCAATGCATACTCAGTGCAGTCGCCGGAAACGTCCTCGGTATCCTGCTTAAGGCCCTTGCGCACCGTCAGTTCCGCAGCACCGATCGCGCCGTCGGCCTCGGCAATGCCTTTCATGTACTGGAAGCCATACCAATTCACAGGACCTCCGGTGGTCTCTGTGTTCTCTTCCGGAACCGTGAAGTATCCTACGCCCGCTCCGTCTGCCGCCTCTTCGGCCGTTTTGACCTCGGTCCAGGGATTTGCCATGCCGACAGACTCCGCACCGCTCTCCTCCGGGGCATAACGTTTGAGCTTGATGCGCTCAAAGACGGCGTCGCCCTCAGCAACATCATTGACAAAGAGCAAGAAATAGGCGTCGTCCCCGACGGTGGTCAGATACGCGCCGGTTCCGTCTTCCCGCATGTAGTACTTGGCGCCCTCGATCTCGCGGTAGCTTTCAGAGGAAGCCGCTTCGGCGCAGTATTCCTCAAAGACCTCCTGCTCCAGGGTCAGGCCGATGGCCGTGGCATCCTTATCCTCGCTGTAGTCCCCGTCGTAAAGGTAGAGCGCGCCGTGGGCAAATTCCACCGACCACCCGCCGGAGAGATCTACCATAACGCTGATTTCATTGTAAGCCTGATCCAGCCACGCGGTCGCAACCTGTCGTCCGTCACTGCTTTCCTCCGCCAGTGCGGCTTCCTCCGCGCAGAGAGAAAGCGCGAAAAGCATGCCTGCCACGAGAAACAACGCAATGGGCTTTTTCATTGGATTTCCCTCCTCTGTCTTCAACAAACCGTCCAGGGTTTATGAAATATAACACAGCTGGAATCACTTGTCAAGAAAGAGGCAGGTCCTTTAAATGCGCTCCCGGGCACATCTGATATCGGCCTTTTTCTGCTTCCCTCTCGCCCGCGACTTTTTCAGTGCTTTCGAACCGTCCCCGTGTCTTCAGTAGTCCTTTTTTCAGCTGCACAAGTTACTATTCTCTCAAAACTACCGGAACCACTACCGGAACCATATGAATAGAAGTTGAAAAATGCTTTGGTTCTCTCTGCGTCATAATGTCTCGCCTCGCTTACAGAAATCTCATCCATAGATTGTATCGACCTCAATAACGTCGCATCTTCGTTGAATTCTGCGGCATGCGTAACCTCTTTTCCATATACGGATGTCAGCCATTTCAACAAGTCCTCTCCGCTTTCAAACCCGATGAAGATGTCCGTCAGTTCATCCTCGTCCATATCAGTTATCGTCCCGGTATTTTCCTTGGCATGCGCATTTATGCTATGTTCGGTACCATCTTCCGTCCTGATAGTGATCGACAGCACCATATCCGCTGGTCGGCTGTAATGTATATACATTGGGAAAAAACCAATCTCTCCGCCACAACCCTCATCCATATAATCTTGGCCACTGTAAATGTAGTCAATCATTCCTGAATCCAAGTGGTATATCGCGCTTTCGCGCTCGTACATGCCTATATCCCTACATTCGTTTTCACGCTCTCCGGAAATCTCAATCGATTCGATCTCGTCCATAGAGTGAAGCTTTCGAAGGCCCTGAATTATCCCGCTTTTTTCATCAAATACAGGCCTCCGGCATTCACAATCGTTCTCCTCGTCCCAAAAATCCTCCTCTATAACAGAATCCTTCAATCCTTGGATCAGTGCTTCTATGCTTTCGCTTCTGCCCAGTTCTCCAGGGTCCTTGTGTGCTGTAATACCGTAGTAATCTCCATCTCCTTCACCTGTTGTACCTATGCCTGAGAATTCGAGACTCTGCCCATTCTTCAATCCGATGCGTATTTCCATCACAAAACTGCTGCTACTGGAATTGGTCACGAAGTCCGTTCTGATCTTCATGGTTATTCTCCCTCAATGGATCTCTTGTCGTCGTTGCGGAATATGATCTCAGGCATCAGCGGGCAGCCGCCCAAATAGCGCCTGTCATGATCGAAGCTGCACAGGGTCATGGTCATGTCCGCGCCGGTGTAGCAGCTGTACTGCCCGCCCTCGCAGGTGTCCAGCGATTCGGGCAGTATGTTCCTGCAGTAGTGGATGGCGCCCGGCACGTTGCAGCTGTCCATGCCCACCTTGAAGGGGTGCCGCCGGTCCACCTCGGCGAAGAACGCCACCACCCGCGGGTCGTGGAAATCCAGCACATTGGCCTTCGTGCCCTGCCCGGCGGGCTTGTGCAGCAGGAAGATCACCGCGTTGACGCCCTTCGGGAAGTCGTCGCCCTTCAGCCGCGTGACGGCCTCGTCGATGGAGTTCCTGCCCAGCACGTAGTGGATGCTGGTCTTCACGCCCGCCTCCAGCAGCATCCGTATAGCGTTCACCGTGTATTCGCTGCGGTACCAGCTCACCGCCACTGCGCCGCAGTACCAACAGCGCTTCCTTCCCGTCGTAACGCTTGGAGAGCGCCCCGGTGGTCACCCCGGCAGCCCTGCAGATTTCTGAAAGCGAAGCCATTTCATAGTCTTTGCTCAAAAACGCTTCTCTGGCCGCCGACAGAAGGCGGGGATCGATGCTCTTATCCTGCCAGGACAATAAACCGCCTCCTTACTAAGCCGATAACCCGATTATCAGGATAGCAAGTAAAAAATTCTATGTCAAGCCTTAATCCAGAGTTTATATTAACGAGACAGGGTTCTTCTGTCATGCTGCACTGCGTCGGTTCCCGCTGTCACCTTTTACGCCGCATCCTCATACTCAATCACGCGAATGTCCCGCATCATCTGCCTGGTCTCGTCCGCAATCCTCAAGCGCCATTATAAACTCAAAAATGGCCGCTTGGGAGCGGGGCTTGTGATTCCCAAGGGACTTTCTGTCGGGCTGTAACGTTTTTTTCGATTTAAATATTGCTTACAATCGGCCCTTTTGATGCCGGCTTATCGGATTTCTCCGCTTTTGGCCGCCTTTCTGCCCTTTCTCTGTCTTCTCTCCTTAAAAAACCGGGGCTGCCTCTTTTTGACTGTTGCCAGCCATTTTGAGACAGCCCCGGCTGTTTTCCGGTCAGCGCGCGGGATTACTCGATGTAATCCGCCAGATAGCCGGCGTACAGGTCATACTGCTCGCCGTAGTAGGTTTCGGTCTCCTCGGGGGTCATGCTGGAGACGTTGACCCACTGCTTCACGGCGTACTCGTTCAGGCCCGCGTTGTCCACGACCTTGGCCAGGCCGGCGTTCATCGCTTCGATCACGCTGTCGTCCACCGCGTTGGGGGCCGCCAGGTAGAAGAACTTGGAGAACACCACGTCGTAGCCCTGCTCTTTAAGGGTCGGGATCTCGGGGGCGCCTTCCAGGCGCTCGTCGGCCAGCACGCCCAGGCACTTGAACTCGCCGGTCTCATAGTAATCCTTGACCAGGCCGGCCTGGGTTCCGATCACGTCCAGGCGGTTGCCCAGCAATTCGGTGGTCTTCTGCGCGGCAGTGCCCGCGTCGACGATCGCAAACTCCACGCCCGCCGCCTGCTCGAACGCGACGCAGTGCAGGTGGGTGAAGGAACCGGTCTCCGTGGCGAAGGTCACTTCGCCCGGATGATCCTTCATGTAGGCGACCATGGTCTCCAGGTCGGAGAACTTCGTGTTGGCGGTGTTGATCACGAAGGCGTTGGAGTAATCCAGGAACGGCATGCCGGCCAGCTTGAAATCGTCCAGCACTTTGAACTCTTCGTACATGCCGAGCATCTCGGTGATGCAGGCGCCGCTGTGATAGAACACAAAGCGATAGCCGTCATCCGGGTTGCTCAGGCAGTCTTCGAAGGCGACAGCGCCGGATCCGCCGGACATGTTGGTCACGATCACGTTCCAGCCCATTTCCTCGTTCAGAGCAGCCGCCAGCGCGCGGGCATTGGCGTCGGTATCTCCGCCGGGATTCGCGGGAACGATCAGTTCGATGGCGCGCTCCGGCCATTCGGCCAGCGCAGTCACGCCGGTCAGAGCCATCAGAACCACCAGGATGAGGGCAAACGTTTTCTTCATTTGGTTGTTCCTCCTTGTCTATTTCGGGCTAATTACCCCGCTGCTGATTATAATGCGAATATCATGCCAAATCCCGGCATTTTGGAAAAAAATCTTCTGTTCATTTGAGAAGCGCGGCAAAACCCGCCGGGGATTCCCGCGGAATGCGCCGCTTCGCCGGGCGCCGTTCAATTCTGAAACGTCATGAGGTTTCAAATTGAAATATTTTGAAACATCTGAAACGTTCCGCGCGAACCGCGGGCGGCCCGCCGCCCGCAAGTGCGGACATGCGGCCGGAATCCCGGCGAATTAACGGAAGCGAAAGGGTTGGCACGAAATTTGCATGTTATACTGTAGGTAACTTACAAGAGGAGGAGGAATCGTATGTCATTCAAGAAGTGCCGGGATCTGATCCTGGGAATCGTGATGCTGGCATTCAGCGTCTTTTACCTGGTCTTTTCCCAGCAGATCAAAACGCGTCCGAAGCTGACGCCGGCTTACGCCAGCGCGCAGATCATGCCGAAGCTGCTGGGGATTCTTCTGGCCGTCCTGTCGGTGATCTGCATCATCCAGGGGATCCGCCGCCTGAAATCCGCCGACAGCGAACAGGAAGCGGAAAACGCCGCCAAGGGCGACAAAACCGCGGTTCTGCTGACCTTCGCGGTCATCATCGGCTACGTTCTCGCGATGAACGCAGCGGGCTTCATTCTGTCCACCGTCATCTATCTGTTCCTGCAGATGCTGATTCTGGCGCCTGCCGACAAGCGGAATTATCTGCTGTTCGCCATCGTCGCGGTGGTGTTTACCGCCATCGTGTTCGTCGCGTTCCGCATCGGGCTTCAGCAGCTTCTCCCCCGCGGCGTCATTGAAAGTCTGCTGGGATTCTGAATCAGAAGAAAGGAGTACCGCTTATGTCAACCCTGCAATTGATCGGGGGCGGCTTCGCCACCGTGCTGACTCCCACCGGCATCTTTCTGATGCTGGTCGGCGTGGCGGTGGGCATCGTCTTCGGCGCGCTTCCCGGCCTTTCGGCGACGATGGCGATCGCGCTGTTCCTGCCCGTCACCTATGCCATGACGTCCTCCAACGCGATGACGCTTTTGATGGCGCTGTTCATCGGCGCCATTTCCGGCGGCCTGATTTCCGCCATTCTACTGCACATTCCCGGCACGCCCTCCTCCGTCGCCACCTGCTTTGACGGCCATCCGATGGTCCGCAAGGGCCAGGCGGCCAAGGCGCTGGGCGTCGGCGTCGTGTTCAGCTTCCTGGGCACGATTTTCTCCACGGTGCTGCTGATGTTCATCGCGCCGCAGATCGCGCGGGTGGCCATCAACTTCGGCAACTACGAATTCTTCTCCATCGCCATTTTCTCGCTGACGATGATCGCGACGCTCTCGAGCGGCAACATGGTCAAAGGCGTGATGGCCGGCGTCATCGGCTTCATGTTCTCCACCGTGGGCACCGACGCCATCGAGGGCACGGCGCGCTTCACCTTCGGCCTGACGAGCCTGAAGGGCGGCTTCGACATGCTGGCGGTGATGGTCGGCCTGTTCGCGGTGGGCGAAATCATCGCCGCCGCGGAAACCAGCCGCCATTCCGACGAGGTGGTAACCCAGCCCAGCATGAAGGGCATCCGGGGCTTCGGGTTCACCATGAAGGAATTCTGTAGCCAGGGCCTGAACGCGGTGCGCAGCGCGCTGATCGGCATGGGCATCGGCATTCTGCCCGGCATCGGCGGCGGTACCTCCAACATGATGGCCTATACGGTCGCCAAGAATTCGGACAAGCACGCCAAGGAGCTCGGACCGCTGGGAACCGGCCGAATCGACGGCGTGGTCGCGTCGGAAACCGCCAACAACGCGACCATCGGCGGCGCGATGGTGCCGCTTCTGACGCTGGGCATCCCGGGCGACACCACCACGGCCATGCTGCTGGGCGCGCTGACGCTGCACGGCCTGACCCCGGGTCCGCTTCTGTTCCAGAACCAGGCCGATATCGTCTACGGCATCTTTGCCGCGATGCTGATCGCCTCGGTCATCATGCTGTTCATGGAATTCTTCGGCCTGCGGGTGTTCGTGAAGCTGCTGAGCATTCCCAAATACATCCTGCTCCCCTGCGTGTTCGTGCTGTGCGTCATCGGCGCCTACGCGCTCAAGAACAACATGAGCCAGGTCATCGCCTGCCTGATCTTCGGCGCCCTGGGCTTCGCGTTCAAGAAGCTGGAGATCCCGTCGACCCCGTTCATTCTGGGCTTCATTCTTGGCCCGCTGGCGGAAATCAACTACCGCCGCGGCATGATCAAAACCAAGGGCAGCTTTATGCCGTTCCTCACCTCTCCGATCAGCGCGGTTTTCCTGGCCATCGCCGTCATCGTGCTGCTGCTTTACATCACCAAGCCGCTGCGCGGCAAGCGCAAGGCCGCCGACTGACGGCGCTTCCCCGGCAGGCCTGTAAGGTCTGCCCGGGGCGCGCGGCGCCCTGACAGGAGATGATTCCATGGCCGAGAGCCGTCTGGAAACCAGGCAGACCCAGAAGCTTTCCCACAGCCTGCAGATGGCGATCCGCCTTTTGTCGCTGGATCTGGACGCGCTGAACGAAGCCATGCTCCGCGCGGTGCAGGAGAACCCTGCGCTGGAATCCGTCCCGCCGGCAAAGACGGCCCGGGATTACGCGGTCACGGTGCGCAGCGGCGGACACGCGGGAAAAGGCGCCGCGGCGGGCTTCGAGCCCGCCGCGAAGGCCGACACCGCGATGGCCGATCTGGAGCAGCAGCTGCGCCTGTCCGGGCTGGACGCGCAGACCGAGCGCGCCGCGCTCCTGATGCTTCACCTGCTCTCCCCCCGCGGGTATTTCCCGCAGGACGTGCGTTCCTTCGCGGCGGAGGCCGGCATTTCCGAAGAGACCGCGACGCGGGCGCTTTCCGCGCTGCAGGCGCTGGAACCCGCCGGCATCGGCGCGCGGACGCTGGAGGAATGCCTGCTTTTGCAGCTGCGCGGCGTTCCCGGCGCCGATCCGCTTTGCGGGGAACTGATTCGCTCCCACCTGCCGGATATCGGAAACGGCAGGATCGCCTCCATCGCCAGGGCCACCGGCGCGTCGCCCGAACGGATCAAAGCCTGCATTCAGACCGTGCGCCGGCTCAATCCGGTGCCCTGCGCGCTGTATCCGCAGGCGGTGCAGTACATCATGCCGGAGTTTACGGTGGAAGCGGACGCGCAGCAGCACCTGGCCGTTCAGTTTCACGACGGCTATTATCCGTCGCTGCGCCAGGATCCCTCGTTCATGCGCCTCGCGGACCGGCTCGAGGGCGACGAGGCGGTCTACGCCCGCAGGATGCAGGCCGCCGCGGCGCAATGGATTCGCGCGGTGGAGCTTCGAAGGCTGACGATGGAAAAGATCGCGCGCATCATCGTGCGCGAGCAAAAAGCGTTCTTTCTGCGGCAGTACAGCCTGGTGCCGCTGCGCGTCGACGAGGCCGCCGAAGAGATCGGCGTGCACGCGAGCACCGTTTACCGCGCGCTGCGGGGCAAGTACCTGTCCTGCGCCCGGGGCACCTTCCCGCTCCGCTTCTTCTTTCAGAAGGAGGTTTCGGCGGGGGTCAGCGCGGCGCGGGCGCGGGAGCTCATCCGCGGGATGTGCGCGGAAAACGGCAGCCTGTCCGACCGGGCCATTTCCGAAGCCCTGGAAAAGCGCGGCATTCTCCTGTCCCGCCGCACCGTGGCCAAATACCGCGCGCAGATGGAGATCGATGCCAGCTACCGGCGCCGCGCGCAGCAAAAGGAGTTCACACCATGAGAATACGAAACGACGGAACCGTATCCCGCCTGCTGAAGGACGTTCCGCTGCCGCGGATGTTCCGCGCGGCCCAGTCGTTCGACGGGACGCACCTGGAGCGCGATCAGATCCGGCAGGCGATCTTTGACGAAATCGAAACCTCCGGAATGGGCGAACGGATCCGCCCGGGCATGCGCATCGCGATCACCGCCGGCAGCCGCGGCATACGCAACGTGGACGAGATCACCCGTTCGGTGGCCGCCTGCGTCAGGGCGCACGGCGCGGAGCCGTTCATCGTTCCCGCGATGGGCAGCCACGGCGGCGCCACCGCGCAGGGCCAGAAAGAGCTGCTGGCGGGCTACGGCATCACCGAGGAAGCGATGGGCTGCCCGATCCTGTCGTCGATGGAAACCGTGCTGCTCGGGCATTCGGAGCTCGGAAAGCCGGTATACATGGACAAAAACGCCTGGGAATCGGACGGCGTCATCCTGTCCTGCAGGCTCAAGCCCCACAACGCGTTCCGCGGCCCGGTGGAAAGCGGGCCCTGCAAGATGATGACCGTCGGGCTGGGCAAGCAAAAGGGCGCGGAGCAGGTGCACAGCGACGGCATGGACATCATCTCCCGCAACATCCCGACGATGGCGAAGGTGACGCTGGGCACCGGAAAGATCCTGTTTGCGATTCCCTGCCTGGAAAACGCCTACGACCAGACGCTCCGGTTCGAAGCCATTCCGGCGGAAAACATCATCCGGCGGGAAAGCGAGCTGCTGAAAGTCGCCTTTGCCCATATGCCCTCGATTCTCGTGAAGGAGGGCGATGTGCTGATCGTGGACCGGATCGGCAAGAACTTCAGCGGCACCGGCGTGGACCCGAACATTACCGGCACCTTCTCCACGCCCTACGCCAGCGGCGGGGTTCAGGTGCAGCGCACCTGCTTTTTGAACCTGACCGAAGAAAGCCACGGCAACAGCCTGGGCATCGGCCTTGCCAGCTGCATCACCCGGCGCATCTTCGACCGGATCGACGCGGACGCGATGTACACCAACTGCATCACCAGCACCGTGATCCGCTCCGCGATGGTCCCGTGCGTCATGAGCACCGACAGGGAAGCGATCCAGTTTTGCCTGCGCACCTGCAATCGCATCGATCTGAACCGCGCGCGGGTCATCCGCATTCAAAACAGCCTTCACATCGGGCAAATCATGCTTTCCGAAGCGTATTTCGAGGATGTCAAGGCAGGCAGGTATCCCGGCCTTTCGGCGCTGGACGCGCCGGAAGATCTGACATTCAATGACGAAGGCACGCTCACGACACCGTGGCTGCCGCAAGAAAAGGAGAGAATCGTATGAGCTTCACCCCCAAAGGCATCGTCGTTCCCATTGTGACACCGGTCACGGAAAGCGGACAGCTGAACGAAACCGCTTATCGGGGCCTGATCGATTACCTGGCCGGGAACGGCATCCACGGCGTTTTTCCGTTCGGGACCACCGGCGAATTCTACGCCTATGATCAGGGCTTCTACGATCATCTGCTCGAGGTGACCAAGGACGCCGTGGCGGGCCGCATGCAGATTTACGCCGGGGCCAACCACATCACCACCCGGGGCGCGGTCGCCATCGCCAAAGCGGTGGAAAGGATCGGCGGCATCGACGCGCTGAGCGTGCTGACCCCGATGTTCGTATCGCAGACGCAGGAAGAGGTGTACGAGTACTACCGCGAAATCGCCTCGGAAACCAGCCTGCCGATCATCGTCTACAACAACAGGCCGAAGACCAACGTAACCGTGGAGCCCGCGACCATCGCGAAGCTCGCGGAGATCGACAACATCGTCGCGGTGAAGGATTCCACCGGCGATATGACCAACGCCGAGGAGTACCTGCGCCTGACCCGCGGCACCGGCTTCAGCGTGCTGATGGGCCGGGACACGCTGATCCTCGCGGGGCTTCACTACGGCGCCACCGGCGCCATCGCCAGCTGCGCGAACGTCGCGCCGCGCATCGCCGTGGACATCTACGAGAAATTCATGGCGGGCGATTATCAGGGCGCGCTGGACGCGCAGTTCCTGTTCTCCTCGCTGCGCATCGCCACCGGCATGGGTTCCTTCCCGGTGACCCTGAAGGAAGCGCTGAAGCTGATCGGCCACGATTGCGGCGACTGCGTCAGGCCGATTCTGCCGCTCCACGAAGACCAGCGCGAAAAGCTGCGCGCCGTGCTCCAGGAGATGGGGCTGCTGTGAACGGCATCGTCTCCCGGATGATCGACACCCAGCTGCTGCTGTTCCTGTACATGCTGTGCGGGTTCATCGTCAGCAGACTGAACATCATCCGGGAGGACAACCGCGGGGTGCTGGTGCGGCTTCTGATGGACGTGGCGATGCCCATGATGGTTTTGAACGCGTTCAACAAGCCCACCTCCCGCGAAGAAATCCTTTCGTCGCTGTGGGTGATGGCGGTCGCGTTTGCCGGCTGCGCCGTCACCGGCCTGATCGGGCGCTTTCTGTGGCGGAATCAGAGCGCGAGTCGCTACAAGGTCCTGATGTACGCCAGCATGTTTTCCAACGCGGGCAACGCCGGGCTGCCGATCATCAGCCTGGTGCTCGGGCAAAGCGGCGTTTTCCTGGCCAGCATGTACCTGATCCCGCCGCGGATCCTGCAGTGGACGGTGGGCGTCGGCTTCTTCGTGAAGCCCGAAAAGGGAAGCTGGGTGAAAAACGTGCTGCTGAACCCGATGGTGGTGATGATCTACATCGGCGCCGTGCTGATGATCACCAATTGGCAGATCCCCGGCGTGTTCGGCACCGCCATCGCGAACCTGGGCAGCATGACCGCGCCGCTTTCGATGATCCTGATCGGCGCGACGCTGGCGCACATGAACTGGAGGATGCTGTTGGACGGCTCCGTGCTTCTGACCAGCTTCCTGCGCCTGATCGCGTTCCCGATGCTGTTCTGCGCCGCGCTCAAGGCGGCCGGATTCGATCAGATGGCCCTCTGCGTCTGCGTGCTCCTTCTCGCCATGCCGGTCGCGTCCAACACCGCGGCGATGGCGGAGCGCTACGGCGGCGATACCAGGTTCGCCTCGGCGTGCGTCAGCGTATCCACGCTGCTCAGCGTCGTCACCGTACCGCTGATCACCTGGCTGATCCAGCAGTTCTGACGGGTCAGGCCGCGCGCCGCCGAAGCCAAACGGAAGCCCCTGTGCCGCCGGGGACGCATCCCGTTCCGGCGGAATCCGACGCACTCAAATCCAGCGTTTCACCGCTGATACAGGAGGTAATTGCAATGATCCCGAAAGTCGTAAAGATGGATGTGTACCCGGTGGCGGGGCACGACAGCATGGAACTGAACCTGTCCGGCGCCCACGCGCCGTACTTCACCCGCAACATCGTGGTGCTGGAAGACTCCTCCGGCCAGACGGGCGTGGGCGAGGTGCCCGGCGGACAGAAGATCACCAAAGCCCTTGAGGACGTGAAGCCGCTGGTGCTGGACACCCCGATTTCCGATTACAAGGGCACGCTGAACCGGGTGCGCGCGTGGCTGAACGCCAACATCAAGGACGACGTGCGCGGACTGCAGACCTTTGACCTGCGCACCGGCGTGCACGTGGTCACCGCGATCGAAGCGCCGCTGCTCGACCTGCTGGGCAAATTCCTGGAGGTTCCGGCCGCCGCGCTGATGGGCGACGGCATCCAGCGCGAGCGGGTGCGCTTCCTGAGCTATCTGTTCTACATCGGCGACCGCAAAAAGACCGATCTTCCGTACATGAGCGAAGAGGACAGCCCCTGCGAATGGTACAGGCTGCGCAACGAGGAGGCGCTGACGCCGGATGCGATCGTCGCCCTGGCCCACGCCACCCACGAAAAATACGGCTTTGAGGATTTCAAGCTCAAGGGCGGCGTGCTCGCTCCGGAGGAGGAAGTCAAAGCGGTTCAGGCCATCAAGGCGGCTTACCCGAACGCTCGGGTGGATCTGGATCCCAACGGCGCGTGGAGCCTCAAACAGGCGCTGGCGATCGCGCCGGAGCTGAAAAAGTGCCTGGCGTACTGCGAGGATCCCTGCGGCGCGGAAGACGGATTCAGCGGCCGTGAGGTCATGGCCGAGTTCCGCAAGGCCACGATGATGCCCACCGCCACCAACATGATCAACACCGACTGGCGGCAGATGTGCCACACCATCGCGCTGCAGAGCGTGGATATCCCGCTGGCCGACCCGCATTTCTGGACCATGAACGGCTCCGTGCGCGTGGGGCAGCTGTGCAACGATTTCGGCCTGATGTGGGGCTGCCACAGCAACAACCATTTCGATATCTCGCTGGCGCAGGTCGTGCAGTGCGCGGCGGCGATCCCCGGAAAGATGAACGGCATCGACACCCACTGGATCTGGCAGGAGGGCCGCGAGCGCC
>JAFWEY010000033.1 GCA_017512675.1 Clostridia bacterium | reverse complement strand
GAGCCGAGCTTCAGTTCACTCCGCGCGTTGGACTGGATCTCCGCGAGCATGATGTCTGCTCCGGCGTTCAGCGCGTCAGAAACAACAGGCCCGGCTCCGCTCCCAAGCTGGTCCTGCAGCTTCTGCATGTCCTTCTGCAGGGAGTCCAGCCCGTCAATCGTCACCGCCATCGCCGCATTCCTCTCTCCATACCCATGTCCATTGCACGGTATATGTGCGCGTCGCTGGATCGTATGCGGGATGGTTGTAACCTTTATCGCTCTCTTCCAGCATCGCGAAACCATAAGCATACATTGCGGAACGAATGGCATTTGCCATCTCGGTCGGATCAATGTCGCTCCACAGGTTCAGGTACACATATGTGCGGAACGACGTGACGTGATCGTCATGGTGCGACGCTTCTGTTGTGGTGGAAGAATACACGACATACTGCAGCGGTGGATTCTGGTTCTCTGACGTCGCGCGCCAGATGCCGGCGATGACCGGGATTCCGATATCGCGCAGCGCTTCCTGCACCTGCCTCATCCGCTCACTCCCTTTGCCAGGCTCGCCTTCAGGCCGAGATAGTCGCGGGAGAATCCGTATTCGCCGAGCGTGGAAATATCCCACTTATCGCCGTTGAACCGCACCCACATTCCGGGCTTCACATCGCCGCGATAACGGATCGTGAAGTTGATCACGGCTTCGGTGTTCATGACGTCAGCGGAGCGGTAATGCTGGTTGCCCGCGTCTGTTACCTGCGCCCAGACACGGCAGAGGATGACATCTGTGGGTGCCGGGAATCCATTTTCGTTGATCTCATTGACTGTATAGCCAATGTCGATCCTGTGCTTCAGGTCCCCGGGATGCGGAGTGCCTTCGAAGTTTTTATAACCGCGCATGGATCAGCTCACCTCCCGTCAGAACATCTTGTCCGGATCCCGGTACGGATACAGCAGCGTATAGAATGCGCGCTTCGTTGCGTTATACGTGGCGACGTCCGGGATATCGCGGTTTTCGTAATGAAAGGAAACCATCAACAGGATCGCCAGCCGCACAGGCTCGGGAACCGGTGAAGACACCTCGTTGCCTTCGTCATCAATAACCGTTTCCGGTTCGAACGATACGCGGCAGTAATCCTCGGCGGCAGCCTGCGCGGCGGCGATCAGGCGGGAAATATAATCGTTATCTTCGTCATGCTCGATGCGAAGATGCGTTTTTACTTCCTCAACAGCAACAATCATCAGCCACCACCACCCGGATCAGGAACAGAAACGTCTGCGGGACCGCCGTTGCGCAGGACGGCCAGCAGCCGGTTGAAGTCTTCGCGCAGCGCTGCCACGGTTGTGGCCGTACTGTCCTCGATGGAGGATACGTCAATGCCGCCGGTGGCACGTTCCAGCCCTGTCACGACAGCGCCGGGGAGGATTGTGAGCGCACCTGCAATCACAAGTTCTGAGCCTCCGTGCGCCATATAATTCCGTGCCATAGATCAGCCCTCCGTGTTCGTCGCCGCCGGTGCGGGTTCCACTACCTTCATGGTGAACGTGGTTTTCGCATAGCCGTTCGCCCACAGGGTGAAGGACTTATCGCCGGCAAGATACCGCGCGTCTTCCGCCTTTATGTACAGCACGAAATCACCGGTGGACAGGCCGAGCGCTGTCGCTTCCGTCACATCGGCTGTTGCCAGCGTCACTTCCGCGCAAGTGTCGTCGGTGAATTTGACCCCTTCGATACTGTCGAGTCCGGTTCGGATGCCGAAGCCCAGCCACTTGTGCTTGCCCCAGGTCGTGCCGTGGTCTGCGTCCGCCAGTTCGCTCACCTTGCAGTCCAGTGTGATCGTAATCTCTGTGCCGTCAATGGTGACAGTCGCATGGCCGCTGTTGGTAGCGGTCTGGGTGGTGGGCATTGACGCAGGTGTGGGGCATGCGAGGACAGAAACGGACCACGCATCCGGGATCATCAGGCCCGCATTCTTGAGATTCGTGATCAGGGTGTTCAGGTCGCTCCGAATATCAGAGGCGGTATTCGTTGTTTTCGGTGTGAAGTTCGCCGCACCTGGCAAGCCGGAAAATGCCGCGCCTTCTTCGAACTGCAACTCGCCGCCG
>JAFWEY010000032.1 GCA_017512675.1 Clostridia bacterium | reverse complement strand
CTCGCCATTCGCAGCGCGTTCTCGGACTGCGCGCCTTCCGATATTTCGCTGTTTTATATCAATTGCCACGGCGAGCTGCGGGACGGCCGGCCGGTTCTCAAGATGCACGACGGATCCGTTGTCACCGTCCGCGCGCTTTACAAAGCGCTGAGCCGTGTCAAGGGGCGCATCATTCTGCTGATCGACTGCTGCAACAGCGGCGGCTTCATCTCTTCCTCAGATTCGCGGCGTTTTTCTTCCTCGCTGATCCAGACCTTTTCGGCCGGCACTGCCGCAGCCTTTGCCCGCAGCAAATACTGCCTGCTGACCTCCGCTTCCCGCTCAGGGCTCTCCTACCGCATCGGCCGCGGAGATTCCGAATCCGCCACCTCAACCGCTTTTTCCTATTATCTGGCGCTGGCGGGCGGCTGGGACCTGATACGGGACAAGCCCCGCCGGCTGCGTGCGGACGCCGACGGAAACGGCGTTGTGACGCTGCACGAGGCCTGGTTCTTTATCAGTGCGCAGGTCAATCAGATCATGACTCCCGCCGGTTACCGTCAGGATGTCCAGATCTGGCCGCGCGGCTCGTCTTTCCCCCTGTTCAGCGAATAGATTCTCGGAAAACCAGACGCCCTTGACAGATTCGCAGTTACAGAGTACAATATATTGTGGTTGATTGTGGATATCTGCCGAAGTTCGTGCTGAAAGAACCGGCATGCCGGAGAGAAAGCCATTGGGGGAGGAAAGCTCCATGGGAACCCCACGTGAAATCAAATCAAAATACAGGCGTCTTTTCGCCTTTCTGCTGTGTCTGTGTCTGCTGAATTGTGCGGTGCAGCCGCTTCTCCCCGCGCGGGCGGAGGAAGCCGCCTTCGCTGCTGCCGGCGAATCGGATGCGGACCCCGCCGAACCGCAGCCCCGGGAGAATTCGTCCCCCGCAGAAGCTTCTTCGAAGCCTCCCGTCATCGGGAAAGCAGCGGACGAGTCCCCGGCCGCAGAAAAGCAGGAAAGCGCACCGGAACCCGAAAAGGCCCAGGATCCGCAAAGCGATTTGGTGCCAGAAGCGGAAACAGAACCGCAAAACGATCCGCTTCCTGAACCGGAGGAAGAACAGCAGGCCGATCCGGAACCCGAACCTGAAACTGAAAAAACAGAAACGGAGCCGCAGAACAAACCGCAGCCTGAACCCGAAAAAGATCCTCAGCCGAAGCCCCAGCCTGTAGCAGAACAGGAGCCTCAGCCGGATCCGGCCCCTGAAACGGAAACCGACCCGCAAAGCTGGCAGCAGCCTGAAGCGGAGCAGGAGCCGGTTCAGAATCTCCACACGATCCTGTTCGAGGTGAGCGAAGGCGCGCACGTCACCGTGTCCGGGCATGACGCCACCAACGCGACGGTTCAGACTTCAAAACCGGAATTGGTCTTTTCTGTGGCTGAAGCCGACCAATACGCGATCGAATCCGTCACGGTCAATTACAAGCACAGCGCCGCGCATTATCAGGGGCGCGAATTCGAATACATTCTGGAAAACCTGGCCGGCGATGTGACCATCGTCACTGTCGCCACCCGCCTGAAGCCTTCCGGCGCGGCGATCCGCTACCGGGCAGCCGAAGGCGGCAGCGTCTCCCCCGCTGCCGAGACCATCGATCTGAGCGGAGCAAACCCCCATCCCTCCGGCGCGCTGGCCAGCGCACTGCCGGGATACGATTTTGTCGGCTGGTTTGACGAGGGAAACAATCCCATCGGCAATCAGGCATATTTTACGCCGCCTGTTCCCGCTTCCGGCGAAGAGCGGGTCTACACCGCCGTATTCAAAGCCTGGCCTGCCGTCAGCTTTTCAGCGCAGCTGGATGACGGCACCGTCGTTCGCGTCCAGGCGCCGAAAGCCTCCGTGCCTTCCGGCACCGTCATACGCCTCCGGGAAGCCGATCCCGCGAAGGCTCTGCTCCCGGTGCTGCGCGCGGAAGGCAAAACCGAGCGGGAAGCCCTCCGCGATATTGAAGAAATCAAAACCGATCATCCGCTTCTGACGGATGTGGTCTGCTGTTTGTCGATAGCCCTTTATGACCCGGCAAAGCCGGATGCTCCGACAGCGCCGCTGAAGAGCCCTGCGATCCACGTATCCGATTTGCCCTATGGGCTCAGCATGACGGAAGCCGACGCGCTGAGCGTGTACAGCCTCACGTCCTTCGAAGATGAAACGGCCGTCATCGAGACCCTTCCGGAAACGGATGCGGATGCTCCAAGAATCGACGAATCCGGCATTTCCTTCTCTTTCGAAGCCCAGTCGGGGCCGATCTATCTGTTCCTGGATAAGGCGCTGCTGGGATCCGTCTTCGAGGACGCCCTGCTGCCGGAAAGCGCGCCGGAAACGGTTCCCGAAGCGGAGCCCGATCCCGAACCGGCCCCCGAATCCGAAGCCGCCCCGGCGAAGCCCAAGGCCGCAAAAAAGAATACCGAAACCGTCAGCGCCACCGTCGTCTGTGCATGGGACGACGGAGACGGCAAAAACAGACCGGATTCTGTCAGTGTTGACCTGATGAAAGGCCAGACAGTGTTCGGAACCTACGCGCTCAGTGAAGCGAGAAACTGGACGATGACCGCAAACGGCCTGCCGAAATTCGACGGCGACCAGGAGATCCTGTATACCTGGCAGGAAAACGGCGTCCCGGACGGATACATCGCCGCCGACCCGGTGACGGAAGACGGCGTCACCACGATCGGCAACACGCTGGCGGTCTCCGCCGGCATCCGGCTCGAGTGGGACGACGCGGACGATCGCGACGGCATGCGTCCTGAGAGCGTCACCGCCGCGCTCTCCAGCGGAAATGTCGTAAAACTGAACGAAAACAACGAATGGACGGCTGTCATTTCCGGCCTGCCGGGATACAAAGGCGGCATGGAAATCGAATACACGTGGACAGTCGGGAACGTCGAATCCTATACGGCCGACGCCTCTGCGGAAGGCGATGTGACCGTCGTCCGACTCGGCCGCGATCCCGACACCACATTCTCTACCGTCAAGGCAGTCTTTGAGGACGATGACAACCGCGACGGAAAGCGTCCGGAAAGCGTCACCGCCACGCTGTCGAACGGCATTGCCGCCGAGCTGAACGAGGACAACGGCTGGACGGCCACCGTTGCCGATCTGCCCAAAAACAGCGACGGGGAGCCGATAGAATACACCTGGACGATCGGAGAAGTCGATTCCTACGACATATCCGAACCGGCCGTCGAAGACACGCAAACCACTTTTACCCTTACGCATGCGCCGGAAACGGTTTCCTCCTCGGTTCAGGCGGTCTTCAGCGACGCCGACAACCAGGACGGCAAGCGCCCGCAGCTCGTCACCGCCGAACTGTCAAACGGCGCGACCGTCGAACTGAACGAAGAGAACGAATGGAAAGCCACCGTGACCGATCTGTACAGGTTCAGCGAAGGGACGGAGATACCATACAGCTGGACGATCGGGGAGGTCGAGTCCTACACCGTATCCGAACCGGAAATCGCCGACACCCTGACGACCTTTACGCTGGAACATGAGCCGGAGAAAACCCAGGCAGAGCTTCAGATCGTCTGGGATGACCTGGACAACGTGAACGGAAAGCGCCCGGAAAGCGTCATCGCCACGCTGTCGAACGGCGCGACCGCGGAGCTGAACGAAGAGAACGAATGGAAAGCCGTCGTCACCGATTTGCCAAAGTACAGCGAAGGGACGGAAATAGAATACAGCTGGACAATCCCGCCCGTGGAGTCCTACTCCCCTGAAACGGCTGCCGAAAACGGCGTCACGACGATTACGCTCCATTACGGGGCGGAAACGACCCGCGCGGAGATTCAAATCCACTGGGACGACGCCGGAGATCAGGACGGCAAGCGCCCGGACACGCTGTCCGCGACGCTCTCCAACGGCGATACCGTCGAACTGAACGAAGAGAACGAATGGAAAGCTGTCGTGACCGATCTGCCCAGATACAGCGGCGACGGGGAAATCGCATACACCTGGACGATCAGAGACGTCGATTCCTACAATAAATCAGAGCCGGTCGTCGAAGGGACGCTTACTTCGTACACGCTGACCCATACGCCGGAAACCACTTCCTCTTCGGCGACGGTGACCTTCAGCGACGCCAGCGATCAGGACGGCAAGCGTCCGGCAATCGTCACCGTGACGCTGTCAAACGGGCGGACAGCCGAACTGAGCGCGGCGAACAATTGGACGGTAACCCTCAGCGACCTGCCCAAATACAGCGCGGGCCAGCTCATCCGCTACAATTGGGCAGTGGAAGCCGTAAGCGACTATACGTCGAAATCGCAGACAAGCGGCGATCTGACCACCTTTACGCTGAGCCACACGCCGGAGACCGTGACCCTCACCGTCGAAAAGGTTTGGGACGACAACAAGGATTCCGCCGGGGCCAGGCCGAGCTCGATCTCGCTGTACGTCACCAACAGGAGCAAAGCGGTCGAGCTGACAAGCGCCAACAGCTGGAAGTACAAGCTGAACGGCGCGCCCAAATACCAGAAGGGCAAGCTTGTGGAGTACCGCTGGGAAGAGCGGACGGTGCCGGACGGCTACAAGCTTTCCTCCAACGTGACAAACGGTTACGAAACCGTGATCACCAACAAATACAGCGGCGGATCCTCCAAATACCAGTCCCTGGAAGTGACCGTTACCTGGAAGCACCCGTCGAACGTCACCACGAAGCCGACCCGGGCCAAGGTGCAGCTGTACGCGAACGGAACGGCAAAGGGCGATCCCGTTTACGTTTACGGAACCCAGAACTGGAAGTACACCTGGACGGGCCTGCCGACGACAGATTCCGGCGGCAGGAAGATTTCTTACACGATCCAGCCGGTGAACCCGCCGTCGATCTATAAGTACAAGGTAAGCTACAACAGCTCCGGTACGAAGGCAACCTTGGCGATGACGCCGGCGAACGAGAGCAGCAGTTCCGACGATTCCTCTTCATCGTCTTCCTCGTCCTCCTCGTCGTCTTCGTCCTCCTCCGGTTACGGCGAGGATGACTATACCACCGGCACATCTGCCCAGACCGGCGACGACAGCCATCCGGTTCTTTACGCCGGGCTGATGCTGCTGGCGCTGGCAGGCATGATCGGGTGCGCCGGTTCGATCCGGCGCAGCAGCCGCCGCAGCCGCAGGCGGCACCACTGGTAAGCGACAGATCCCGCCCCCGCGCGGCATGGCGCGGGGGTTTTCTGCTGAAGAATCCTTCGGCCGGAACACCCTTCCGGAACCTGCTGAAAAGGAGACGTCCATGGCAAAATTCTTTCGCGTCCTGCTGTTCCTGGCCTTTCTGGCGGTCTTTGTGTTTTCCGGGCAAAAGCTGTTTTCTTCGCTGACCGGCTACAAGGCCGCCCGCGACCGATACGCCGAAGCCGCGGACCGGTTCGTCACGCGCACTTCGCCGGCTGCCGCGCCCAACCCCGCGCCGCAAGCCGCTGATTTCACGCCCGATCCCACCGAAGCTCCCCCGACGCCGGTGCCGGAACCCACCCCGGCGGCTACGGACGGAACCGCGTCGGAAAGCGGCATCGCCATCGACTTCGGCCGGCTGACCGCTCTCAGCCCCGACGCGGTCGGCTGGATCTACTGTCCGGACACCCAAATCAATTATCCGGTGGTGCAGGCCCAGGACAACACGTTCTACCTGACACAAACCTTCGACGGCTGGGAAAACAAAAGCGGAGCGATCTTTATGGACGCGAACAGCGATCCGTACCTGCTGGATGACAACACGATCATATACGGGCACAACATGAAGGATACCAGCATGTTCTATACGGTGACGCTCTATCAGGATCAGTCGTTTTACGATCAGCACCCGGTACTCTACTACCTGACACCGGAAGGCAATTACAGAATCGAACTGTTTGCCGGCATGATCGTGGAGTCCGAGAGCATCGCCTTCGTGCCAAGGTACCCGAATCAGGCGGAAAAACAGAACTATATCGACGTGCTGTACCGGAAATCCAGTTTCAAATCGAATGTGAAGGCGGACTGGCAGGATCATCTGGTCACGCTTTCCACCTGCAATTATACCCGCGAAAACAGCCGGTACATTGTCTGCGGCGTGCTGCGGGAGGAGCAGCAGCCCGATCAACAACACGATGGCGAAGAAAGTGCCTGAGCCAGACAGAAGGAGGAACCCGCGATGCCGAAAAAACTCAGTGAGATGGACAACCGCGAACTGTTCGTTGCACTCTCCACCGGCGAGGACGTGATCATGAAGGCGCAGATCAAACACATCGCCCGCGAGTGGCTGACAGCCCACGGGCGGAGCGAATTGACCGACGGCGACAATCTCAAAGAGATGGTCGACTGGTATTTCGGGCAAAAGCGCGCGGGAAAAGAATAAAGACACCGTGTCAGCTTTTCAGGAGAAAACCGCAGCGGCATCCTGTGCCCGCATCCTCCCCCGGTTCGCCGAGGCCTGTATGCATCGGGCGAATTCCGGCTGTCCGGCAAAGGGGGAATTTCATTGATCATTCTCGGCATCGATCCAGGACTGGCGACCATGGGGTACGGCGTCATCGAAACGGAAAACGACCGTCACCGGCTGCTCCATTACGGGGCTCTTATTACGGCCGCGGGCGAGAGGATGCCGCATCGGCTTCGTGCGATCTATATCGGCGTCCGCCAGCTGATGGATCTGTGGCATCCGGACGACATCGCTTTCGAAGAGCTGTTCTTCTCCAGGAACATCACCACCGGCATGGCCGTTTCGGCAGCCCGGGGCGTTGCGCTGACAGCGGTGGCGGAGACCAGCGACAGCATCTACGAATACACGCCCAATCAGATCAAGCAGGCCGTTACAGGCGTGGGCAAGGCCGAAAAGCACCAGGTGCAGATGATGGTGAAGATGCTGCTGCACATGGACGAAATGCCGAAACCCGACGACGCGGCAGACGCGCTGGCGGTGGCGATCACCCACGCGCACAGCCTGCACGCCAAAGATCTGAATCGAATCAAATGACCGGGCCCTGCGCCGCTTTCGCGGACGGGAGCCCCTTTCGAGAGATCCGGTCATACCGGAGCAGGAGATGAATTATGTACGCACATTTGGACGGCATTGTGGCAGAAAAGGGCAGGGATTACCTGGTGATCGACTGCGCCGGCGTCGGTTACCTGACGTCGGTGTCAGGCGCAACGCTCGCTGCGGCGCCCGCTGTGGGCGGACGCATGAAGGTGTACACCGTTCTGAACGTCCGGGAGGACGCGATGGAGCTGACCGCCTTCGCCACAAAAGAGGAAAAGCGCATGTACGAGCGGCTGCGCGCCGTGAACGGCATCGGATCGCGCACCGCGCTGTTGATCCTGTCCGCGCTGACCTTACGGGATCTTTCAATCGCTCTGGTCACCGGCGATGCCAATCTGCTGACCCGCGTGCCGGGCATCGGCAAGAAAACCGCGCAGCGGCTGGTGCTGGAACTGCGGGACAAGGTGGAAGACGAGGAACTGACCGGCTCGGGTGCCGCGCCCACGGCAGCACGGCCGCAGGGCGGAATCAGCGGGGAAGCGATCGAAGCGCTGATGAGCCTGGGGTATCAGGCGTCCGAAGCGGCACGGGCGGTATCCGCATACGAGGACAAGGCAGCCACCGTGGAAGAGCTGGTTGGGCTGGCGTTAAGGGGGATGAATGCCTGATATGAACAGCGAAGAGGAACGGCTGATTTCCACCGGATTCCGGGAAGACGAAGACGCAGCGGAGGTGTCGCTGCGTCCCCGGACACTGGCCGAGTATTTCGGACAGGAAAAAATCAAGGAGAGCCTGTCGATCTACATGCAGGCGGCGATGGAGCGGCATGAGCCGCTGGACCATTTGCTGCTGTACGGTCCTCCGGGGCTGGGCAAAACCACGCTGGCGGGCATCATCGCCGCTGAAATGGGCCACAACATACGGGTCACTTCCGGGCCGGCCATCGAGCGGCCCGGCGATCTCGCGTCGATTCTGACCAATCTGAACGCCGGTGACGTGCTGTTCATCGACGAGATCCACCGGCTGAGCCATGCGGTGGAAGAAGTGCTCTATCCGGCGATGGAGGATTACGCGCTGGACATCATGATCGGCAAAGGACCCAGTGCCCGGTCGATACGGCTTGATCTGCCCAAATTCACGCTGATCGGCGCGACGACCCGTGCGGGCATGCTGACCAGCCCGCTGCGCGCGCGCTTCGGAATCACATTCAGGCTGGAACCGTATTCGCCGGAGGAGCTGGCCACAATCGTGATCCGCACCGCGCATCTGTTCAAAACCGATTGTGACCGGGAAGGCGCCCTTGAAATCGCCCGGCGCTCCCGCGGCACTCCGCGCGTCGCAAATCGCCTGATCCGGCGCGCCCGGGATTTCGCGCAGGTTCGGGCAAACGGCGTCATCACGCGGGAAGTGGCGCAAAGCGCGCTGGATATGCAGGGCGTCGATCCGCTGGGTTTGGATGATGTGGACCGCAAGCTGCTTCATGTCATGGCCGAAAAATTCACCGGCGGACCCGTCGGTCTGGATACGCTGGCGGCCAGCACCGGCGAAGACGCGGGCACCATCGAAGACGTGTACGAACCGTATCTGCTGCAGCTGGGCTTTCTGATGCGCACGCCCCGCGGGCGGGTTCTGACCCGGGCGGCATACGAGCATATGGGCATGGCCATGCCGGGAAATCCGGAAGACCAGTCCGACGGCCAGCTGAGAATGAATCTCTGACCAGGCTCCTCTTTCGGAACGGAGACAGAAACGGATACCGCCGCCGTTTTCACCGGCCGGTTCCGTCACAGTGAGGAAACGCATGAAGCTGAGCGATTTTATGTACGACCTGCCCGAAGACCGCATCGCCCAAACCCCGGCGGAGCCGCGTGACCACAGCCGCCTGATGGTGCTGGACCGCAATACGCACACCATTTCCCACCGGCATTTCTACGACGTGATCGACTACCTTGCACCCGGCGACGTGCTGGTCGTAAACGAAACAAAGGTTATCCCCGCGCGGCTGCTGGGGGAAAGGCCCACCGGCGGCGCCTGCGAGGTGTTTCTGCTCCGTCAGCGCGCCCCCAAGGTGTGGGAAACGCTGGTGCGGCCGGGCAAAAAACTGCGGCCGGGAAGCGAGGTTCTGTTCGGCGGCGGGCGGCTCACCGCGAAGATTCTCGAATCGACAGACGACGGCGGCCGTATCGTGGAATTCCGCTGCGAAGGGCCGTTCGAAGCGGCGCTGGACGAACTCGGCCAGATGCCTCTCCCCCCCTATATCCGGGAAAAGCTGCAGGATCCCGGGCGCTATCAGACCGTTTACGCAAAGCAGGACGGCAGCGCGGCGGCGCCGACGGCCGGACTGCATTTTACGCCGGAGCTGCTGGAGCGAATCCGGAACAAGGGCATCCGGGTCGTTCCCATTCTGCTCCATGTGGGGCTGGGAACATTCCGTCCGGTCAAGGTGGACAATATCGAAGAGCACCATATGCACAGCGAATACTTCGAAGTGACCGAAGAGGCCGCGCGTGCGATCAACGAGGGGCGTGCGCGGGGCGGACGGGTGATCGCGGTAGGCACCACCAGCGTGCGCACGCTTGAATCCGCCGCGCAGGACGGAACGCTGCGCGCAATGCGCGGCGATACCGATATCTTCATCCGGCCCGGATACGGATTCCGGATGGTCGACGCGCTGATCACCAACTTTCACCTGCCCGGCAGCACGCTGATGATGCTGGTTTCCGCGTTCTATGACCGGGAACACATTCTCTCCGCCTATCAGTGCGCGCTGCAGGAGGGCTATCGCTTCTTCTCCTTCGGCGACGCGATGCTGATTCTTTAAAACCGTTGCGTTTCCCGCCGATTTCGGGTATAATATGGGGTATATAGGTATTTTGATTGCGGGAGGCAGTGTGCATGCCGGAAAAAATGGTGTTGGTGGACGGCAACAGTCTGATGCATCGCGCGTTTCACGCGCTGCCGCTGATGAACACCGACGATGGCCAGTATACCAATGCGGTCTATGGCTTCCTGTCCATGCTCTTCAAGGTAATCCGCGAGGAAAAGCCGGATTACCTGGCGGTCGCGTTTGACCTGCACGGGCCGACCTTCCGCCACCTGGAATACGGGGAGTACAAAGCGGGCCGCGCGCCGACCGCTGAAGAGCTTCGTCCGCAGTTTCCGATCCTGCATGAGCTGCTCGAAGCCATGCACATCAGCGAGCTGTCGCTGGAGGGCTACGAAGCGGACGATATGCTGGGAACCTTCTCCGGGATCTGTGAGGAAAAGGGGATCGACGCAGTGCTGGTTACCGGCGATCGCGACGCGTTCCAGCTGGCAGGCAAGCACACGACCATCCTCTATACCAAACGCGGCATTTCGGATACCGAACGCATAACGCCGGATTATCTTCGCGACACCTACGGCCTGTCTCCCGCACAGATGATCGACCTGAAAGGCCTGATGGGCGATAATTCAGACAACATTCCCGGCGTTCCGGGCGTCGGTGAAAAAACCGCGCTCCGGCTGCTCCACAGCTATGGCACGCTGGAGGAAACGCTCGCCCGGGCCGATTCGTCGGAAAAGGGAAAACTGCGCGAACGCCTGATCGAATTCGCCGATCAGGCGCGCTTCTCGAAAAAAATCGCCACCATCGTGCGCGATGCTCCGATCGAGCGCGATTTCGAAAGCCTGCGCCTGAAAGACCTTTCGGACGGGCTGCCCGCGCTTCAGAAGTATCAGCTGCGGCAGCTGTCCGAACGGCTGAAGGACATGAAGCCGGCAGTCGAGGACAGCGGACTGACGTTCTCCGAAATCCTGCATTTTGGTTCCCTCGACGAACTGCGCGCGTTCCTTCCCGCACAGCAGGGCGCCTGCGCGATCGATCTGTCGGACGGCATCAGCGTCGCTTTTGAAAACGGAAAGCAGGCTTTTGTGCCCGGTGCCGAGGGGCTGCTGGCCATGTTCGACCTGCAGGACGCGGTCTCCTGCGTACGGGATATCCTTGCCGGGCCCTGCGAAAAAGTCGTATGCGGGCTGAAGCAGCTGTACGCGCTTTCCGACCCGCTGGGTATCGAATGGAACGGGCCGGTTCTGGATCTGGCGCTGGCGGCGTACCTGATCGACCCGCAGCGCAAATCCTTCGAGGGGCAGGCGCTTCTGGAATCCGAAGGCTTTGCGCCGGACGGCGCCCACACCGCCGCGGCCCGCTTTCTGCAGCTGGCAAAGCGCTACAGCGCGCGAATGGAGCAGGATCATCTGACTGATTTGTACCGCGATATCGAACTGCCGCTCTCCCGCTCGCTGCGGGACATGGAACAGGCGGGATTCGCTACGGATCCGGCGGTCCTCGAAGAACTCGGCGCGCGCTTTCGCGCCGATATCGAAAGGCTGAAGGGTGAAATCCATGAGCTCGCCGGCGAAGCCTTCAACCTGAATTCCCCGAAGCAGCTTGCGGCGATTCTGTTCGACAAACTGCATCTCAGCACCGACAGAACCCGCTCCACCAGCGCCGAGAAGCTGGAACAGATCGAGCTGCAGCATCCGATCGTGCCGAAAATCCTCGAGTACCGAAAGGTATTCAAGCTCAACAGCACCTACATCGAAGCGCTGCTGCGTCTGCGCGCCGGCGACGGGCGCGTACATACCGTGTTCGATCAGACCGCGGCGGTCACCGGCCGCATCAGTTCGAACGAACCGAATCTGCAGAACATTCCCGTACGCACCGAAATGGGCAAGGAAATCCGCGCCGCGTTTGTCGCCGGCGAGGGCTGCGTCCTGGTGGACGCCGACTACTCGCAGATCGAGCTTCGCGTGCTGGCCCACATGTCCGGCGATCCGGTGATGTGCGAGGCGTTCCGGCTGGGGCAGGACATCCATCGCCGCACCGCCAGCGAAGTCTACGGCGTGCCGCTGGAGGACGTGACCGGACAGATGCGCTCCGCTGCCAAGGCCGTCAACTTCGGCCTGGTATACGGCATTTCCGAGTTCGGACTGGCGCGCAACCTCGGCGTCAGCCGTGCGCAGGCCGCGGAATTCATGAAGCGCTATTTCGCGCGCTATCCGAAGGTGCACGCGTTTATGGACGCCTGCGTGGCCCGGGGCAGGGCCGAAGGCTTTGTCACGACGCTGCGGGGCCGCCGCCGCTATCTGAAGGATCTGACGAGTTCCAATTACAACATGCGCAGCTTCGCCGAGCGCGCGGCGATGAACAGCCCGATTCAGGGCACCGCCGCGGACATCATCAAGATCGCGATGATCCGGGTGGATCGCGCGCTGAAGGAACAGCACCTGAAGGCGCGGCTGATTCTGCAGGTACACGACGAACTGATTGTGGAAGCGCCGCTTGAGGAACAGGATGCGGTTGTCGCTTTGCTTCGTCAGGCGATGGAGCAGGCCGAAACCCTTTCCGTGCCTCTGATTGTCGACATAACGACAGGGGGAACCTGGTATGCATGCAAGGAATAAACCGTTCATTCTCGGGCTGACCGGGGGGATCGGCTGCGGAAAAACGACCTGCGCAGGCATTCTCGCGGATCTGGGATGCGAGGTCATCGATGCGGATCAGATTTCCCGCGAACTGACGCAGGACGGCAGTCCGGTGCTCGAACCGATTCGGGAGGCGTTCGGCGACGACGTCTTTCTGGAGCCCGGAAAGCTGGATCGCGCCAAGCTCGGGCAGATCGTATTCGCCGATGTGGCGCGCAAGCGCCAGCTGGAAGGGATTCTCCATCCGGCCATCCAGAAGGAAATGCTGAACCGCGTGGAAAACGCTCAGACGGATGTCGTGGTGCTGGATATTCCGCTTCTGTTCGAAACCGGCATGGATGTGCTGTGCGACGAGGTATGGGTGCTGTCGGTGGACCGGGAAACCCAGATTCAGCGGGTGATGCAGCGGGACAGTCTCACGCGCGAGGAAATCGAGCAGCGCATCGACAGCCAGATGCCCGTTGGCGATAAGGAAGAACGCGCCGACCGCGTGATCCGGACCTCCAAAACCGTCGAGGACCTGCGCAGCGAGGTGACCAGGCTCTATCAGGCGCTTCGGAGGAAACATCTGTGAAGAAGCGCAAGTGGCTGATCGTCGAGGCTGCCGTCGCCGTCGCGCTGATCGCGCTGACAGTATTCGGTCTGAGCAGGCTGTTCGCCCGAAAGCCGGCAGAGCGCCTGCCCTCAGCGCTGCCGACGGAACCTCCCTATCCCCTGCTTTATACCGAATCCATCGATCGATGGGCCGACGAGTACCAGCTGGAAAAAGCCCGGGTGGCCGCGGTCATCTACTGTGAATCCTCCTTTCGGCCGAACGAAACATCCCGGACCGGCGCCGTCGGGCTGATGCAGATCATGCCGAATACGGGTTCCTGGATCGCCGAAAAGCTGGGCGACGATTCCTACACCGAAAGCTCGCTGCTCGATCCGGATACCAACATCCGCTATGGCTGCTGGTACCTCAATTATCTGGAAAAGCGCTTCGGTTCGGATCTGGCTACCGTCACCGCCGCCTATCATGCCGGAGAGGGAAACGTCAGCAAATGGCTTCAGGACAAAGCGTTTTCCGCTGACGGCAAGAAGCTCACGGCCATCCCGGAATCGAACCCTGAAACGCAAAAGTATGTGTCGCGCATCGCGCTGGCGCTGGTAGCCTACCGGAAGCTGTATTCCTGAAACCCGCACCAAAGGAGTTAACGCATTGAAAAACAAGATCCTCGCGCTGGTTCTGCTGTTCCCTCTGCTGCTTTCCGGCTGCGGCCGCCAGCCCGCCGTCATCACGCCCGTTATACAGGAAAACCAGACGGCTGCCGGTCAGCAGGCCGTCGTGACAGCGGACGGCACCGTGGAAGGGTACAGCGCCGCCGGGTATGTGCAGCCCGGGCAAATCATCGCCGCGGATCTGTCGATCACCGATTTTACCGCCCAACCGACGGCCGCGCCGGCCGCGGAGCAGCCGGAGGTGGATTCCTCCTCCGGATCCATGGAGCACGGCGACGTAACCCTGGGCATTGTGGTCGGCGGAGAAGCGATCGTGCATCCGCTGAACTGCACGTACACCGATCTGCTCAACCTGAACAGTCTGGTGTTCGAATCCGTGGTGCAGCTGGACAAAAACCTGCAGCCCTCCCCTCTTCTGGCCAACCGCTGGTATTACAGCAACGGCGTCTGGACTTTCGTTCTGCGGCCGGGCATCCGGTTTCACAACGGTGAAACCCTGACCGCATACGACGTCGTGGCCAGCTACCAGGCGGCGAAGGCCAACCCGGATTCCTATTGGTACAACATTCTTACGCCAATCAACGACATGCGGGCCATCGACGATCTGACGCTGGAAGTCAAGAGCAACGGGCCCAAATACATGATGCTCTACGCGATGACCTTTCCGGTCGTCCAGCAAAACACGCTGGAATACGCGCTGCCGATGGGCACCGGTCCGTATTGGTATGTCGGCTATGAAATCGGCCATTCGATCCGCGTCGAGCAGAATCCGCTGTGGTGGCGGCGCGCATCCGGTGCAGTCAGCAGCGTGGTCGCGATATGCTATCGCACGACGAAGGCCGCGCTGACCGGCATGGAACTGGGCGAAATCGACGCGCTGGCCACCGATTATCCGACCGCTGCTCTTTACCGGAGCCTGGAAGACCGGATGACGCTCGATTATTCCACCAACACCTACGAATGCATTGTTCCGAACCTGCGCGACGGCATTCTGTCCGATCTGAACGTCCGCCAGGCGATCATGTACGCGCTGGACCGGACGTCGCTGGGCGACTCGGTCTATGCCGGCATGGTTCAGGAAAGCGAAGTGCCGGTCATCCCCGGTTCCTGGATCTACGATCCCCAGTCGGCGATCTACGACTACTCGCCGGAACGGGCGCTGAAGATTCTTCTGGACGCCGGGTGGGACGACACTGACGGCGACGGAATGCTGGAAAAGACCGTGGACGGGGTAACCCATCCGCTGCGGCTGAACCTGATCACTTACGATCGCGGAACCACCTCCACCCGCACCGAAGCGGCAAACACAATCGCCCGCCAGCTGAAGGCCGTGGGGTTTGACATTCAGGTGAGCGTCGGAAGCCAGGCGGCCGTCGTCAAGGAAATGCAGGAAGGCAGCTTCGATCTGGCGCTGTGCGCGTTCGAACTGAACACGATTCCATACCTGCAGTTTTTGCTGGGTTCCGAGGGGAACTGCAATTACTCGCGTTACAGCTCCAGCGATATGGACGGGTACATCGCCGATTCCTACAAGGCGGAAACGGCCGAGGAAATGCGTGAAGCCATGTATGCGGTCCAGCAGCTGACTGTCACCGACCTGCCCATCCTGGGCCTGTTCTTCCGGGCCGGCATCCTTTCCATGAAACAGCCGCTGGGCGGATTGAGCGGCATGCATCAGGGCCACGTTCTCAGGGGCCTGGCGACATCCCAGAAAACCGGCTGAGGAGCGCCCCGCAATCCGTCCGCGCATTTCATTCGCGCAGCGCTGCTCCAGGCCGACAGAAACGGAGGAAGTGCATATGCAAAAGATCGGTATCGGTGTCATCGGCTGGGGGTTCATGGGGAAAACCCATACCCACGCATTGAGAGAAATCCCGCTGTTCTATCAGGACGCGCCGTTCCGCCCGGTTTTGAAGGCCGTATGCGCGGCGCACTATGAAAACGCAGAAATCGCCCGGCGCGACGCGGGTTTCGAAACGGCCTGCAAAGACTGGCAGGAATTGCTGCGCGTTCCCGGAATCGATGTGGTTTCCGTTTGCACCCCTAACAGCCTGCACGAAGAAATCGTCGTCGCCGCGCTGAAGGCCGGAAAGCACGTCTATGTCGATAAGCCGATCGCTACGGATTCCGAAGCCGCTTCGCGCATCCGCGACGCGGTGAAAGAGAGCGGCCGGCTGCTGATGGTGGCGAACAACAACCGTTTCCTGCCGGCCACAATGCGCGCCAGAGAACTGATCGACGAGGGACGGCTCGGAACCATTCTGTCGTTCCGCTGCGATTATCTGCATTCGGGCTCCATCGACCCCAACCGGCCGGCCGGCTGGAAGCAGCTGGCTGAAGGCGGCGTTCTGCTGGATCTCGGAGCCCACGCGCTGGATCTGATCAACTGGCTTGCCGGCAAACCGCAGCGCGTACTGTGCGCCGGCCGGGTTTTGTATCCGGTGCGGCCGGCGCGCGGAGGCGCACAGGTGGAAATCACGGCGGAGGATCAGGCGCTGTGCCTGCTCCAGCTGAAAAACGGCGCGCTGGGAAGCTGTGAGGTGTCGAAAATCGCCACCGGCACCGAGGATGAGCTGCGGTTTGAAATCTGCGGCGACCGCGGCGCTCTGCGCTTCAATCTGATGCAGCCGAATTATCTGGAATTCTACGATAACACATTGCCCGACCGGCCGCTCGGCGGCGAGAAAGGCTTCGTACACATTGCAGCTGTCGCCAGATACCCGGCGCCGGGCGGCAGATTTCTGCCGGTCAAGAACCCGATCGGTTGGGACCGCGGGCATATGCACGCCTATTTCACGTTCCTCGATTGCGTCGCCCGGCAGAAAGCGCCCGCGCCTGACGCGGACGAAGCGCTGTATCTCGCGCGCGAGATCGACGCTCTGAAGGAATCCATCCGCTCCGGCCGCTGGATCGATCTGCCGGACGTTACCGGCTGAATCTCCGGACAGCCGCAGTCATGCGGCAGCCATCGCCGAAACGCGGCGGCGTTTGCGCCGGTGCGCACATTCAAAGCGCGGGGAGGGATTTGTCATGTTTTCGCTCAGACAGGACCGGCTGCTGCTGAGCCTGGTCTCGGCAGACAGCTTTCATCCGCTGCCCGCCGCCGAGGAACGCAGTGTGTTCGCGACCCTCGATCCCGAACGCCGTGAAAGCTGGATCCGCCGCGCCCAGGCAGCCTGTCTCGCTCCGCTGCCGATCGCGACGGCAAGCGGATACTTTGGACAGGATCCCGAAACGCAGCGCGCTGTGCTCGCGCGGCGTGAGATGCTCAAAGCGCTGTGCCTCGGCACCTGCGCGCTGGGAGACGGACGTTATATCCCGCGCTGTGCGGACCTGCTGTACCAGATCAGCGAAGAGAGCGAGTGGAATGCGCCTGACGGAAGCTGGCCGGACGCCGCCGAGACCGCCCACGATCAACACGCGGTAAAGACTGCCGCACTGCTGGCCACTGCGAGCGCGGTGCTGGAAAACCGCGCGGAACCGGCTGTGCGCCGGGCGCGCCAGGCGATTGCCGCGCGCTTTACTTCCCCGCTGATCGACGGAACACTCCAGCTTCCCGCAGAAGCGGAGCCGGAATACCTTCTGAACGCGCTGACCGCGCTGCTGTTCACCGAACGCGAGGACAAGCGGCGCTGGCTGGGATTGCGGCGGCTTCTGCCCTGTCTGGAAAAGGCGATGAACGGCATACCGACGCACGGCTGCCGCCACGGGATCGAAAAACACCTGCAGGACGCGCTCGCCTTCAACGACTCCTTCGAACTGCTTCGCGCGGCCAGCGGAGGCGAAGTGGAGGCGCGGGATGACGAGCGCTTTGTATCGATGGCGCGCACGTTTCCGATGCTGCACATCGATCGGCGCTGGTTCCTGAACCCCGGCGGTCAGTCGATGCAGCCTGCAATCGACCCGGACGAATTGTACCGCCTGGGCGTCGGTGCCCGGATCCGCAGCGTCTGTTCGCTTGCGGCGTACCTGAACCGGGTGCAGCCAAGTCCTTCGCAGCCGACTCTGTACACGGACACCGGCTCGCTCTACCGGCAGATTCTGACCGGCCTGTACCGGGGAGATTTCCTGCAGGAAGCGGCCCACGCGCCAAAGCACGACAGAATCGACATTCCGGAAATGCGGCTCCTGGCCGAGCGCGGGCCGGACTTCTTCGTCGCTCTTTCCGGCGGCGGATACGGCTGCGCCTGTGCCGGGGATTACGCGCTGTTTCTGAACGGACGGCCTGTTGCCGTGATGTCTTCCCTGCCGGACAGCGATCGGCATGCGCCGCCGCTGATCGACGGGTGCGAACAGCGGCCGGACGGCAAGGCCAGCGATATCGAGGTTCGCTGCGCGCCCTTTTACAGCCTTCTGACGATGGATCTGGCCAGTGCCTATCCCGGCCAGGCAGGCGTGCGAAGCTATCAGCGCACGCTGATGCATATGCCGGGCGAACGCGCGGTGCGGCTGATCGACGTATACGATCTGGAACAGCCCTCCGCCGTCACCTTCCGGCTGATCACCCCGCTTCGCCCGCTCGAGCAGGACGGCAGGCTGCTGCTGTCGGGAATCGTTGAACTCAACTGGGATACCGATCTGGACTGCCGCATCGGGACAATCAATCCGGAGCCGCCGTTCGACACGCTGTATCGCGTCGAGTGGCAGACCCGGGAACGATCTTCCCATCAGAGCATTTCCTTCGTATTCCAGGCGGCGGACGCGTCGGGACAGGCCCCTGCGCAATCAAATATTTAACCCATTCATGTATTGCATTTTTATACAGGATGGTGTATATTTATTCCCGTTCTGAAGAACGAAATCGAACGATCCGGAGGCATACTCATGGCAAAAGAGAAAGTTGTACTCGCATATTCCGGCGGGCTGGATACCACCGTCATCATTCCCTGGCTGAAAGAGAATTACGATTACGATGTGATCGCGGTTGCGGTCGACGTCGGACAGGGCGAAGAACTGGCTCCGCTGAAGGAAAAAGCGATCCGCTCCGGCGCGAGCAAAATCTATATCGAGGACGTGCGGGAGGAATTCGTCACCCAGTACATCTGGCCGACGCTGGCCATGAACGCAAAATACGAGCAGAAGTACCTGCTCGGCACTTCCTTCGCGCGGCCGATCATCGCCAAACGGCTGGTGGAAATCGCGAAAAAGGAAGGCGCGACCGCGATCTGCCACGGTGCGACCGGCAAAGGCAACGATCAGGTCCGGTTCGAGCTGACGATCAAATCGATGGCGCCCGAAATGAAGATCATCGCGCCCTGGCGCATCTGGGATCTGAAGACCCGCGAAGAGGAGGTCGCCTACGCGGAAGCGCGCGGGCTGGAAGTGTCGCTCAATAAAAAGCGCCCCTACTCGATGGACCGCAATCTGTGGCACCTCTCCCACGAGGGCTGCGACCTGGAAAATCCCTGGAACGAGCCGCCGAAGGATCTGTGCCTGATCTGCAAAACCCCGGAAGAGGCGCCGGATCAGCCTGAGTACATCGAACTGGAGTTTGTCAAAGGCATCCCGACAATGGTGAACGGCGAAGCCTACGGTCCTGTAGCCATCATCGAAAAACTGAACGAGATCGGCGCGCGCAACGGCGTCGGCATCGACGACCTGGTTGAAAACCGGCTGGTCGGCATGAAAAGCCGCGGCGTGTACGAGAATCCCGCAGGACGGATCCTGTACGACGCGCACCAGATCCTGGAAAGCATCACGCTGGAAAAGACGCTGGCCCACTACAAGGACCAGATGGCGATCCGCTTTGCCGAACTGGTCTACGACGGCTGCTGGAACACCCAGCTGCGCGAAGCGATGAGCGCCTTTGCCGAGAGCACCCAGCAGACAGTCACCGGAACGGTGCGCCTCAAGCTGTACAAGGGCAACGTGATCCCGGCCGGCGTCAAATCCCCGTACTCGCTGTACATGGAAGAAATTGCCACCTTCGGCGACAGCAAGGAGCTTTACAACCATAAGGATGCCGCCGGCTTCATCAACCTGTTCGGCCTGCCGCTCAAGGTCAGCGCCATGATGAAGCAAAAGAACGAAGCAGCCGGGAACGGCTGATGGCCAAATTGCGGGAATTGTGGTATACTGTACGGGAGGCTCCGGCCTCCCGTATTCCATATGACAGACAACCGACGCGGAGGATTGCAGCATGAAGCTTTGGGGAGGACGTTTTGAAAAGGCCACCGACCACATGGTGGACGATTTTCATTCATCGATTTCATTTGACAAACGGCTGTACGCCGAAGATATCTCGGGTTCCATCGCCCACGCGACGATGCTGGGAGAAACCGGTATCCTGACCGGGGAGGAAGCCCGAGAAATCGTGGAAGGCCTGAAAGGAATCCGCAAGGACATCGCGCAGGGCAAGGTGCAGTTTGATACCGAAGCGGAAGACATTCACATGAACATCGAAAAGCTGCTGATCGAGCGCATCGGCGAAAACGGCAAGCGGCTGCACACCGGCCGTTCCCGCAACGATCAGGTGGCACTGGACGGGCACATGTTCGTGATGAACGCGGTTTCCCAGACGCGGGATCTGCTGCAGGACCTGATGCGCACCGTGCTTTCGACCGCACGTCAGCACCTTGACACCGTAATGCCCGGGTATACGCACCTGCAAAAGGCCCAGCCGGTGACGCTGGCTCATCATATGATGGCATGGTTCCAGATGCTGAAGCGCGACGATCAGCGGCTTCGGGAGGTTCGCGATCACGCCGATTCGATGCCGCTGGGGTCCGGCGCGCTGGCCGGAACCACCTATCCGCTGAACCGCCAAAGGGTCGCCGAGCTTCTGGGCTTTTCGCGCATCACCGAGAATTCGATGGACGGGGTGTCCGACCGCGATTTCATGCTGGATTACATCTACGCCGCAAGCGTTTCGATGATGCATCTGAGCCGTTTCTGCGAAGAGCTGGTGCTGTGGTCCAGCCACGAATTCCGGTTTGTCGAAATGGACGACGGCTTCGCCACCGGCTCCTCCATCATGCCGCAAAAGAAGAATCCCGATGTGGCGGAGCTGATCCGGGGCAAAACCGGCAGGGTGTACGGCGACCTGATAGGCCTTCTGACCACGATGAAGGGGATCCCGCTTGCCTATGACAAGGATATGCAGGAGGACAAGGAAGCGCTGTTTGACGCCCATGACACCTGGACGAAATGCCTGCTGGTGTTTGACGGCATGCTGAAAACCCTGTCCTTCAGAAAAGAAGTGATGGAAAAGGGCGCCGCCGGCGGGTTCACCAACGCGACAGATGCCGCCGATTACCTGGTGCGCAAGGGCATGCCGTTCCGTCAGGCCCATGAAGTGGTCGGGCGCATGGTATTGGACGCGATTCGGCAGGACAAATCGCTGAACGAATTCTCGCTTGCGCAGATGCGCGAATACAGCGAACTGTTCGATGCGGACGTATTCGATGCGCTATCGATCCTGGCGTGCGTTTCCGACCGCCGGGTTCCGGGCGGGCCGGCTCCGCAAGCAGTGCTCGCATCCATCGAAAGCGGGCAAAAATACCTGGATGAGTGTAATTCTTAACCAGAAAAGTAAGAAAAGCTGTTGCAAAACCGCGCACCGCATGATAAAATATCTCTTGTTCATTGAATGGCTGGGAGGTGAAATGTTTTGCCGAATATCAAATCTGCCATCAAGCGTGTGAAGGTCAACAAGAAAAAGAATCTTCGCAATCGCATGATTAAGTCCGCAATGCGCACTTCTTTGAAGAAGTATGAGAACGCCATCGAAGCCGGCACTGCCGACGCAGCGTCCCTGTCTGTCGCAATGGGCGCGATCGATAAAGCCGCGAGCAAGGGCGTTATCCATAAAAACGCAGCCAACCGGAAAAAGGCACGCATGGCGAAGCGCCTGAACAAGGCTGCCGCTGCCGAGTAAAAGGTTCGGAAAAAGACCGTCGAAGGCGGTCTTTTTTTTTGTGCATATCCCCGCTGTCGGTCCCCCGTCACACAATTCAGCGGGAGCCGCGCATGAACCCCATCGTGTCCATGCGCGGCTCCCGCTGCAAACCCTGCATTCGCGTTCGATCGCAATCAGTTCCTGGTCACCGGGATGCCCACCCATCCGGATTCCTCGCTGACGTACGCATCAAAGCTTTCGTCGAAGGTGTATCCCTCCGGAACCTGGAGAACCTGCAAATGGTAGTTGTCCAGCGGACCCGTAAAGCAAATGACGCCGTTTTCGTTCGTGACGGCGGGCTGGCAAACGGTGTCCGTACAGAAGTTGACCGTCACGCCCGGCACCAGTTCGTCGTTCTGATCGAACGCGTAAACGCCGTACAGTGCGGCAGGGGCGCCGTCGTAGTCTTCCTTCAGAAAGTACGTGACCACCGACTCGAAGGCCTCCGGGAACGGGAACGAACCGACCACAGCACAGTTCATGTTCCCGCCGCGATCGATGAATACAGTGGTGGGATAAGCCTCCACCTGCAGAAAATCCATAAGACCTGTGCCGGTTGCGGAGCCCATCGGAAAGGACAGCCCATGCCCCGCCTTATAATCGGCGATCGCATCCATGCTGTCTCCCTCGTAACCGGACAGTGCCACGATTTCCATCCTGTCGCTGTATTTTTGGTAGATCTCGTCAATCATCGGGAATTCCCGTTCGCAGGGCGGACACCAGGTAGCGAAAATGTTCAGCACCACCAGGTCCTTTTCACCGAGCAGCTCTGACAGGGCAATCTCCTCCCCGTCGGTGGTCGGCGCGGAGAAATCCATCATTGCGCGCCCGGGCGTCAGAGCAGACTCCGCAAGTCCTGTCGGCAAGCACGGAAGAACCAGAAGCAGAATCGCGATCAGCTTTTTCATTGAGAACATATCCCTCTCTTCCCGAATTTCAGTTTCTGTTTCATGCTTCGTGAGCGTGCCCCGGCCCTGACCGCACCGTGCGCACGGCGGCATGGCAAGCTCCTGTTACAGGACCATACTACCATATCCGGCAGGGCGAAACCACCTTATGCGCGTTATTCTTTCGCCCACGGCGCGGCAGCAGCGTCCGGACCGGCCGAACCGGCTTGAAAAGAAACGCTTGCCATCCCGGCCGATTCGATGTACAATGTATCCGAATCCTATCATGAACCGGAGGGTTATATGGCGCATCCGATGATTGACCGGGCACTGTACGACGCGATCCTGCGCTTTGACGAGGATGAGGCGGCCCGGGACTACTATTACAAGGTGATGGATACCGAGATCCTGCGCGGCGGCAAGCGGGAAACGGTTCGCGCACAGATTCTGCGCGCCTACGCGATGCTGTTCTGCGACGACCTGAACCTTGCTCCCGGCCAGCTCGCGGGACCGGACGAGGTGGAAGCCACAGCCGATCGCCTGCACACCGGCAGCATGGATTTTGATCCTGCGCACTGGTACCGCATGCGGTATCACTTCCCCGTCATTGACGACGACAACTACGATCGCTTCGCCGCGCTGGTCATTTCCGACCTGAGCGCAGGCCCGCTGCGCGAGGCGGCGCTGAACGGCGGCGACATGCTGCTTTTGGGCGAGCCGGATCCGCTTCATATGACTCCGGCGCAGCGCAGACACCAGCAGGTTCGCGCCATCGGATGGGGAGGGGACGAACAATGACCTTCCTGGCCGTTGACAAAAACGCCGACAGCCTGAGCAAGCTTTCCGCGATGCTCGCCAAAATTCAGCCGGACGCCGAGATTCTCTGCTGTGACAGCAGTCTGAACGCGCTCGCGACCGCCCGAGAGAAGGAAATCGACGTCGCCTTTCTCGAGCCCGAAATGCCGGAACTCGACGGGCTGAATCTGGGCCAGTATCTGAAGGAGCTGTACCCGCTGATCAACCTGGTTTACCTGTCAAAAAGCCAGAAACACGGCTGCGCGGCACTGTCGCTGCACGCCAGCGGATACGTACTCAAGCCCGCTTCAGAAAACGCGCTGCGCAGGGAGCTCGAGGATTTACGGCATCCTTCGGAGCAGAAAACGCACAAGCGCGTGTTCGCCCAGACGTTCGGAAACTTCGAGCTGTTCGTGGACGGCAAGCCGGTGGCTTTCAAGTATTCCCGAACCAAGGAAATCGTCGCGCTGCTGGTCAACAACCGCGGCGCACAGACCACCAACGGCGAGATCATCGGTTCCCTCTGGGAGGACGGCGGTGACCCGGAGAAAAAGGCGTCGTATCTGAGCAATCTTCGTCAGGACCTGCAGAACACGATGACGAAGCTTAAGCTTACCGGCATCATCGTCAAGCAGCGGGGCAGCATGGCCATCGCCGCGGACAAAATCGAATGCGATTTGTACGACTGGTTGGCCCGGAAAAGGGATTCAAAATACCCGTATCTCGGGGATTACATGAACCAGTACAGCTGGGCCGAGTACATGCACGCCGAACTGGACGAGATGAACTGGGCGCTCGACGACGAAGAGTGATGCCCGAAGCCCCGCAGCGATACCGCTGCGGGGCTTCGGGTATTAGAGAGGCGTGCGTCGGGAAACAGCCTTTTGATGCCCGGCGGCATTGAGCGGTCCCG
>JAFWEY010000002.1 GCA_017512675.1 Clostridia bacterium | reverse complement strand
CGACCGGATGTTGTGGCGGCTCAGAACCACCACCTTGTCCAGCCGGTACCCGGTATGATCCGCCTCCGCCGTCGCCGGGCCGGCTGCCGTCAGCAGAACGAATACCAGCATCCACGCAATCCAGGCGCTTTTCCTCATTTCAAATCCCCCTTCTGTGCCGCCCGCAGTGCTTCCGGGCGGCATTCGGGTCCCCCGCACATGCCGCCGGCAGCGAATTCCCCTGCCTCGGCTGCCGCGCTGCTTCGGGCGCTCCGATTATACTGTTAGTATAACCACTCCGCGCTTCGCTGTCAATCGCTTCCCGGGAGAAAAGGCGTCCGCTCCCGCGCGAACCGTTCCGTCCGGGGTTTTTCGTTTTGCTTCGCGTCCGGACGGCGGAGCGAAGGGATTCAGGGAAACAGCGGGAAGCATGAAAGCAGCACCGCATAATTCGCCTGCACTTCCGCGGCGAATTATGCGGTGCTGCCTTCCCCTGGAGCGGCTTCATCGTTTCCGGTGAAAAAAGAGAATGCCGGCGTTTGGGAGCCTGCCACAATACGGTCTTCGCGGAGGCCGGTGCGAAGACCTGAGTTTTCATCGGCGCGCGGACGCGACGCTGAAAGCGGTGCCCAAAGTTCCGAAATCAGCCCGGAGGCCCGGGTCAGCCGGCACTCTCCGCGGGAGTTCCCGCGCCCATCGCGGTGCTTATGAATCCGACAAACAGCGGATGCGGCCTGTTCGGGCGGCTCTTGAACTCCGGATGGAACTGCACGCCGACGTAAAACTCTTCCCCCGGAAGTTCCACGGTTTCCACCAGCCGTCCATCGGGCGAGAGCCCCGACAGGCAAAGCCCGGCGTTCACGAGCGGCTCCCGAAATTCGTTTGCAAACTCGTACCGATGGCGGTGCCGCTCGCTGATTTCCAGTGTGCGATAGCAGCGGGCGATGACGGTATTCTCTTTCAGCACACAGGGATACCTGCCCAGCCGCAGCGTGCCGCCCTTATCGATCTCATCGTTCTGGCCCGGCATAAAATCGATCACCCGGAAAGGCGCGGTTTCATCGAATTCACGGGAATCGGCGCCTTCCAGTCCTGCGACATTGCGCGCGAATTCGATCACCGCGATCTGCATGCCCAGGCAGATGCCGAAAAACGGCTTTCGGTGGGTCCGCGCGTATTGCGCCGCCAGAATCATGCCCTCGATGCCCCTCGCGCCGAAACCGCCGGGCACGATGATTCCCTGGGCCGGAGACAGGATCTCCCCGACGTTTTCCCGGGTCAGGCTCTCCGAATCGATCCACAGGATATCGACCTTCGCGTCCTGCGCGTAGCCGGCATGGCGCAGGGCCTCCGCCACCGATAGATACGCGTCGTGCAGCTGCACGTACTTGCCGACCAGCGCGATCTTTACTGTACCCGACTGGTACCGGATGCGCTTCACCATTTCCCGCCAGCCCGCAAGATCGGGCGGCGGCGTCTCAAGGGCGAGTTCCCGGCAGACGATGCCCGACAGATTCGCCTCTTCCAGCATCAGCGGCACCTCGTAGAGGATCGGCAGCGTCGCGTTTTCGATCACGCAGTCCGGCTTGACATTGCAGAAATGGGCGATCTTCGCGAAGATCTCCCTGTCTTCGATTTTCTCATCCACCCGAAGAACGATGATGTTCGGGCTGATGCCCATCCCCTGCAGTTCCTTCACGCTGTGCTGGGTGGGCTTGGATTTGTGCTCCCCGCTGGCCCGCAGGTACGGAACCAGCGTTACGTGGACGTACAGCGCGTTTTCGCGTCCCACCTCCAGGCCCACCTGCCGGATCGCCTCGAGAAACGGCTGGCTTTCGATGTCGCCGATGGTTCCGCCGATTTCCGTGATCACCACATCAGCATCGGTCTTCTCTGCCACGCGGTAAATAAAATGCCTGATCTCATCGGTAATGTGCGGAATCGTTTGCACCGTGGAACCCAGATAGCCGCCCCGGCGCTCGCGCTGAATCACGTTGGAATACACTCTGCCGGTGGTCAGGTTGGAATACTGATTCAGGTCCTCGTCGATAAACCGCTCGTAATGCCCCAGGTCCAAATCGGTTTCCGCGCCGTCCTCGGTTACATACACTTCGCCGTGCTGATACGGGCTCATGGTGCCCGGGTCCACATTGATGTACGGATCCAGCTTCTGCGCCGCCACCTTCAGCCCGCGCGCCTTGAGCAGCCTTCCCAGAGACGCCGCCGTGATTCCCTTGCCCAGGCCGGAGACCACGCCGCCGGTCACAAAAATGTATTTTGCCATCATCCGTTCTCCCTCAGCCATCGATCGATTTCCTCAGCCGCTGCCCTGCCGTCCTTAAGCGCGCGCACCACCAGCGACTGGCCGGTGCGCATATCCCCGGCGGAAAACAGCTTCCCGCCCAGATGATGCGAACCGTTCTCCGGCAAAAGGCGGCCCCTGCCGTCCGCGGACAGGCCAAACGCGTTCAGCGTCCGCTCCTCGCAGCCGATAAACCCGGCGGCAATCAGCAGCAGCTCACAGGGCAGCTCCTGTTCGGTGCCGGCGATCGGCTGATGCGCGCCGTCCAGACGCACTGTCGTGACGGAACGAAGTCTTCCCTCTTCATCGGCGGCAAGCGCGCGGACGGTGGTTTCATACACCCTCGGATCCTGTCCCTGCACCGCGATCGCTTCCAGCTGGCCGTAATCGGTCCGCAGGATCCGGGGCCATACCGGCCACGGATTTCCGGGCAGCCGCTTTTCCGGAGAGGCAGGCATCATTTCAAGCTGAATTACCGAAGCGCAGCCCTGCCGCAGCACCGTGCCCACGCAGTCGTTGCCGGTATCGCCGCCGCCCACCACGATCACATGCCTTCCCGCGGCGGAAACGGCAGGCGCCTTCCCCGTGCGCAGCGCCCTGGTCGCCCCGGTCAGGAAATCCACGGCAAAGCACACGCCGTCCGCCTGATCGCCTTCCACGCGCAGCGCCCGCGGCTTGCGGGCTCCGCCGCACAGAACGGCGGCGTCATAACCCGCGATCGTCTCCCGGTCTACATCGGAGTTCAGACGGAACACGACGCCTTCCGCTTCCATCAGGGCAATGCGCCGCGCGACGATTTCCTTCGGCAGCTTCATGTTGGGAATGCCGTACATCATCAGCCCGCCGGGAGCATCCGCACGCTCGAACACGGTGACGCTGTGCCCCATACGGTTCAGCAGATCGGCTGCCGCGAGCCCGGAAGGCCCGCTGCCGACCACTGCCGCCGTTTTCCCGGTCCGGACCCGCGGCAGGCGCGGTTTGACCCAGCCCCGGGCAAAGCCGGTTTCGATCAGATACAGTTCATTATCCCGGTTGGTGACCCCGTCGTCGGCCAGGTTGCAGGCCTTCTCGCACAGCGCCGGGCATACCCGGCCGGTAAACTCCGGAAACGGCGCCGTTTCCAGCAGACGTTCCAGCGCCTCCCGCTCATGGCCGCGAAACAGGAGATCGTTCCACTCGGGAATCAGGTTGTTGAGCGGGCATCCGAAATCCGACTGGCAGAAGGGCACGCCGCATTCCATGCAGCGCGCCGCCTGGCAGCGGCGGACTCCGGCACCGTAATGGACGTGCAGATCCTCAAAATCCGCCAGGCGCCCGCGCGGATCCCTGTACGGATTTTCACTGCGGGAATACTCCAAAAAGCCGGTCGCTTTGCCCATGCCGTCACGCTCCTTTCAGGAATGCCAGGTACTCGTCGGATATCACCGCTTTGAACAGCGGCAGGAACCGGCCGAAATCCTCAAGAATCTGCCGGGCTTTGGCGGAACCCGTCGCGCTTTCGTGCATCGCGAGCAGCTGCCTGAGCTCCTCCTGCTGCGCCGGCTCCGTCGGATAGGCCTTCACATGGCCGGGATTCAGCCGGTTCGACAGCGTCCCGTCCTCGTCCAGCACCCAGGCGATGCCGCCGGACATGCCGGCCGCGAAGTTGTCCCCCACCGGCCCAAGCACCGCAACCCGACCGCCGGTCATGTATTCGCAGCCGTGATCGCCCAGGCCTTCCACCACCGCCCACGCGCCGGAGTTGCGGACCGCGAAGCGCTCGCCCGCCATGCCGGCGATAAACGCGTAACCGGCGGTCGCGCCGTACAGCGCGACGTTGCCGATCAGCGTGTCCTGCTTCCGCCAGGCGCTGTCCACCGGCGGACACACCGCAAGCGTACCGCCGGACAGCCCTTTGCCCAGGTAGTCGTTTGCCACGCCGTACAGCGTAACCGACTGACCCGATTGGAGGAATGCCCCGAAAGACTGGCCGCCGCTTCCGCTGGCCTGAATTTCGCGGGGCCCGCGCAGCATCGTGCCGAATGCCCGATCCCCGGTGGTCAGGTATACGTGATCCCCATGCAGTCTGACATCGGTGCGCTCGGACAGCCGAAAATCATGCCTGCACTCCGGCTGGAAGTGCGTGTTCCTCGCAAAACCGATCAGATCGCTCAGATCCATCGCGACATCCGGCTTTATTGCCAGCAGGTCGCTGCGGCCCACCAGCTCGTTCACGGTGCGCGCGCCCAGCTTCGCCATAATTTCCCGCAGCTGCTCCGCGATAAACAGCATGAACCGTTCCACATATTCCGGCTTGCCGACAAAGCGCTTGCGCAGCACCGGATCCTGCGTGGCGACTCCGAACGGGCAGGTGCCCAGATGGCACACGCGCATCATCCGGCAGCCGATCGCAATCAGCGGCGCGGTGGCAAAGCCGAACTGCTCCGCGCCCAGCAAAAGCGCCACGGCCACATCATGGCCGGACATCAGCTTTCCGTCCGTTTCCAGCGTCACATTCTGGCGCAGCCGGTTGCGGCACAGCACCTGATGGGCTTCCGCCAGCCCGATCTCCCAGGGCAGTCCCGCGTGGTGAATCGAACTCAGAGGCGCGGCACCGGTGCCGCCCTCTCCGCCGGAAATCAATATGCCGCCGGCGCCGGCCTTGGCCACGCCGCTGGCGATCGTGCCCACGCCCGTGGAGGATACCAGCTTCACTGTGATCTTTGCCTGCTCGTTGGCGCACTGCAAATCGTATATCAGTTCGGCCAGATCCTCGATCGAGTAGATGTCATGGTGCGGCGGAGGGGAAATCAGCGATATGCCCGGGGTGGAGCAGCGCGTCTTCGCGATGCTCCCGGTGACCTTGGGTCCCGGCAGATGTCCGCCCTCGCCCGGCTTCGCGCCCTGCGCCATCTTGATCTGGATTTCCGCAGCCGACAGCAGGTAATCCCGGGTCACGCCAAAGCGCCCGGATGCCACCTGTTTGATCGCGGAATTGAGCATCGTGCCAAAGCGTTCCGGCAATTCCCCGCCCTCGCCGCTGTTGGAGCGGCCGCCCAGCCGGTTCATCGCCTGTGCCAGGCATTCGTGGGCCTCCTGCGAAATGGAGCCGTAGCTCATTGCGCCGGTGCGGAAACGCTTAACGATTTCCACGGCCGGCTCCACCTGATCGAGCGGAACCGCCCGGCATTCGTCAAAGCGGAAGGTGAGGCCCGAGCGGATCGTGCGCGGACCTTCGTTCTCAACCCTGGCCGCGTACCGATCGAACAGTTCCCGGTCGTCGTTCCACACCGCCTGCTGCAGCATGTGAATGGTTTCCGGCGCGTACAGATGCTGCTCCGCACGTGGACCGGTGCGCAGCCTGTGGACGCCGATGCTGTCAAGGCCGCTCCCCGCGATGCCCCCATAAGCCGCAGCGTGATGAAACCGGATGTCCTCCTCTACCCTGTTCAGGTCCGTACCGCCCAGTACAGACGGCGTGTTTGTAAAATACCGCCCGACAAACTGGCTGTCCAGGCCTACCGCCTCGTACAGCTGTGCGCTCTGATACGCCTGCAGGGTGGAGACGCCCATCTTTGAAGCGATCTTCAGCACGCCGTCCGTCAGCGCCCGGTCATAGGAACGGACCGCTTCGTCGGCGGCCTTTTGAATCTGCCCGCCTTCGCACATCGCCCGAATGCATTCGTGCGCCAGATACGGGTTGACCGCCCGGGCGCCGAAGGCGATCAGCATCGCCAGCTGGTGCACGTCGCGCGGTTCTCCGCTTTCCAGGATCACCGATACCGCGGTGCGCTTCCTGATGCGAATCAAATGCTGTTCCAGCGCCGATACCGCCAGCAGCGACGGGATCGCCAGGTGCGCTTCGTCCATGCCGCGGTCAGAGAGAATCAGAATGTTCACTTTATCCGCGCAGGCGCGGTCACAGGCGTCAAAGAGCGCGTCCAGCGCCTGACGCAGGCTTCCGTCCGCCTTGTAAAGCAGTGAAATCCTGCGCACCGAAAACGCCGGATGGCTGATCGCGCCAATGCGGTCCAGCTCCTGTTCCGTCAGAACCGGAGACGGCAGCTCCAGCACCGTGTAGTTGTCCGGCCCGCCGCCAAGCAGATTGCCGTCGTCCCCGATATAAATGGAACAGTCCGTTTTGATTTCTTCCCGCAGCGCGTCGATCGGCGGATTGGTCACCTGCGCGAAGCGCTGCCTGAAATAATCGAACAGGGAAGGATGCGTTTTCGACAGCGCCGCCAACGGCTCGTCCGCGCCCATCGAAACGATGGGTTCCGTGCCGTCCCTCGCCATCGGCAGCAGGATATCGTGCCAGTCCTCCCAGGTGTAGTGAAAGGCCTTCATCAGCGCAAGCCTCTCCTCCGCGCCGATCGGCGCGCGCCTGTCCGGGACATCCGGCACCGCATCCAGCGGCAGCAGATGCCTGATCCATTCCCCATAAGGCTCCGCATCCGCGTAGCGGGCCTTCAGCGTATCGCTCTCCAGCAATTCCCCGGTTGTCAGGTCGGCTTCCAGGACATCCCCGCTCTTCAGCTTCCAGCGCCGGAGAATATGGGCGCTTTCCTCAAACAGCGCGCCTGCCTCGGAGGACAGAATCAGCCGCCTGTCGTCGGTCAGCGCGCAGCGCAGCGGCCGCAGGCCGTTGCGGTCCAGCGACGCGCAGACCCGTTCGCCGTCAGAATAGAGAATCGCCGCCGGGCCGTCCCACGGCTCCATCATCGTGGAGTAATAACGGTACAGGTCCCGCCAGGGCGTGTCCTTCCGGGATCCCTGCCACGGTTCCGGCAGCAGAATCATTCCGGCCAGCGAAAGCGGGAAGCCGTTCATCGCCAGAAACTCCAGCGTGTTGTCCAGCATCTGGCTGTCGCTGCCGTCTTCCTGCACCACCGGAAGCACCCGCCGCATTTCATCGCCCATCACCGGGGAGCGCATCGTCTCCTCCCGGGCTTTCATCCGGTCGTGATTGCCCCGGATCGTGTTGATTTCCCCGTTGTGCAGCAGCATCCGCTGCGGATGCGCCTTGCTCCAGGACGGGAACGTGTTGGTGGAAAAGCGGGAATGCACCATCGCCATCCGGCTCACGTAGTGCACATCCTGCAGATCGTCATAAAAAGAGCGCAGCTGCCCCACCAGCATCATCCCCTTGTAGACGATGGTGCGGCAGGACAGCGAACAGATATAAGTGTCCGTATCCTGTTTTTCGAACACCCGGCGCAGCACGTACAGCCGCCGGTCGAAATCCAGACCGGCAGCGGCATCTGCCGGGCGCTTCAGGAAGCACTGGCGGATGCGCGGCATGGTGCGGCGAGCGCCGGCGCCCAGCTGCGCCGGGTGGCACGGCACGCTGCGCCCGCCCAGAACCGTCAGCCCTTCCGCATCGGCAAGCTGTTCGAAGATCCGGCAGATGTTCTGCGCGCCCACCTCATCCTCCGGCAGGAAGAACATTCCGACGCCGTAATCGCCGGGATTCCCCAGGCAGATGCCTTCCTCCCGGGCCCACGCTCCGAACAGGGCGTGCGGCAGGTTCGTCATAATGCCCACGCCGTCGCCGGTGGTGCCCAGCGTATCTCTGCCGGCCCGGTGGGCCAGGCGCTCCACGATCGACAGCGCCTGATCCACCGTGCGGTGTGTGGCTTTTCCGCTCAGGTCCACAATGGCCCCGACCCCGCAGCTCTCGTGCTCCAGTTCCCGGTGATAAAGCGGATATTCCCGTTCCCGCATCATTCCACCCCCCTTGATGACGCCACGATTCGCGCGGCATAGTCGGCCATTTTCATTCCGTGGTCCATTGCGAATTTCTGCAGCACGCGGTGCGCTTCCGGTTCGGTGATCCGCTTTTGCCGCATCAGGATCTCCTTCGCCTGCTCGACGATTTCCCTGTCCTGTCCCTCGCGCTTCGGCAGCCGCATCTGATGAAGCTGAACCAGCATTTCCACCGCGCCGATCACCTTTTGCCCGGAGGTGGGCATCGGCAGCCGGAAGATCTTTTCCGATTCGCATTCGTTCAGCACTTCCGGTTTCGCGATCAGGAGAATCTCAATCCGCTGGCCGCAATCCCAGATCAGTTCATCCGGCCGCAGCCCCGGCAGCGCGCCTGCCATGATCACGATCCCGTCCTCGCAGGCGTCCACGGCCCTTCGCAGCTCGCCCTCGGACGCGCAGCACCGAAACAGCGGATAACCGGAGTAAACCAGCAGCCGGGAAAGCTGCTCGCGCGCGGTTTCCGCCGCGCCGGCGACGACAATTCTGGCCACCGGATCCACCTCCTCCCCGAACGGCGCCGGGCTTCATGAACGGCAGTCAATACAGGACGAGGTACCTGTCAATTTCCCACCCGCTGACATGTGTGCGGTAGGCGTCCCATTCCTGCTTTTTGCCCTCGACATACTGGCTCAGCACGTGTTCTCCCAGCGCTTCGCAAATCGTGCTGTCCTCCTTCAGGCATTCGATGGCCTCCAGCAGCGTGCCGGGCAGCGAGCGGATGCCCCTGGCCTCACGCGTGGCGCTGTCCATCGCGAAGATGTTCTCGGTGATCTCCTCCGGCGGGGTCAGGCCCTTTTCAATGCCGTCCAGGCCCGCCGCCAGGCATACCGCCATGTTCAGGTACGGGTTGCAGCTGGGATCCGGGCAGCGCAGTTCCACACGGGTGCCCATGTCGCGGGCCGCCGGGATGCGGATCAGCGCTGAACGGTTGCTGGCGCTCCAGGCCAGATAGCAGGGCGCTTCATAGCCGGGCACCAGCCGCTTGTAGCTGTTGACCAGCGGGTTGGTGATCGCCGCCATGCCGCGCACGTGCTCCAGAATGCCGGCAATAAACGAATATGCCTCACGGCTCAGCCCGCGCTTGTCCGACGGATCCGCGAACACGTTCTTTCCGTCCCTGAACAGGCTCATGTTGGTGTGCATGCCGCTGCCGTTGATGCCGAACACCGGCTTGGGCATAAACGTGGCGTGCAGCCCGTTCTTCTGCGCCAGTGTCTTTACCGCCAGCTTGAAGGTCATGATGTTGTCGGCAGCGGTCAGCGCGTCGGCATATTTGAAATCGATCTCGTGCTGTCCGGCGGCCACCTCGTGATGGCTGGCCTCGATTTCAAAGCCCATCTGCTCCAACGCCATGCAGATTTCCCTGCGGGTGCTCTCGCCGTGATCCAGAGGCCCCAGATCGAAGTAGCCCGCTTCGTCCGCCGTGGCGGTGGTGGGGCAGCCCTTCTCGTCCGTCTGGAACAGGAAAAATTCCATCTCCGGCCCCACGTTGAAAGAATATCCCATCTCCGCCGCCTTGCCGAGGATGCGCTTCAGCACGCCCCGCGGATCTCCCGCGAACAGCGTGCCGTCCGGGTTGTGCACGTCGCAGATCAGGCGCGCCACCTTCCCGTGCTGCGGACGCCAGGGCAGGATCGCGAAGGTATCCAGATCCGGCCACAGGTACTGATCGCTCTCGTTGATGCGAACAAAGCCTTCGATCGAGCTGCCGTCAATCATGATCTGGTTGTTTACCGCCTTCTCGACCTGGCTGGCGGTGATGGCCACGTTCTTCAGCTGCCCGAAGATGTCCGTGAACTGCATGCGGATGAACTCCACATCTCCCTCCCGAACCATACGGATGATGTCTTCCTTCGTGTACTTGCTCATGTCCGTGCCTCCTTCTGTTGCTGTCCCCGTTCGGTTCCCGCGATTCCTGTATGAAAAACAAAAAAGCAAGCGGAATCATGCAACATGACTCCCTTGCCCTGTTTGCGGTATTCTACCCCCGCGGCCGGCGTTTGTCAACCGATTTTGAAAGAATTAACATCAGTTCCTGCTTATTTCGCTTCTCTCTTCATCTTTAGCGTGCAATTATGAATTTATCATTTGTAAATTATTCATTTTCGTCTTGACAGGCTTCCGTCCCGATGGTATGATACCGCCAGTTTCATAGCCAAAGCGACGCGGAAGCAAAGTACCCCGAATGCGCGGCATCCCAGAGAGCGGGCGACGGTGAAAATCCCGCATGCGCGGTCGGGCGAAGAACCCTTCCAAGCCCAAACCCAACATCGCGCGCAGGCGCGGTCAGTAGGGGCGGCGTACAGGCGGCACGTTACAGCCGCCGGGGCTTGACAGAGCCCATAGAGAAGCAAATCAGGTGGCACCACGGAGCGGCGGCCTTCGTCCTGAAATATCAGTACGATTGCCGACCACGGAAAGGGGTGCCTTTTATGTGTTCCATCATCGGCGTAACCGGCAGGGAGATTCCGGTCGAAACCCTGAGAAAATGCTTTGACCGCACGATATCCCGCGGTCCCGACATGACCCGTTTCGAGGAAATCCCCTGCGGGTACCTGGGGTTTCACCGGCTGGCCATCATGGGGCTGGACGAACGGGGCATGCAGCCGTTTCACCTGGGCAGGGATCGGGTCGTATGCAACGGGGAGCTGTACGGATTCCGCCCGCTGCGGGACCGGCTGCTGGCAAAATACGAACTGCAAAGCATGTCCGACTGCGAAATCCTGCTGCCGCTCTACCGCGAGTACGGCGTGGAGATGTTCAAAACCCTGGACGCGGAATTTGCGCTGATCCTGTGGGACGACAGCCGGCAGAAGGTGATCGCCGCCCGGGATCCGATCGGCATCCGCCCGCTGTACTACGGCAGGCTTCCCGGCGGCGAATGGGCGTTCGCCAGCGAGCCCAAAAACCTGGTCGGCCTGTGCGAATCCATCCTGCCGTTCCCGCCCGGGCATTACTGGATCGACGGGGAATTCATTCAGTACGCGGATCCCGCTTATGTCGGCTACTTCACAATGAAGACGGAAGAGCAGGTCTGTCCCAAGCTGCGCAGGCTTCTGATGGACGGAGTCGCGAAGCGCCTGGACGCCGACGCGCCGATCGGCTTCCTTCTCTCCGGGGGGCTGGATTCCTCTCTGGTGTGCGCGATCGCGCAGAACATGCTGGATCATCCGATCCGCACCTTCGCCATCGGCATGGATATAGACGCGATCGACCTGAAATACGCCCGCATGGCGGCGGATTACATCGGCAGCGATCACACCGAGGTGATCATCAGCGAAAAGGACGTAATCGATGCCCTGCCCGGGGTGGTGGAGCTTCTGGGCACCTGGGACATCACCACGATCCGCGCCTCGATCGGCATGTACCTGGTGTGCAAATGGATCCACGAAAACACCGATATCCGGGTACTGCTCACCGGCGAAATTTCCGACGACCTGTTCGGCTACAAATACACGGATTTCGCGCCCGACGCGGCCGCCTTCCAGGAGGAAGCCGAAAAGCGAATCCGGGAGCTGCACGTCTACGACGTACTGCGGGCGGACCGGTGCATTTCGGTCAACAGTCTGGAAGCCAGGGTGCCCTTCGGCGATCTCAAGTTCGTGCGCTACGCGATGAGCATCGATCCGGAACTGAAGATGAACCGCCACAACATGGGAAAATACCTGATCCGCAAGGCCTTTGCGGACGATCACATTCTGCCGGACGAAATCCTCTGGCGGCAAAAGGCCGCCTTCTCCGACGCGGTCGGCCACAGCATGGTAAACGACCTGAAGGCGCTGGCCGAACGCACCTACACCGACAGCGAATTCGCGGAGGGCGCCGCGAAATACGATTACTGCCCGCCGTTCACGAAGGAAAGCCTGCTGTACCGGGATCTCTTCGAGCAATTCTATCCCGGGCAGGCGCGAATGATTCCCGATTTCTGGATGCCCAACAAAACCTGGCCCGGCTGCGACGTGGACGATCCCTCCGCCCGGGTTCTGGCCAATTACGGCGACAGCGGAAAATAGCGGCGGACGGTAAAGAGTAAGTGACGCACCCGATCCACCAGTACCGATACACAATTCTTTCACGTCCCTTTGAACACGAAGCGCATTAAGAAGAATTCGCGCCAAAAGCCGGCCGGCGCAGCGTCGTTTGGGCGCCGCGCCGGTTCTCTTAGTTGATACAGTTGATCGGAGTATTTCGAAATACAGCCCCTGTGCAGCCCATTTTCCCACACTTTTTCAGAGCGGGAAAGGTTATTCTCTCCGATAGCACTGACTCATTCTGCTCTGGCCATATCCAAGCTATCTTCCGTGATCTTTATGCCAAATTCGGCAACATCTCTTCAACCACTGCCCACATAAAAGTGGAACTGCTTTCGCTTGCCGCTTCCAAAAGTGCCTCTTTCACGTCACCATTCGTCAGAACAGCAGTTGTGGTGCCGGTCATAACACCTTTTACTGCTGCTTTAGGCAATTCTTTAGCTGCCGGCAAAGCCAGAACTGCATAAACCACTGGTCCGGCAGAACCGCCGGAAATCAAAGAAACCGTTATGCAGACGACAACTACGCCGGCACCGATTGCCACACCTCTGAGCAAAACATCATAGGAATCGTCATACGGTTCAAATACCTTAACTCCCGTTTTTCCATCAATCACTGTAAAAACCCACTTCTGGCCTTCCATCGCCAAATCCACATCTTCGAGATAGTATCCGAACCAATTGGTCTTTCTGTCTCTGAATTCCATGTCTTCTATATACTCTTTGGATACGTAATATGTCTTGACTTCGACCTTATAATCTCCTGTACCGATGGTCTCTGTCAGTTCTTCCTCTATGGCCGTCTCGAGTTCCTTTGTTTCTGTCGTGGTTTCTGCCACAACAGGAACTTGGCAGCCAGCAAGAACCAGCATAAACGCAAGCATCGTCGCAATCAACTCCGTCAGTTTCCGCATAATTACCCTCCATCATCAGAGCTGTCTGTGCTTAAAACCCTTCAAGTTCCTAACGATAAATCCAGCGATCCATCAGCTCTCGAGTCGATCCACATCAATCCACATCGCCGGGCGAACATAGATCCCTTCACTGGAGACTGGCCGGGACTCGACAACTCCTGACGGAAGCACCACCGCCGCTTCGTTCTCTGCAGCACCCGGCGACCTGAGCCACCATGCCTGTTCCGCGTTCGGAGGCAAATATCTGTTGAATTCCCTGAAGCCCAAACAGAATACAGAATCGTCAGTTGGATTTCCTGCCGGGGTGTCCCATTCTTTGTTTCTTTCCGGTCCGAGCCGCAGCTGCAGAATTGCGCCTTTTTCCTGCTTAGAGAATTGATAATTGTAAAACCCTGTGCCAATCCATTTTCTCAGCGAACAGTTCTCCCAGGTTATTGGCATATCGGATGTATGGTATGGTCTGTCCTCGACCGGTTTTTGCCGCAGCAACAGGAACCTTGATCCGCTGTTTGCCAGCACATACCATTTCGCTTTTCCAAATACTACCGCTTCACCGACTGCATAATCCTGCTTCCGTGAAGCTGAATCAAGCACAGTACCGTCATACTCAGGTTCGTCTGACAAATGTGTACGGGGAACAAAAGCCCCCGGATCGTTATCCACTGCCGGAACTGTTGCACCTATCTTTTCACGGCCGTCGTTTCTCAGGCTTTCGTCCCCAATACTCAGGATGGGTTCCGGTTGACTGAAGCTCTTTTGCGCATCACTGCCTGTATGCCGAACTCGCCTGTTTGCAAATCTTCGCTTGATAAGCAATGCAACCAATCCCAAACTCACAATCATTATGACCAAACCCGCAATGAGAAGGATACTGCGATTTCTTGATTCAGAAACCATTCCATTATCAGCTGCGGACACAGGTTCCAGAGTCTCCGCATGGATCGGCTTTGCAGTTGCTTTCGGCTTTTCGATCATTTCAATGCGCCAATCCGGAGTGATTACAGCAGCACCGGATTTGACCATCTCCGAAATCTCATCCAACCCGTATACACAATCTGACATGACATACGCATTTATAAGAGGATCATCGCCAACGGCGACCATCATCGTCAGACTTTCGCCTGTATATGCGTTTTTTGCCGTGACTGTATAGATACCAGGATCTGTGTACACACCTCTATCGGAAGCCGCTTTGCACGATCTTGGCGTCAATGAATACCCTTTCCCATTCTCAGTCAGGATTTCCCTTTTGACAATAATCTGCTGATAGAAGGATATGTACTCCAGAAAAAAGCCGTGTTGTGCAACAGAATGATTGGCAAGTTCGCTTTTGGTTTTCTGATCGCGCAGATAGACCATACAATTGCTGTTGCGTATTTTAAACTTAAACGAAGTACGATAGTTATGGTACTTATTCGTTGGGAATGCCTTTTCCACGATTTCGTAATCCAGCGCGACCTCATAATCCCCTTCTTCAAGAAGAGAAATTCTTGTATTGGCTCTTTTGTTCTTTACACCTGTCAGATAGTCAGTATAGGGAGTCACTCGCTGAACATTTCGATAATCAGTAAACTTGATAAGAAGGGCCCCACGCCCAAAATCCGTTTGTTTAGTCTGGAAAGCCTTATCATAACCGTTCTTGTCATCACTGATTGCAAGATTGCTTTTCCCATTCAAAGAATCAATGTTTTGTTTCAGCTTGTAACTCAGAATAATTCCGTCTCCTGGGTTTACCAAAAATACAGGAACACCATTATCTGTTATTATATCTGTGTAGCTCTCCATCGCAAACTGGCCGAGATCCCAGCCGTAATGAACATCACCCTTCTTAAGAGCATTCGTACCGGAATAGCCGTTGTCTTTACCGGTATTTACGGTTGAACTGTCATACATACTTGTCAGCACATATTCGGCGCTCACCGAAAAACCGCCAAACAGTACTGCCGCCGACAATGCCAAAATCAACCACGCCGCGCCCAATCTCTTCATGCTTTCTCTCCTTAAATGCATATAACTCATACTGAAAACCCGTCATAATCTGTTGAAAGCAGTTTTCACGTTATTGCTGCAAGAAATTTGCATTAAGCTGACTGCATTATAACAGCAAGCGTACTGCCTGTCAACCAAAAACGTCTGAAGATCACGGAGAATACTCAAACTCTCAATAGTCCGGTTTGGAAGCGATTGGCGTTAAAAACGTGAATTGCCATGAGAGAACCGGTGATACTAAGAGCCTGACAAAACCAAAAGCTTTCAGGGTTTTCAATCAAGGAATTCTCCTGCGAGAACTGCGTTCCTCCGGAATCCTTCCGGCTTTCGAACCCCGCTGCCGCGGGGAGACAGTATGCCGGAACATTTTCCCGCGGGAGCGCTTGACAGTCCCATATATATGTGATAAAATATAATTGCATAAAACAGAATGATGCGGGAGACGCGTCAAAACCCGATCATGGAGGTCAGGAAATGAAGATCAGCGCTGTAAAGCTGTACGGGAACGGATTCATGTCACAGGCGTTTGCCTTCGGCGGCGAGGGGACGGACGGGATCGATCCTGCGGTCAGGTACCGTTCGAGCCTGCAAAACTACGTGATCGACACGGGCACCGAGGTGATTCTGGTGGACACCGGCATGCCTGCGGAGGTTCCGGACGCGGTTCCGGACGAAAAAACACCGATTTACATGGGCAGCAGGATCAAGAATTACGTGGAGGCGCTGGCAGACGCCGGATACCGCCCGGAGCAGGTCACAAAGATCCTCATCACCCACAAGCACGCGGATCACACGGGCGAATTGCGCGCGTTCCCGAACGCGGCGGTCTTCGCCTCCCGCGAGGAATGCAAAGCCGCGGAACTCAAGTACCCCAACGTCCATCCGGTCGATTTTACCGACGGGCCCTACGAGAATTTCGAACGGTGTCAGAAAATCGCCGACGGCGTTTATTTCATCGAAGCGAAGGGCCATACAACCGGCAACAGCATCGTGATCGCGGAGGACGGCGGCCTGTTCTACGTAATTCACGGCGATGTGACCTACACCGACGAAGCCCTGTACGCCAACCGGCTTTCCGTGGTGTTCGAGGATCTCGCGGCGGCCCGGAAAACGCTGGACGCGATCCGGGAATTCGTCGCGGCCCATCCCGCCGTTTATCTCTCCACCCATACGCCGCTGGGCTATGAGAATCTGGAAGCGAAGGCCGTGGTCGATCTCGGCAACCCGCCGGAAAGCAAGCCCGTGGGCGACATCGCCGTGAAAGAAGCCAGCGGGAAATACATCTGCTCCGTCTGCGGCTACGTGTACGACCCGGCCGAACACGACGGCGTCGCCTTCGACGATCTCCCGGACGACTGGAAATGCCCGCGCTGCAGGCAGCCGAAGGAGAAATTCAACCGGGCGTAACCCCGAAGGCAGGCAGAATCGGCATCCGTCACGCGGGCTGCCGCGTGCTGTATGACAAGCAGGCGCAGAACGAAGCGCCGCGAAATCACGGGAAATAATGAAAGGAAGGCTGAACCATGATTTACGATTACACCGTTACCACCGGAAAAGGCGAGACACTCAATCTGGCGGATTACAAGGGCAATGTGATTATGGTGGTCAACACCGCCACCGGCTGCGGATTCACGCCGCAGTACGCGCCGATCGAGCAGATGTACCGGGATTACCACAATCAGGGCCTGGAAATTCTGGATATTCCCTGCAACCAGTTCGGCGGGCAGGCCCCCGGCACGGACGACGAAATCCACGAATTCTGCACCATGCACTTCAACACCACATTCCCGCAGATGAAGAAGGCCGACGTGAACGGCCCGCACGAGCTGCCGCTGTACACGTATCTGAAATCGCAGAAGGGCTTTGCCGGCTTCGACGAGCACCAGTACAAGGAGCTGCTGGAAAACATGTTCGCCCAGGCCGATCCGGATTGGGCAAAGAAGCCTGACATCAAGTGGAATTTTACCAAGTTCATCGTCGACCGCGAGGGCAAGGTCGTCGCCCGCTTCGAGCCGACTGCCGACATGGCGGCGGTGGAAGCCTGCGTCAAAGCGCTGCTTTAAGGCCCCGCAGCAGCGCCAGGAGCCAAGCCCTATGACTGAATTGCTGAAAACGATCAAGGGAAGAAAAAGCGTCCGCACATTCGACGGAAAGCCCATAAGCGCGGAGGACCGGAAGCTGCTGGAGGCGTATATCCAAACCATCCGGAACCCGTTCGGGATCCCGGTTCGGTTTGTTCTTCTCGACGCCACAGAGCACGGCCTGTCAAGCCCCGTCCTGTCCGGGGAAACCCTGTACGCCGCCGGAAAGGTGGACAGGGCTCCGCTGGCGGATGTGGCGTTCGGCTTCGCGTTTGAAAAACTGGTGCTGTACGCCTGGACGCTGGGAATCGGCACCACATGGATCGGGGGCACGATGAAGCGGGAGCTGTTCGAGCGGGCCGCAGGCCTCTCCGCGGGGGAAATGATGCCCTGCGTCACTCCCCTCGGCTACCCCGCGAAGAAGCGCTCCGTCCGGGAAGCGATGATGCGCAAGGGCGTTGGGGCCGATTCGCGGCTGCCCGCTGAAAAGCTCTTCTTCGGCAATGCGTGGGACGCGGAGCTGCCGGCGGATCAGCAGGCGGCGCTCGCCGACCTGATCGAAATGGTCCGCTGGGCGCCTTCCGCGGTAAACCGGCAGCCCTGGCGAATCATCGTCCGGGGCCGCGATTTCCACTTCTATGAAAAGCGGGACAAGGGCTACTCCGGCGAAAAGACCGGAGACCTGCAGAAAATCGACGTCGGAATCGCCCTGTGCCACTTTGTGATGGGCCTGGAGGAGCAGGGAGAAACGCCGGTAATCAACCTTTCCGATCCGGGGATTCAGGTTCCCGACCGGGTGGAATACATCGCAACCGTAAGAAGGCCCTGAGCGAACCGAGGCGCCCGGATCCAAGCCGGCGCACAGAAAAGGAGCATCCTATGAACGCACTCGTAACCTGTTTCTCCGCCAGCGGCGTCACAGCCGGCCTGGCGAAGCGCCTCGCGGAAGCGATCGGCGCGCCGCTGTACGAAATCAGGCCCGCCGTTCCCTATACCCGGGCGGATCTGGACTGGACGAACAGCAAATCCCGCTCGTCCGTCGAAATGCAGGACAAAGCCTGCCGTCCCGCCCTGGCGGATACCGATGCCCCGGTGGCCGGCGCGGATGTGATCTTTGTGGGCTATCCCGTGTGGTGGTACCGCGAGCCGTCCGTCATCGACAGCTTCCTGTCGGCGTACGATTTTGCCGGCAAGCGGATCGTTCTGTTCGCCACCTCCGGCGGCAGCGGCATCGGCGAGGAAGCGCCCGCCCGCGCCGCGGAAATCAGCAAGGCGGCCGTCCTCCCGGGCAAACGCTTCTCCGCTGGCGCGTCTGCGGACGAGCTGCGGGCATGGGCGAAGCAATACCTCTAAAACTACTTTCCGTCCAAACCCTCGTTTTGGACGGAAGGACGCGTGCCGCGTCCACAAAGGCGTGTGCCTTTGCCGTCTCATGCGGTTTCGTACGGCCTGAGGTAAAAATATGCCCATCAAAGATGTGCATATTTCAGAACGAAATCAGTATGACGCGATTCGCGCATCCCTGTGAACGATACGCCGCCCCCGGGCCGGTACCGGCCCAGGGGCGGCGCTTTTGACCGCGATCCGGGGAATTCTTCGCCGGCGCGCGCCGGGCAGGCTTCGCATGCCCCCGCGACGCCGCGGCGGTCATTCGCCCAGCGGAACCTCCGGATTCAGGCTTTTGTTCCGATAGTTCAGATTCGTGCGCAGCGCGTATCCCTGCTCCTCCCAGAACGCGTTCGCCGGGTCATTGTCCCTGAACACCAGTCCGAACACCTTGGAAATGCCTTCGGCCCGCAGCGCTTCTTCCGCCTTCCGGACAAGGCAGCGGGCGATTCCCAGGCGGCGATAATCCGGATGGACGCACAGATGGTGCACGAT
>JAFWEY010000031.1 GCA_017512675.1 Clostridia bacterium | reverse complement strand
TGTTCGGGATCTCTTTTGCGAGCTCTTCCGCCTTCGCGATCGCCCCTTTCATGCCCTTCGCGCCTTCCGTCAGCACCAGTTCGGCGCCGTAGGCCTTCAGGATGTTTCTTCTCTCGACGCTCATGGTTTCCGGCATGGTCAGAATGATCCGGTATCCCTTCGCGGCGGCGATGGACGCAAGGCCGATGCCGGTGTTGCCGGAGGTCGGTTCGATGATGACGGAACCCTCCCGGAGAAGGCCCTTTGCCTCCGCGTCCTCGATCATCGCCTTCGCGATGCGGTCCTTCACGCTTCCGGCCGGGTTGAAGTATTCCAGCTTGACCAGAACCGTCGCCTCGAGCCCCAGTGCTTTCTCGATATTCGTGACCTCGACCAGCGGCGTCCTGCCGATCAGTCCCAGCGTGCCTTTGTAAATGTTTGCCATGGGAATGCTCCTCCTTTTCCTGACGGAAATCAGTCTATCGCCGCGAAACCGTTTTCCAGATCCGCGAGAATGTCGTCGATGTGCTCGGTGCCGATGGAGAGCCGGATTGTGTTCGGCTTGATTCCCTGATCCAGCAGCTCCGGTTCGGAGAGCTGGGAATGCGTGGTGGACGCCGGGTGAATCACCAGGCTCTTCACGTCCGCTACGTTCGCAGCAGCGAGAAGATCTTCAGGCTGTCGATGAATTTCCACGCCTGTTCCCGGCCGGCTTTGTTGTCGAAGGTGAAGATGGAGCCGCCGCCGTTCGGGAAATACTTCTGATACAGCGCGTGGTCCGGGTGATCCGGCAGAGACGGGTGGTTGACTTTTTCGACCGCCGGATGGGACGCGAGGAACGAAACGACCTTTTTCGTGTTCTCCGCGTGCCGCTCCAGCCGCAGCGAGAGGGTTTCCACCCCCTGCAAAAGCAGGAACGCGTTGAACGGCGAGATGGCCGCGCCCGTATCCCGCAGCAGAATTGCCCGGATGTACGTCACGAAGGCTGCCGGGCCTGCCGCGTCGCAGAACGATACGCCGTGGTAGCTCGGGTTTGCCAGAGCGATGTTCGGATATCTGCCGCTCGCTTTCCAGTCGAATTTTCCGGATTCCACAATGATGCCGCCGAGGGATGTGCCGTGCCCGCCGATAAACTTGGTCGCGGAATGCACGACGATATCGGCGCCGTGTTCGATCGGCCGGATCAGGTACGGGGTTCCGAAGGTGTTGTCGATGACCACCGGCAAGCCGTGCCTGTGGGCGATTTCGGCGACGGCGTCGATGTCGGGAATATCGCTGTTCGGATTGCCGAGGGTTTCCATGAAAATCGCCCGGGTGCCGTCGGTGATCGCGGATTCGACTTCCGCCAGATTGTGAATGTCCACGAATGCCGTTTTGATTCCGTACTGCGGCAGCGTGTGCGCCAGCAGATTGAAGGTGCCGCCGTAGATGGTTTTCTGCGCAACGATGTGGCCGCCGTTCGCTGCCAGCGCTTCGATCGCGTAGGCGATTGCCGCGGCGCCGGATGCGACGGCCAGCGCGGCGCTTCCGCCTTCCAGCGCGGCAAGCCGCTTTTCGAGCACCTCCTGGGTGGAATTGGTCAGGCGGCCGTAAATATTGCCGGCGTCCGCGAGGCCGAAACGGTCGGCCGCGTGTTTGCTGTTGCGGAACACATAGGAAGTGGTCTGATAGATCGGAACGGCGCGGGCGTCTGTTGCCGGATCGGGCTGCTCCTGGCCGACGTGAAGCTGCAGGGTTTCAAATCTGTATTCGCTCATGTTTCTGTGCTCCTTTTCATCGATTCCGGATGCTCCGGTCTGTATTCCGGTTTACGGTACGAAAAACGGGGGCTTCCCCGCTGGCAAGCTCCCGGGCAAATGGCGGTTTGATGCAATCAGGTCAACAATGCATCGTACACAGGCGCATGGGCTGAAAGCCGAATGCCCCGGCCATATTGCATGCCCGGGAGTACCGCATTCGACAACACAGGATGGGGGCTTTCCCGAAATATGCCGCTTTGTTCACCTTCGGTGCCTCCTTTCAGGCTGATGTGGCGTATTATATCACCATCAACCTACCATGTCAATAGGTTTAAACAATTTTACTCTACTTTTTTTCCGGTCCTGCGCTGATAATCCTCCAGAGCGGACTGGATTGCCTCCTCCGCGAGAACGCTGCAGTGCATCTTGTAATCCGGCAGGCCGTCCAGCGCCTCGGCCACTGCCTTGTTGGTCAGCTTTCTCACTTCGCTGACGGGCTGCCCCTTGATCAGCTCCGTCGCCATGGAGCTGGACGCAATGGCGCTGCCGCACCCGAAGGTTTCGAACTTTACGTCCTGAACGACGTCGTCCTCGATTCGCAGGTACATCTTCATGATATCGCCGCATTTTGCGTTGCCGACCTCGCCGATGCCGTTGGCGTCCTCCAGAACGCCCACATTGCGGGGATTGCGGAAATGATCCATCACCTTTTCGCTGTACAAAGCCATTGAGATTTCCTCCTTTAAAGAATGAACTGCTTTTTGCCGGACATCAGGTCCCGCCAGATCGGCGAGAAGCCGCGCAGATAGTCCACGACTTCCCGCACCGCGCGGATCATTTCATCCACCTGCGCCGCCGTGACGTCCTCTCCGAGACTGAGGCGAAGCGAACCGTGGGCGACGTCGTGCACTCTGCCGATCGCCAGCAGCACGTGGCTCGGATCGAGGGAACCGGAAGTGCAGGCGCTTCCGGACGAAGCCTGAATGCCCTTGTCGTCCAGCAGCAGAAGCAGGGATTCGCCCTCGATGCCCTCAAAGCAGAAATTCACGTTTCCCGGCAGCCTCCGTTGCGGGTCGCCGTTCAGCGCCGAATGCGGGATCTGCCTGAGACCGAGGATCAGCCGGTCCCGCATGGATGTGAGATGCTCCGCGTTCTGCTTCAGGTTTGCGCACGCTTCCTTCAGCGCAACCGCCATCGCGGCGATTCCCGGCACGTTCTCGGTTCCTGCCCGCCTGCCGCGCTCCTGCGCGCCGCCTTCGATCAGGCTGGCGAGCCGGATTCCCTTCCTTGCGTACAGAAAGCCGACGCCCTTCGGGCCGTGAAATTTGTGGGCGGAGGCTGAGAGCATATCGATGCCTTCTTCCGCCGCGCTGAGCGGGATGTGCCCGACAGCCTGAACGGCGTCGGTGTGGAACGGCACGCCGCGCTGTCTGCAGACTGCCGCGATTTCCCGAATCGGCTGAATCGTGCCGATCTCGTTGTTCGCGTACATGATCGTGACGAGGCACGTGTCCTCCCGGATCGCCGCGTTCACCTCTTCCGGAACGATCAGGCCGTTTTCGTGCACGTCCAGCAGGGTGACTTCAAAGCCTTCCTTTTTCAGTTTGTTCAGCGTATGCAAAACGGCATGGTGCTCGAAGGCGGAGGAGACGATATGCGTTTTTCCCGCTTTTTTTCCGTTTTCCGCTGCGGACAGAATCGCCTGGTTGTCCGCCTCGCTTCCGCCCGACGTAAAGATGATCTCGCGGGGCTCCGCGCCGATCGCATGGGCGATGTCGCACCTCGCCTGCTCCAGAACCTCTTTTGCGTTCTGCCCGTGGGCATAGAGGCTGGAGGGATTGCCCCAGGAATTCTCCATCAGGGAAAGCATCGTTTCGATTGCCGCCGGGCTCATTTTCGTGGTGGCGGCGTTATCAGCATAAATCACTGTCGCGGTCTCCTTTCGGTCGGTTCACGCACATTATATAACCAATTACCTACTATGTCAATAGGTAAAATATTTTTTACATGCCGCCGGGCTCTTGATTTCCGGATTCGCCCTGCTGTATAATAGGCGGCAGAACAGTGAGGCGATTTGTATATGATTACCACAAGAGGACGGTACGCGATTCGCGTGATGATCGATCTGGCGGAAAACGGGCAGGGCGGCTGCATCCCGCTCAAGGATATCGCCGCCAGGCAGGGGATTTCAAAGAAGTACCTTGAAATCATCGTCAGGGACATGGTTTCAGGCGGGCTGCTGATCGGCGCCAGCGGAAAAGGCGGCGGGTATAAGCTGTGCCGCAGGCCCGAGGATTACACGGTGGGGGAGATCCTGGATCTTATGGAAGGGACGCTCTCTCCGGTGGCCTGTCTCGCCGGGGAGAAAAACGAGTGCCCCAGGCGGGCCTCCTGCCAGACGCTGCCGATGTGGACGGAATACGAAAACATGGTGCACGAGTTTTTCTACGGCAAACGGCTGAGCGACCTGATTCCCGGAAAACCGGCCTGAATCCGCCCGCTGCCCGGCCGGCGGGCATCCCGCGCGGGCAAAGGGCCCGCCGGCCGGGAACTGCCTGCCGACGATGAAAGCAACGGACGAAGGCAACGGCCAAAAGCAACGGAAGCCGCTTCAAAAGGGAGACGGCTTCCGTTTTGATCCCGCGGAAGGTTCCTCTTCGGGCAGCGGCGGCAGCCGAAGGATCCGCGCGGTTCAGCCGGTCAGGCCGGGATTCGCGATCAGGGGCTCGGTCAGGCAGATGTTGCCGGAGAGCGTATCGGCGATTTCGCCGGCAAAGTAGAACTGCACGCGGTCGATTCCGTCCATTTCGGAGAGCGTGTTGACGATCGCATAAGCCAGCAGGCGCTCCTCGGATTCGTTCAGCGACTGGCAGAGCCGATAGAAATTGTCCGAAAAATTGACCAGCAGAAGATTGTCCTCCTGCCGGATGCCGAGGACATCCGCTTCTGTCACGCCGTCCGGGATCGCGCTGTGCAGCGCGCCGTCGAACACGTAGGGCCCCTGAATCAGCTGGGACAGCAGAGCCCGCGGCGAAACGGCGCTTGCCAGGTCCAGAACGCGCTGTGCGCGTTCGAGTTTGCCGCTGTTGCCGGCGAAATAGAGCTGAACCGACCGTCCGATCCGGTGGTCGAAGCTGTCGGCCGTGATCAGGCCCTGCCGAAAAACGGTGCGGCCCTGTGCGTCGTCCACGCTCCGGATCGGCTGATCCCCTTCGTATACGGTCAGCGCGTCGATTTCCGGCAGGAAGCGGACCAGGGTATACGTCAGCGCGCACAGCGACTGCCTGAGGGACAGGCCCGCCTGCGAAAGGCTCTGGGTGAAGCCTTCGTTGAAATCGAGGCGAAGAACCCTTCTGCCGTCATCCTGAATCTCGGTGACCGGATCCCGCAGTAGGACGGCGTCGGCGGGCAGTACCCGGTGGGAGATGGAAGTGTCCTTCGGGCCCGGTGTCATCGCCGCGATGACGTCCCGCGCGATATTGCCGGAGGTCAGGCGGATCGACGCGACTTCCGGCACCAGAAGATCGTCCTGCCAGGAGGAGAAGTACAGCACGACCTGCCTTTCGATCTGCGCCTGCGCCGGATCGGCAAGGTAGCGTTCGGTGTCGGACTGCTGCTGTGCGATCAGGCCCGTCAGGCTTCCCTCCGTCGCGGTTCGCGCGCCGACCGGCAGATCGTAGGCGTAGGGCGCCCGGCCGCCGATCAGGACGTTGACGCAGGAAACGCTGTCGAACTGCGTCAGGGTTACCGTGATGGCGGCGATCATGCGCATCAGATCCTGGGGTTGCGCGGTCAGCGCCTCGACGGTCAGATCGACAGTGGCCACGCCCTGCGAGATTTCCATACCGCGCAGTGCAGTGCCTTCCGGCGCCACGGGAATCAGGCCGAGAACCGGCGTGGAGGACAGAAGGCGCATCACCGCGGCCTCTTCCAATGTCTGGTTTCCGGTGGCGCGGATCGTGTAATAGATACCGGTCAGCTGCTGCTGATCCGAGGCGATGAAATACAGCATCGTCCGCGCGGTGCGCTCGGACCGGCTGTCGGAAACGGGAGCTGCCGGCGCCTGGTACGCGGAAGGAGGCAGAGAGACAAACTCATTTTCCTGAACCGGCACGAGCGGTGCGGAGGAGCAGCCGCTCAGCAAAAGCGCGGCTGCGACGGGCAGGATGGACAGAATGCGCCGAATGTTCAAAATACCCTCCATTTCTCTCTGGCCCCGGGGAACTATACGACAATCGACACGATGGGCAGATCCACCGTGAACGTGCTTCCTTTGTCTTCTTCGCTGGTTACGCTCACGCTGCCGCCGTGCAGCCGGACGATGTCGCGTACGATCGACAGGCCGAGCCCGGTGCCGCCCGTGGCGCGCGCGCGCGCCTTGTCCACCCGATAGAACCGGTCAAAGATGTGAACCTGAGCCGCTTTCGGAATGCCGATGCCCGTATCGGTGATATGGGCGATCGCGTTGTGTCCCACCCGCTCCAGATCCACGGTGACCGAGCCGCCTTCGGGCGTATATTTGATCGCGTTGTCGATCAGGTTGTAAAATACCTGCTGCAGCTTGGAGGAATCGGCGGTAAGATCAATGCCGTCCAGAATATTCGTGGTCAGCGTGATGTGCCGTGCGTCCGCCAGGGGCTTCAGGCGCCGGGCGGTCTCGACGATCAGCTGATCCAGGCGGATCTTTTCCAGCTTCAGGTCCACCTTGCCGCTGTCAAAATGCACCAGGGTCAGCAGATCGCCCACGATGGCGTTCAGCCTGTCGATCTCGCTGTTGATGTCGGACAGGAATTCCTTTTCGATGGCCGGGTCCGGAGGATCCTGCATCTGCAGGGTTTCCACCATGATTTTAATAGCGGACAGCGGGGTCTTCAGTTCATGGGACGCGTTGGATACAAATTGGTTCCTGGTTTGATCCAGTGCCTCCAGACGCTGGGACATGCTGTTGAAGGCGTCTGCCAGCTGCCCGAACTCCGTGGCGCTCTTGACGCGCACCTGGGTGTGCAGATCGCCGTTCGTCATTCGCGCGATACCGTCGCTCAGCTCCTGAATCGGCTTGGTGAATATGCGGGACACGAAGATCGACAAAAGCCCCACGGCAATGATTACCAGGCCGATCCACAGGACAATTCGCTGCCGCATCTGGGAAAGGTTTTCGTTGACTTCCGCCGCGTCCGACGTATACAGCAGGATGCCGGCCATAGTCCCGCCGGAACGAATGGGAGCGGTGTACACGCCCAGAAGGTTCCGATACCGCTGGGACCGCGAGGCGTCGCTGAGATCGTAGAACCCGTAGGAGGATTCGCCGGTCACCAGGGTTTCGGCGACTTCGCGCACCGCCAGGCGCCTGCCGTTGTACAGCGAAGAGGAGTCGGCCAGAACCACTCCGTTGTTCGAAAGAATCATGACCCTTCCGCCGCCCTGTCCGGCAAGGCGAAGGGCAACCTCGTACAGGGAATCCGCATTCAGCGCTTCCGCCGCGGCGACCGCTTCTGCCGCGTAGTCCACGGTCTGCCGCTGTTCTTCACGGATTTTTTGGGAAAACAGATACTCGCTCACCAGATTGATGAGCGAGGTGGATACAAATACAAAAGCGATGCACAGAATGCCTACATACACCAGCGGAATCAGCCAGCGCATAGAAACGTGAAACGTGCGCTTTTTGCTTTTAATCCTTGTCTGTGAAATAATAGCCCACTCCCCATTTGGTAAAAATGAACTCGGGCTGGGCCGGGTTCTTTTCCACCTTTTCGCGCAGACGGCGAATGTGGACGTCCACCGTGCGCAGATCGCCCAGATAATTGCGCTTGTCGTATTTCCAGATGGTGGAAAGCAGATCCTCCCTGCTGAAAACCTTGCCGCGGTTGGACGCGAACAGCTGCAGCAGATCGAATTCCTTCGCGGTCAGGTTCACCTCGCGATCGCCGATGACCACGGACCGGTTGTTCAGGTTGATTTCCATGTCGCGAATTCGGATGATCTGCGTGTCGGAATCCTTGCTCATCATCTGCGTGCGGCGGAAAATGCTCTTGATGCGGGCTTTTACCTCGAGGAAGTTGAAGGGTTTGGTCATGTAATCGTCCGCGCCGTACTCGAGCCCGAGAATCTTGTCCATGTCCTCGCCCTTGGCGGTGAGCATGATAATCGGGACGTCGCTCTTTTCGCGGATCTGCTGGCATACCTGGATGCCGTCAATGCCTGGAAGCATCACATCGAGCAGCACGAGATCGAATTTGCCTGCGAAAAACCTTTCCACGGCATCGAGCCCGTCCACTCCGATTTCGACTTCATAGCCGTCCTGCTCAAGTCCGTATTTCAAACCTTTCGCGATCGTCGGTTCGTCATCGACCACAAGGATTCTTCTGGCCATCGCACTTCCTCCTCAAGAGCCTTCGCCCCTACATTACTGCAAGCACATTATAACGCATCTGTCGGTTTTTTTCAATCAAAACGTAGCATTTTGTAAAATTTTACATCGGTTGAGTGCTGTACAAACAGCAGGAAACGTGTTATAGTAAAATGGTTCAGAAGCTTCGCAGAGATGAAAGGATATACCCGCATGTTGAACGCGTTTCCGCGCCGGTTCACGGCGCTGACCCTGTGTGTGCTGACGCTCTTCCTTTGCATTGCCGCACTGGCCGAGGGAGACCCGGCGGAACTGACCGCACAGGATTTGAATTCCAAAGCAGCGATTCTGATGGATATGGAGAGCGGTACGGTGCTGTTTGAACGCAACCCGGACCGCAAAACCTGGCCTGCCAGCACCACAAAAATCATGACCTGCATGCTGGCGATCGAAAACTGCTCTCTGGACGAAACGGTAAAAATAACCCCGGAAGCCAACAAGGTTCCGGCGGATTCCTCGAAAATGGGGCTTACCACCGGCGAGGAGATGACAATGGCCGATCTCCTTTACGGGATGATGATGAAATCCGGCAACGACGCCGCGATTGCGGTGGCGATCCACGTGTCGGGTTCCGTGGACGCGTTCGTGGACAGAATGAACCAGAGGGCAAAGGAGCTGGGGTGCACCGGCACCCATTTTGTGAATCCGCACGGGTATCATGACACGGAGCACTATTCGACGGCCCGGGATCTTGCGCTGATCGCGAGGCAGGCGATGCAGTACGACGCGTTCCGGGAGATCGTAGCCGCGAAAAGCTACACCCTGGCCGCCACGAATCAGCGCGAGAAGAAGCGGCTGGAAACCGAAAACCCGATGTTCGTGGCGACCTCCCAGTACTATTATCCGAACCTGATCGGCATAAAAACCGGCTATCATTCGAAGGCCGGGCGCTGCTTTGTCGGAGCGGCGAGCGAAAGCGGAGTCACGCTGATTTCCGTCACGCTGCGCGGATCCGCGCGCGAGAACTCGTGGAAGGACACGGCAAAGCTGCTGGATTACGGCTTTTCCCGGTACCGGACGTATTCGTTCCCGCAGCTGTATTCCTATCAGCCGGTGTACGCTTCGATTCAGAACGCCAACCGGGACGATCCGAATGCGGGGCTTCTGGAGCTTTCCCTTGTGTCCGGCGGCACGATCGACGGTTATAAGGCGAGAGCGCTGCCCGATCAGGTATCCAGGCTGGTCAGCCGCGTCAGCGAACAGATCCATGTGGAATACTCGTTCGACCTGGTGGCTCCGATTCAGAAGGGCGATATTCTGGGCACGCTTACGCTGAACGACGAAACGGGCACCTATACCGGCGTCGTGGTGGCGAGCCGGGATGTTGCCGCGGAACCCAAACCGTTCTCTCTTGAAAGCCTGCTGCCGGAAGTGGACGCGACGCTGAAGGCCAACATGCTGCGCATCGCGCTGATCGTGTTGCTGCTTTTGATCCTGCTGATCGTCATTGTTTCCATTCGCCGGAGCGTGCGCAACAATCGCAGGCGCAGAGAGCTGGCGCGCCGGCGTGCGGCGGCCTATCGCAATTACCGTCCGAAGCGCTGACGGAAAAGCCCTTTGGAGCGTTTCTTTCGCGGCGGCGCCTTCCGGTGCCGCCGCGAAGCTTTTTCCGTGCGGGTTTTTGTGCCGGCGGAGAAGGCCTGATTATGATTCGAGAAAATATTTTTGTAAAAGACTGTTCAAAGACATAATTTTGTGGTATAATTCTGTAAACGATTCAAAATAAGGAGGCATACAGCAGATGAACCGCAACGCGAAAATTGCCATCGTCATATTGGCCATCGCTTGCATTGTCGCGGGTGGCTTTGCCATCAGCGGGAAAATGAACGCGGACCGGCTTAAGAATGAACTGGAGACCGTGCTTGGCGACACGACGCAGCAGCTTGCTGAGAAGGAAGAAGAGATCGCATCCATCAGAGCAGAAGCCGATGAGCTGGCGGAGGAGTTGCGGCAGAACGCTGACGAACAGCTGAACGCCAAACAGGCTGAGCTTGAGACCGCAGCGCAAACGGCAATCGCTGAAAAGACGGCGGAACTGGAGCGGACGGCGAACGAAACCCTGGTTTCCATGGAAGGCGAGTACAAGAAGGCTGCGGAAGACGCGCTGACGGCGAAGAGCGCCGAGCTGCAGGCAAACATGCAGCAGACGCTGAACGGCGCCGCGGAAGATGCCAACCAGGCGATCAGCGACGGCCTGACGGCCGTGCGGACCGGAGAAGTGGCCGAAGCGGTAGAAGAAACCGTCGAGGAAGCAGTGGAAGCGGTCGAAGAGACCGCGGAGGAAGTGGCCGAAGCGGTTGAAGAAACCGTCGGGGAAGCGGCGGAAGCGGCCGAAGAGACCGCGGAAGAAGTGACCGAAGAAGCGGCCGAAGCGGTCGGGGAAGCCGCGGAAGCAGTCGAAGAGACCGCGGAAGAAGTGACTGAAGCCGCGGCGGAAACGGTCGAAGAAGCGGCGGAAGCGGCCGAGGAGACCGCGGAAGAAGTGACCGAAGCGGTTGAAGAAACCGCCCAGGAAACGGCGGAAGCGGCCGAAGAGACCGCGGAAGAAGTGACCGAAGCGGTTGAAGAAACCGTTGAGGATGCGGCGGAAGCGGCCGAAGAGACCGCGGAAGAAGTGACCGAAGAAGCGGCCGAAACGGT
>JAFWEY010000030.1 GCA_017512675.1 Clostridia bacterium | reverse complement strand
GTCACTCTTTTCGGAGCACATCCAACGTATGATGGGAAGCTCCGATCAGATCCTGCCGTTCGCAGATTGTGAAGTGATATTCCATCCATTTGCCGAAAGTCTCATCGTCCATAGCGTCTATGTATTCTCGCATGTAATTCGTTGCACCATCTGTGGCGACCAGTTTGATTCTTTTGACAGGAACCGTCGAATCCAAGTCCGCAATCTCTTCTGTGCGCACCATCTCAAAAAGATCCTTCGGCTCACTGATACAATGCCAATCAGAGGTCAGCATATTAAGATCCATCACTTCGTGCAGATGGTTCAATCCGAATACATACTGAATGACGGTCGGTTCATTCATACAATAAGCCACCAGAATATGACCTCCTGATTTAGTAACTCGCACTGCTTCAGAAAGAGCTCTCAGCTTTTCGCCCTTGGTGTAAAGGTGATACATTGGACCGAGCAGCATGGTCAGATCGAAAAAATTATCAGGAAGCAGGGACAGTTCCAGGGCATTTCCTTGGATTGCTGTGATAGGCTCCGTACCGTCTAATTTGGATCTCAGTATTTCCAGATTGTGCTCAATCAACTCAACCGCAGTCACATTGAACCCCCGCTTTGCCAATGTTACACTGTAACGTCCTGTGCCAGCTCCAATTTCAAGGATGTTGGGTTCTGAAATGCCTTCCAAACATTCTTCTATGTATCTCGTTGTGGTTAGGTATTCCACCTGCCCATGACGAGAAAGAAGGCGCCTTTCTTCATCATATTTGATGTAGTATTCTTCAAGATAATTCATGCCGTCTCCTCCACAAATGCCTTCTTGCCAATCTCATTTAATCTATTTCAGATACTCTGCGTCTTTGGGTTCATAAGGAACCGAAATATAGTCCTTCTTCTGGTGGTACAAGCAGCATACCGTCTCAACGTGCTCCGTCCACGGAAACATATCCACCGGCTGCGCTTCCCCGAAACGGTAACTGCCGCTTTCCAGAAGAACGCGCAGGTCGCGGGCAAGGGTGCCGGGATCGCAGGATACGTACACGATGCGCTCGGGCCGAATTGCAGAAACCGCTTCGAGCACGCGCCGGTCGCAGCCGCTTCGGGGCGGATCCAGGATCACGGTATCGGCGGAGCCGGCTTTCGATGCCCGGCCGGGCAGGACTTTCGCCACGTCGCCGCATAGGAACAGCGTGCGGTCCTGCAGGCTGTTCTTCAGCGCATTGACCCGAGCGTTGTCGATGGCCTGGGGGATGATCTCAATACCGGTCACCCTTGCGGCGTTTTGCGCCAGGCAAAGAGAGATCGTTCCGACGCCGCAGTACAGATCATAAACCGTCTCGCTGCCGGTAAGGTTCGCGTATTCGACCGCTTTGCGGCAGAGCGCTTCAGCCTGTGCCGTGTTTACCTGGAAGAACGACTGGGGGGAAAGGGAAAAACGCAGCCCGCACAGCGTATCCTCGATTGCATCCGATCCGTACAGCTTTACGCAGTTTCCGTCCAGCGCGTGCTTATAGTGTTGATTCAGATCGCAGCGAAAGACGGAGCACAGGGAAGGGAGCCGCTCCCGAAGAACCCGGACAAGATCGCTGAGATCGCAGCGGCCATCGGCTGACAGCACGGCGCACAGGTCGCCAAAGCAATTGACTCTGGTAACGAGATACCGAAGAGGGTTGGTTTGCCTGCCGCGGAGCCAGCTTCGAACCGCGAGCATCGCCTGCACGCTGGATTCTTTCTGCAGCAGGCAGTCGTCGATTTCGAGGATCTCGTGGCTTGCGGCAGCCAGTGTTCCGATACGGGTGCCGCTGATGGCGTATTCCGCCTTGTTGCGGCAGCGCTGCGGATTCGCGCAGCCGATGGTGTCATGCATCGCCGGCGTTTCAATCCGACCGATGCGGGACAACGCATCAAAGACACGCGTCCGCTTGTAACGCAGGGTCGCCTCGTAACGCATGTGCCTGGCCGCGCAGCCGCCGCAGCGTTCGCTGTACGGGCATGCGCTTTCCTGCCTGTCCGCAGAAGCGCCGGCAATTGAGATCAGGAGCGCTTCGCAGAAGCGCTCCTTTTGCCGCACGATTTCGATTTCGGCGCATTCGCCGGGCAGGGCGCCGGGTATGAAAACCACGCGTCCGTCGCTGAGCCGCCCGACGCCCTTCATTTCCGAAGAAACCCCTGTGATTGAAACAGTTTCCATAGCCGCCGACTTAAGACAGTTCGGTGATCAGGCTGAGCAGATCCTCATTCGGCTCGGTCCGGCCCTGCATAGCCTGCTCAATGGGTCCGGCGACCAGCTGCCCGCCTCGCACACCGACGGCCAGACCGGCGCGGTCCTCCTTCAGAAGGTGCACCGCAAACGCTCCCAGGCGGCTGGCCAGGATCCGGTCGGCCGCCGTTGGGCTGCCGCCTCGCTGCGTGTAGCCCAGTACCGTCGCCCGGGTTTCATGCCCGGACAGCGCTTCGATCATCATCGCGACCTGGGAAGAAGTGATATGGTGCAGAGAAATCTCATTCAGCGATTCGTATTTGGCGCATATCGCGCCGAGATCGCTGGTCAGTGAATTGACGGCGCCTTCCGCGAAAATCATGATCAGAGAGCGCTTGCCTTTGAGGACGCCCCAGCGCACCCGGTCAGCGACTTCTTCGACAGTCCAGGGACGTTCGGGGATCATGACCAGTTCGGCGCCGCAGGCCAGCGCCGTATGCACCGCGATATCGCCGCAATTGCGGCCCATGACGGTGACCATGCTGGCGCGCTCGTGGGAATCGCTGGTCTCGCGGATGCGGTTCACGCACTCACAGGCGGTGTTGAGGGCCGTATCGAAGCCGATGGTTGAATCAGTGTAGCTCAGATCGTTGTCGATGGTGCCGGGAATGCCGATTACCGGGTAGCCCAATTCCTTCAGCGCGTTCGCGCCGCGGAAGGTGCCGTCGCCGCCGATGCATACCAGGCCTTCCACACCCAGCAGACGCAGGTTGTCCACCGCACGCTTCTGGTATTCCAATTCCTTGAATTCCAGACACCGTGCTGTCATCAAAAAGGTGCCGCCGCGCTGAATCTTGTCGGATACGCTGTGGGAGGTCATCATCGCGAAATCGTCGTCCTGCTGGGCGCTTCGCATCAGGATGCCGTTATACCCGCGCCGGAAGCCGACAACGGACATGCCGTTGTTGATGGAAGCTCGCACCACGGCCCGTACAGCAGCGTTCATACCGGGCGCGTCGCCGCCTGAAGTCAATACGCCAATGCGTTTCATAGTACGATCGTCTCCTTTTGAATGCTATTGGAACGCGGACCCGCATTTTACGGTGCGGGAATTCGCGCGAACGTTCATTTGCTGCGCCCGATCCCGGCAGTCAGACGGAAAGCCATTGGGTACAGCGCGAAACAGACAAAAGCCAGGATTCCGTAGCGTACGGTGTCAAGCAGCAGCGCCGCAGCGCTTCCCTGGTTCAGGTACCCGCTGGAGAGAGGAACCTTGAGGACGGTGTTCAGCCCGGACATCAGGATTGCTCCGCAGAGGACCCGGAGAAGCGCGCGCGGCATGCTGCGCGTGTTTTCAAATGTCGCCACGTTCGCTTCAAAGCAATCTGCGGCAAGGAAGCCGATCAGCAGCCCGAGAGAGGCGAAGTAATCCGAACTCCTGCAGAAGAAAAGACCGGGCAGCGCGGTCAGAAGCAACAAGGCGCGCTGCATCCATGGTTTGGAAACCCTGTTTTTCACAGACCGCACGGCCAGCACCGCCAGCAGGCCGACAAGCCATCCGGCCAGCACGTCGCTCGGGTAATGCGCACCGACGGCCACCCGGGAGAACCCGACGAGCAGACAGAGGATCACGGCGGCCGCTGTAAGGATCCTGTGGCGCCCCTGCGCCGCCGCGGCTCCGTACAGCGCGGCTGCGGTGGCTGAATGCCCGCTGGGGAACGAATAACCCTGGGCGGCGATATCGTAGATGTCCGCTTTCGGATCGACGGCCCTGAAGAAGCGCACTTCTGAGCTTTCGAAATAGGGGCGCGGCCGCAGTACGACGTTTTTGGCCATGGGGGTCCACACCATCGCCATCAGGACGCTGAACCCGATTCTTTTGCCCAATTCCTTATCCCAGCTCCAGTAAACAAAGCCGATGATCAGAACTGCGAACAATTCCTCACCGAACTCAGAGAAAAACGATACCAGCGGGATCCCTGCGGCACCGAGACGGTTTTGCAGCCAGACGATCAGATCGATTTCCCAGGGGAAAGAAAACGTGCTGCCGGCAAGTGTCATGGCGGTCTTCCACCTCCCCAGGTTCAGGGCAGCACCGATGGGTTCACCGGCATGCCCGGGAGCGTATTTCGCGCCATCCGTTTCCTGCAGATTTCTCAAATAACCCCCGGTAAGCCCTTGAAACCTGCAGGAACGCCTGACACAGAATTCACCCGCCGGCCAACTGCCTCATTTGTGCGGTGTTGCCTCAATCGTCCGCGCCGTAAACCGACCGGAATCATTATACCATTATTCTGTGGAAACCGCAAGGAAGAAACGCCTGGAATGATATCGTAGGCGAAAGAAGACAGAACCGCTTGCCGGCACAGGATGCAGGGCCGTGAGACCGGCAGACCCTGCAGGGGCAGCCTCGTCGCGCGATTACTTTTTCTCAAACCGCGTGCTGAACCGGTCTTTGAGGCGCGTTCGAAGCAATTTGCGAAGGGACAGCGCATCCTCATCGCTCAGTGCCCGCTTCGGCAGTATGTAGACCTCGGCTGCGGTGCTGTAAAGCAGGAACATCGCGTGCAGCTCGAAGGCGCAGGCCATCCTGCCGGTATCGAATACGGTGCGGATCCGTTTTGCAGGCACCTGTACCGTCGTACGCGTTTCGTCAAGATCCAGAATGTAATCCAGGCCGATCAGATTTCCGTCGCTGCGCAGATAAGCCCGTATGGTTTTCTCGGTGCCCGCGCACAGGGCCAGGCCCCATGCCGCGTATGCCGCCGCCAGCAGGAAAACCAGCGGATTTGCGGTTCCGGCGCCGAACAGCGATGCCAAACCGTAAAGGACGGCGACGAAGAGCATCACAAACAGCGCCAGCAGTGCTTTGCGGTGGCGCAGAAACAAACCGTAGTAGGAAGCCATGCGATAATCGGACAGTGTGATTCGGTATTCCGCGTGGATTGGACGCATGCTTTCAGTCCTTTCAATGGTGCCCGTGCGGAAGATCAAAGGGTCCCGTTGTCCGTGCCTGTTCACGGACAGGGAAAGCGGCCGCGGATCCATTATATGATCCGATGTGCCCTGTGTCAACCAAACCGTATCTTTCTGCCTTCCGGCGGCAGGGAGAGGATTATCGGGTTCTGAAGCGCCCGCCGAGCCTGGAGGATACGGCCAGTGCGAGCGCCATCTTCGCGAGATCCGGCAGGATGAACGGGAAAACGCACCATGTGAGAGCGGTCATCAGGCTGACGGCTCCGGCCTGCTTTGCGTAGACAAGCATGAACCACGCCGTTCCGAAAGCATAGCAGAACAGCAGCCCGAGGAGCAGCGACAGGGCCCTTGTGAGTCCTGCCCCCCCGAACAGCCTTTCAGACAGCCAATAGACCAGACCGGTCAGAAGAAACCCCAGGAAATAACCGCCGGTCGTGCCGAGGAGGATGCCGATTCCGCCTGTAAACCCGGCGAATACCGGCATTCCGACGCAGCCGATCAAAATGTATACGGCGATGGAAACCGTTCCGTTTCTGCCGCCGAGAAGCAGGAGGATCAGGAACACCGCAAATGTCTGCATGGTGAACGGGATCGTCGTGGGAACGCTGATCCAGGAGCAGAGGGCGATGAAAACCGCGCCCAGCGCGATATATGAGAGATCTCTGGAAGTGAATCTGTTGTCCATTCGTATTCGTCCTTCGGATGTTATTCCCGGCTGTCCCGCCGGAGTGATTCAGGCCGGATTTCGTTTTCTGAGAATCATGCCGGCAGTTCCTGCCTTGGGTCCGAAAAACCGCGGGTTTCGGGAACAGTGAGCGGACGGCCCGGCACACCGCCTGCAGGAGGAACGCGCCGCGGCATTCGACGGTGCTTTGTCTGGCGGCGCTGTTCCCGTTTCCGGTATGCCGTGCACAGCCCCTCTCAGCCTTCGCAGGGCAGTTTCCGCGTCGGGCAAGGCCTTCAGAAGAGCGGGCCTCCGGTCCGTACGCGCGGTGTGCCGAACACAGCTGCCGGGTCCTGTGGATAATCTGCACGCACGGCAGGGGAGGGGGCAGCGGACTGATCAGCGATGCGTCGGCCGGATGCTGACCTCGCCGGCTCTCAGCGCCTCTTCACGGCCGTCTTCGTAGCGCACGATCAGCGCAAAATCCTCGCGGAGGCTGATCGCTGTTGCCGGTATTCTTTCCTCTCCACGAAGAACGAAGATGGGCTCGCCGAGGATGAAGCAGCGTTTTCGGTATTCCTCAAGCAATTCCACGGAGTTCAGGTTTTCGCAGGCTTTGCGAAACAGAAGCAGGAACTCCGCTGCCAGGCGGGACCGGAGATTGGCCTGCCTGCTTTCGGTGATCGCCCCGGCAGTCTGCGACAATTCGGGCGGGAATCCGTCCGAAGGCGGATATACATTGAAACCGATCCCGGCGATGATACAGTCGGGGATGCCGGTTTCATAATTGACAGAGGCCTCCGTCAGGATTCCGCAGACCTTCTTTCCTTCGATGAACACGTCGTTCACCCATTTGATCTGCGCCGTCCGGCCCGTGCACTGTTCGATGGCCCGGCAAGCGGCGATGGCGACGGCAGTGGTCAGCCGGCCCGGATCCGGGCCGATGTTCTGCCGAAGCAGAACGCTCAGGTAGATGCCGGTGCCGGACGGCGAGTAGAAGCTTCTGCCGATGCGGCCCCGTCCGGCAGTCTGCTTTCCGGCGATCAGCACTGTCCAGTCCGGTGCGCGTTCGGCCTTCGATTTCAGAAGCGTGTTGGTGGAGGAAACGGTGTCGTAAACTTCCAGTGTGAAGGCACCGCTCTCGCTGCCCAGAAACGCTTTGACGGAGTCTTCGCTCAAGACATCGTGGTTTCCCGCGAGCCGGTAGCCTCTGCCGTGGATTGCTTCAATCTGATAGCCGTCCAGCTGCAGCGATTTGATCTGTTTCCATACGGCGGCCCGGGTGATTCCCAGTTTTCCGGCAATTGCGGCGCCCGAAAGGTATTCATCGCCGCCCCTGTCAAGCATCTCCAGAAGCTGTTTCCTGGTTCCCATATAGCTCCCCCCATTCGAGTGGCTGCCTTTGTGCAGCGCAATGAATTATACCCGATTTCCGCAGATTTGTCAACCGGATCATGACGGATAGGTTTACAATCGTTCTCGATCTTTCGAGGCATACGCCGCCCTTCCGGGCAAGGGAAGGGTGAAACGATGAAATGCGGCTGCGTGAAGAAGCGTTTTCGCTCTCTGTGGATTGATTTTTCCGCAGAAATGTGATATTCTTTACACGGAATCAATCGTTCGGAGCGAAGGGCTGCTCTTTTGTGCAGCCGGTTCGGGGAACCGGCTGCGAATGCGCGGGCAAGCCCTTCGGAAGCGGCCGGCATTTTCGGATTTCCCGATCGGCGGAGAGACGCCCGCCTGACCGGAGCTTGCCGCAACAGCCACAGGAACCAAAGGAGGCCATTGCATGAAACGGATTCTCGCAGCGCTGCTCGTCGTATTTCTTCTCGTCGGTTCCTGCGCGTTCGCCGAAACCGCGCAGGATCTGATTCCCGATACGTCGCTGTGGGGCGTGTCCCGCACGAAATTTCGGAATCAATTCGGTACGTCCTTCGGCGAAATCGAGGCGAACGGCTACAAGTGCCTTGTGGAAACCGGCTTGACGGTAGACGGTTATCCGATGGACGCGTATTACGAATTCGCGTCCTCTGAGATGGGATACAGCGGGCTGTCGCGGGTGCTGTATCTCGTTTCCCTGTCGGGAAAGGCCTCCGACTCCGAACTGAGCGCCTGCTACAGTGCGCTGTACAGAGATATGAAGGGAGCTGCCGGGGAACCGGATACCTCCGGCAAAACCGATGCGGCCTGGTACTACGACGACTGTACGGTGGAGATGAATATCGGCAGATACCGCGCGTTCAACGGGACGAATAACAAAACCGTGGCGGTCGTCTTTTCGAAGCCGGACGGCAAGCAGCAGCCCGCGGCGGACGATGGGAAAAGCGGGAACATGACCGTTACCGCAACGGCTTCCTGCAGCGACTACAATCACGTCGGCTACAACTGGACGCAGTCATTCTACATAAACGGGAAAAAGATCAGGGAGACGTCGCAGATCGATTTGAAGGCGGGCGATGAAATCACGGCCAGGGCAGTCATATCGGAAAACGATTCGACCCCTGACGCCGCTGTCAATGAGAAGACTTATACCGTCACAAAGAGCGATCTGACAAACGGCTTTACCATCAGCTTTACCGTGATGGTCAGTGAGAACAACGGGCGGTATGCCGGATACAAAGCAAGATGGAACGTGCGCTTCCGCTTTGAGTAAGCCGGCAGCGCCGGATTCGTGCGCAGCGCGCGGGCGGGCTTCGAAACGCCCGCGCCTTTGTTCAGCGGCGTCGGCGCGGACAGACTGCGGCGGCGATTCTCCCCGGCGCGGGCTGCCTTCCGCAGCTGTGCTGCGGGGCATGAACTTCTCTTTGCTTTTTGAATTCCCGGGCTCCGCCGGGTGCGGGCCAGACCCGGAGCCTGTTCCGGCGCTTTTTTCGTTTCAAATCGTCCGACACGTCCTTTATAATGAGGCACAAAGGTGGGGAGGATCGGATGACGAACATCGCTTTTATAATGCCTGATCCCGCGCTGGTAAAGGCGGTTCATGACGCGTGGGCGCTGCATGAGAAGATATTTGGGAAAAGCAGGGACCTTCGCTACACCGTGGATTGTGAAATCCAGCCGGAGGCGATCCTCTCCCGCTGTTACGATGCGGATGTCATCGTAAGCCGCGGCGGAACGGCGGCTGCGCTGAAGGAACGCAACGTACTGAAGCCCGTGGTGGAGATTCCGATCACGAGCAGCGACATCGCGCAGTCAATCATGCGGGCAATCAGGATTCACGGCGAAAAGCCGGTCGGCGTGGTCGGGACCATCAATACAATCCGAAGCGTCTATTTCATGCAGCGCAGGTTTCCGGTTTCGGTCCGGCCGTACCCGACCGCGAGCATCAACATACGCGATCTGATCGACGGCATGGAGCATGCCGTGTCGGACGGGTGCGGACTGATTCTCGCCGGGCACCGGACCTGCGACTACTGCGAAAAGCACGGAATCCCCGCAGGGCTGATTTATTCTTCGGTGGAATCGGTATTTCTGGCGATCATAGAAGCCAAGCGCTGCGCGAACGTCTCCGAGGTTGAACGCCAGAACAGCATGATCTTCCGGGGCGTGGTCGACCACGTATTTGAAGGCATCATCGCGGTGGACCAGGATAACCTGATTCGCACGCTGAACCAGGCCGCGGCGCAGATCCTGAATCGCAAGACGGCGGACTGCATCGGCCAGCCGGTGCATCTGGCTCTGCCGGAAGGGCGCCTCAGCGCGATCCTGTCCGGAAACCAGAGCTACACCAATGAAATCGTTCGAATCAACGGCACCCATTGTGTACTCAACTGCATTCCGATGACCCGCGACGGGCAGCGGCTCGGCACGCTGGTCACCTTTCAGCCGGGGCAGGCGATTACCAGCGCGGAGAGCCGGCTGCGCGACCGGCTGCGGGTCAGCGGGCACCTGGCGCGGTATCATTTTGAGGACATCCTGGGAGAAAGCGCCGCGATCCATACGGCGATTCATCAGGCGAGACGCTTTGCCCACGTGGACAGCAACATCCTGCTGATGGGGGAAACCGGCACCGGCAAGGAATTGTTCGCCCAGTCGATTCACAATGAAAGCGAGCGCTCGGGCGGGCCCTTCGTCGCGATCAACTGCGCTGCCATTCCGGAGAACCTGATGGAAAGCGAGCTGTTCGGATATGAGGGCGGCGCGTTTACCGGCGCCAGCAAGGCGGGCAGGGAAGGCCTGTTTGAAGCAGCGCACCAGGGCACGATTTTCCTTGACGAGGTCAGCGAAATCCCTCTGGCGCTGCAGAACCGGCTTCTGCGCGTGATTCAGGAGCGGGAGGTGCGCCGTGTCGGCGCCAATCGGGTCGTTCCCGTGAATGTGCGCATCATCTGTGCCACCAACCGAAACCTTCAGGATATGATCCAGCAGGGACGGTTCCGGGAGGATCTCTATTACCGGCTCAAGGTCCTCAGCGTTCAGCTTCCGCCGCTGCGGGATCGCGAGGGGGACATGGCGCTGATCATGCAGCATTTTCTGACCTACTACGCCCACAAATTCGGAAAAGAGAACATTCTTCTTACCCCGGGCGCGGCGGGCAGAATCGCGGGCTATGACTGGCCGGGAAACATTCGGGAAATCCGCAATATTTCAGAACAGCTGGCAGTGCTGTGCGAGGGAGAACAGATTACCGCAGCGGACATCGATTCCGTTTTGCCGGCAGAAACGGGCAGGAAGAAGCCGTATCCGATCTTTGAAGGCGGGGAAACCACGCTGGGAAACCTGCAGAAACGGCAGATCGTCGAGGTGCTTTCCCGAACCTCCAGCCGCAGGGAGGCCGCGGAAATGCTCGGCATCAGCAAAACAACGCTGTGGCGCAGATGCAAGGAATTGGGCCTGAACTGATGGAAAACCATTCCGCGCATGGGGGGAGCGTACCCGCCAGCGGTTCGGATATGTCATACGGGGAGGAAACGAAGATGAGAGATTACGACGTGCTGGTAATCGGCGGCGGCGTGGTGGGCAGCGCGGTGGCGCGGGAATTGACCCGCTACCGCCTGAAAATCGGCGTCCTTGAACGGGAAAGCGACGTGTGCACCCAAACCAGCGGCCGCAATACCGGTATGCTTCACGCGGGGTTTCTGTATAAGCCCGGCACGCTCAAGGCAAAGTGCGCCGTCGAGGGGAACGGTGAATTCGACCGGGTTGCGAAGGAGCTGGATGTTCCGTTCCGGAGAACAGGCAAGCTGATCGTCGGATTTACCGAAGAGCACCGCCGGCGTCTGCTGGCGATGATCGAACGGGGCAGGGAAAACGGGGTGCCGGGAATGGAACTGATCGATCGCGCGCGCATGGATGAAATCGATCCGTCCGCCGGCGGCAATTTTGCGGTCTTTTGCCCTACCAGCGGCATCCTGGATCCGTTCCTGTACACGATCGCGCTGGCGGAGAACGCGGTTCACAACGGCGCGGATTACCATTTGTATACCAATGTCACGGGTGCCGCGCGTCTTGATGACGGGCGCATCGTTCTGAACACGAACCGCGGAGAGTTTTCCGCCCGGTGGGTGGTCAACAGCGCGGGGCTCAACAGCGCGGTGATCAGCGAAATGCTGGGAATCCCCGGATACCGGATCCAGCCGATCAAAGGCGAATACTTTGTGCTGGACAAAAAGGCAGGCGTATTCGCGAAGATTCCGGTGTATCCGGCTCCCACCGAAAGGAACACCTTTGACACGCATGCCACTCCGACGGTGGACGGAAACGTGCTGGTGGGCCCGAACAGTTTTCCCGTTGAAGACGGCGAGGATTATTCCGTGTCGCGCAGCGGCATGAACGGCCTGCAGGAAAGCGGCGCCAAAATGTTCCGGCACATGAAGCGGGAGTACTACATTCGAACCTTCGCCGGCGCCCGCCCCAAGCGCGTCGATCCGCAAACCGGCGAGATTCAGGATTTTCTGATCGAGCGCAGGGATGAGGTGCCGGGCGTCATCAATCTCGTGGGCATCGAAAGCCCCGGCTTGACCAGCGCGCTGCCGATCGCCCGCAGGGCGGTCAGGCTGATCGAAGAGAAGGAACGGCTGATTCCGAACGACGCCTTTGATCCCGTTCGGCGCGGGATTCGGCGCTTTCACGAAGCGAGTGTCAGTGAAAAGCGGCAGCTGGTTGCGGAGAACCCGGATTACGGCGAAATCATCTGCCGCTGCGAGACCGTCACAAGAGCGGAAATCCTCGCTGCGATACACAACCCGCTGGGGGTAACGACGGTGAACGGCATCAAGGTGCGCACCCGCGCCAGCATGGGGCGATGCCAGGGCGGATACTGTGAGATGCGCATTACCGCGATGATCCGCGAAGAACTCGGGAAAGCGGCGGAGGACGTGCGGCTGACCAACGGCCGCTCTTTCATGTTTACCGGCGCGGTGAAGGGAGGCGAACAGGCGTGACGCACGTTCAGGCGATCGTTGTGGGCGGAGGCCCAGCCGGGCTGGCTGCCGCGCTGCGCTTGCGGGAAAAGGGAATCGAAGACATCCTGATCCTGGAACGGGAGACACTGGCAGGCGGCATTCTGCGCCAGTGCATACACGATGGATTCGGGCTCACGCGATTCGGCGAATCGCTCTCCGGGCCGGAGTATGCCCAGCGCTTCATTGACAGGGTTGCGCAGGAAGGCATTCGCTGCGTTGCGGATACGACGGTTTTGGATATTTCTTCCGATAAAACTGTGACTGCCGTCAGCCGCAAAAGGGGGCTGATGCAGTTTCAGGCAGACGCGGTGCTTTTGACGATGGGCTGCAGGGAAAGAACCCGCGGCGCGCTTGCCGTACCGGGCACCCGGCCCTCGGGCATCTACACGGCCGGTGTGGCCCAGAATTATATCAACCTGCAGAATATCATGGTCGGCCGCGAAACGGTGATCATGGGAAGCGGCGATATCGGCCTGATTATGGCACGAAGGCTGACGTTGGAGGGCGCGCACGTCAAGGGCGTGTACGAAGTGCTTCCCTATCCGAGCGGGCTGCCGCGCAACATCGAGCAGTGCCTCAACGATTACGGAATCCCGCTGTACCTGAGCCATACCGTGACGGAGATCCGCGGACGCGAGCGGCTGGAGAGCGTTGTGGTGGCGCAGTGCGACGAACGGTTCGAACCCATCGCGGGGACCGAGGAGGAGATTCCCTGCGATACGCTGATTCTGTCGGTTGGGCTGATTCCTGAAAACGAACTCTCGCTGGCTGCCGGCGTCGCGCTGGACGCGCGCACCCGGGGCGCGTTTGTCGACGAACACTGCCAGACGAATGTGCCGGGCGTCTTTGCCGCGGGAAATGTGCTGCACGTACACGACCTGGTGGATTTTGTCTCTCTGGAGGCGGAACAGATGGCAGAGAGCGCGGCGGAATACCTGAACGCAGGAAGCCTTCCCGCATGCTGCCTGGAGGTGAAGGCCGGAGCGGATATCGGGCACGTGATTCCCCAGCGCATCAGCGGAACCCGGGATTTTACCCTGTCGCTGCGGGTAAGAAAGCCGATGCGGAATGTGACGCTGGTTCTTGCACAGAAGGATCGCACGGTAAAGCGCGTTCGCCTGCGCAAGGCGCTGCCTGCCGAAATGATCCAGCTGACCGTCCGGAAAGCGGATCTGTGCGAGGACGCGGACCTGGAGGTGTATGTGGAGTGAAGAGGATCTTTACTTGCGTCGTTTGTCCGAACGGCTGCGAGATCGAAGCGGAGTACGAAGGAAACCGGGTGCTTTCCGTCGCGGGCAACCTGTGCCCGAAGGGCAGGGACTATGTGACGCAGGAACTGGTGGATCCCCGGCGCACCATCGCCACCAGCGTTCGGGTCACGGGCGGAACCATGCCGCTGGCGAGCGTACGGCTGACCAAAGCGATTCCGAAAAACCGAATCTTCGACGCGATGCGGGAGATCGGCCGAATAACGCTGGAAGCGCCGATCAGCATCGGCGATGTGGTGATTCCGAATCTTCTGGGGCTTGGCAGCGACGTGATCGTGACAAAGAATATCCCGAAAGCATAATGCGCACGGCAGACCGGGGGAGAGACGGTTCCGGAAACGGCCGGGATCTCCGCGGAGACCGGATGTGAACCTGACAGACCGGCGGAACCGTGCCGGCAAAGCAGCGCCGCAAAAACCGAAAATCCTGGTTCCGATTCGGATCATTCTGCCTTTGCGGGCATAGGAGAGGCGAGAAAAGTGAAGAGCATCAAAAGCGTATTCAAGATCGGCAACGGGCCGTCCAGTTCGCACACGGTGGGTCCCTATCGCGCGGCGCAGTATTTCGGACGCCGGTATCCGCAGGCGGACGCTTACCGGGTAACGCTGTTCGGGTCGCTGGCCTTCACCGGAGAAGGACATGGCACCGGCAAGGCGATATGCGCCGCGCTGCCGGGAACGGAAGTGGTGTACAACCGAAATGAAACGAATCTTCCGCATCCGAATACCATGCTGTTTACAGCGCTGAAGGAAGGAAAGGAGATCGGGAGCTCCCGTATCTTCAGCATCGGCGGCGGCGCGATCCGCGGGGAAACCGAAGCGCTGGATGAGGATCGGGAGGTTTACCCGCAGAAGTACTTTTCCGAAATCGTGAATCTCTGCCGGGAGAGGGGAATCAGCCTTGCCCATTACATCGCGCGCAGCGAGGATGCATCCCTCAGGGAGGATCTCAAAACCGTGTGGGCGGCGATGCAGGATTCGGTGCGCCGGGGCCTGGCGGCGCAGGGAGAACTGCCGGGCGGGCTGGGGGTGGCGCGCAAGGCGAAGCTGCTTTATGAAAAGCGGTGCTACAACGAAAGCGCCGATGTCGCGATGAATCGCGTCATCGCCGCGTATGCCTATGCGGTCAGCGAGGAAAACGCGGACGAGCACGTGGTCGTCACGGCGCCCACCTGCGGCAGCTGCGGCGTCCTGCCGGCAGTGCTTTACTATATGCAGACGGACCGGGGATTCCCCGAAGCGGAAATCCTGGACGCGCTCGCTGTCGCCGGCATAATTGGCAATGTGATCCGCACCAACGCCAGCATATCGGGCGCCGAGTGCGGATGCCAGGCGGAAATCGGAAGCGCGTGTTCGATGACCGCCGCGGCGCTGGCTTCGCTGTATGGGCTGAATATCGACCAGATCGAGTATGCGGCGGAAATCGCGATGGAGCATAATCTTGGGCTGACCTGCGATCCGGTGAACGGACTGGTGCAGATTCCGTGCATCGAGCGGAACGCAGTCGCTGCGATGCGCGCGATCAGTTCCGTGAATCTGTCGCGTTTTCTGTATGAGACGAGAAAGATCTCCTTTGACGAAGTGGTGGACACCATGTACCGCACGGGCAAGGATATGAACGAGAAATACCGCGAGACCTCACACGGCGGCCTGGCGAGCATATACCGGAACCAGTGACCGCGGTGCGAAGGGCCGCCCCCTTCCCGGCAGTTCCGTTGTGCGGGCGCTTGACGGCGCCTTGCCTGTTGCCTTGCGGGCGCCCGCAGCCGATGGCTGTATGCGGCGGTCAGGCCAGACGCTCAAGCGCCCACCGCGCGTGGACACGCACGGCTTCGAAGGAATCGGAGAGGAGCGGTTCGAGCAGCGGAATCAGATCGCGCCGTTCGGTGTTCGCCGCCACCAGGCATGCGCGGGCGGCAATGCGCTTGGGGCGCGCATAATTGCGTCCGAGATGTGCTGCAAGCTCCCGGACGTCACCGGTGAGCAGCTTTTCGAGCCGCAGCGCTTCGGCGACGTCAACCGGCATGGGCACCGGCGCCACATGGCGGTTGCGGGGACACGCCTTCTGACAGATGTCGCAGCCGAACAAGGAATTCCCGATCAGCGCCCGATAGGCTTCCGGCATCGGTTCTCCTTCCGGCTGGGCCCGCAGGCATCTTTCAAGATCCAGCCGCCCGTTGCCGCGCAGGGCGCCGGTGGGGCAGGCGCGGACGCACAGGTCGCAGCCGCCGCAGAATTCGCCGGGAGACCGGACGGCATCCGAAGGCCTTTCCGCCGGCAGCGGAAGATCCGTCAGAAGCATCTGCAGCGCTGCCCTGGTGCCGTGCTCTCCGAAGGACAAAAGCCCGTTTCTGCCGTAGTGCGCAAGGCCCAGGCCGGCAAAAGCGGGTTTGAGAGGCAGGGGCGGAGCGGGAATGGCCCGGCAGCCGAGCGACTGAATGTCGGATGCGAGGGCTTTTACAGCCTGGTAGCTTCTGTTGGAAACCGGATAGTATGCATTGATCGACGGATCGGCAGCCCCGTCACAATAGGGATGAAACCAGCTGGCAAGCAGAATCAGGCTCTTTGCCCCGGGCAGGATCTCCTGCGGGTCCGGGGAAAGCCTGGCAAGACGTGCCGCGTCCTTCATGCCGCTTTCGGCTTCCCATTGCGAAAACCGCACGGGAACGCATACGGCCGTGAGGTCGAACGCGAGGCTGCGCGCGCGGTTCCGAAGCCATTCAATTCCGGAATTCATCGCATTTGCGCGGCCGCCGTTACGCCCGCGGCCCGGGAGCGAAAACGGCGGGATTTTTCCGGCAAAGCGAAGAAATAAAGGGAACGCATCTCGCTTACAGCGCCTTCTTGGGCGTGCTGTCCGGTCCCTTTTCGGCGTATTCCGGCGCCGGCACGATTTCGATTTTGCCTGTATCCATATCCACGTGTTTCAGAATCAGCAGCGACTTGGCCCCCCGTACGCGCTTGTGCTGAGGCTCCGCGGTGGTAATCATCACGCCGACGCCTACCACTTCCGCCTGGAATTCGCGCATCATTTCCACCATTCCCTGCAGGGTTCCGCCACCTTTCATGAAGTCGTCGATGATCAGCACTTTTTGCCCTGCGGTCACCGAGCGGCGGGACAGCGCCATGGTTTCGATCGAGCGGTCGGAACCGGCGATGTAGTTGATTTTGACTGCGGGCCCTTCATAGGCTCTGGTATCGCGGCGCGCGATCACCAGCGGTACGCCGAGCATCCGGGCGGTCATCAGCGCGATCGGGATGCCCTTGGTTTCCATCGTCAGGACCATCTGGGGCTGCTTGTGATAGTAGCGCTGTGCCAGCAGGCGCCCCAGCAGTTCGGCGGAGGATGGATCCGCGGTTACATCCGATGTGTAGAGAAAGCCGCCCGGCAAAAGGCGCGATGGGGTGCATAGCTTTTCCGCGATGGCGGAAAGCTCCCTGTGTGCGGTTCCCCGCGCAACCGTCGCCCGATACCGTACGCCGCCCGCGGCGCCGGCTACCGTCGCGATTTCACCCAGCTCGAAGCGCACGACGGTGTCGGAAAGGATTTCAATGTCCTCGCTGATCGTCGATTTCGCCGCACCGAAAAGATCGCAGAACTCGCCCAGGGTGTGAATTCGGTTGGGCGTGCCAGAAAGGATTCGAAGCATCGCACTCAGCCGCTCATTTCGTTTGATCCGCTCCATGTTCCCCTCCAAAAGCCGAATATTAGATTCGATAATCTAATTATAATTCACTATTGTTGCGTTTCCGACAAAACCGGGGCAAATCAAAGATTTAACCTGCCGGGCGGCTGCCGCGATTGCATGCGGGGCGAATCTGAATATAATAATGGGGAACAGAAGAAGGGAGAAATCAGCATGGCGGTGCGCGTTCAGGATTACATCGGCAAAAAGGTCTATATGATCGGAATCGGCGGCAGTTCGATGTCGGGGCTGGCGATGCTGTTAAAGGATCTTGGGTATGAAGTCAGCGGCGCGGATAACGACCGCTCGAAGAAGACCGCCCATCTGGAGGAACTGGGCATTCCGGTGGATATCGGGCACGATCCGGAGAAGGTGGAAGGAAAGGACCTGATTGTCTATTCCGCAGCGATTCACGAGGACAATCCTCAGATGCGGCGCGCGCGCGATCTGGGCCTGCCGCGGCTGGAAAGGGCGGAGCTGCTGGGCCAGCTGATGCTGGGTTACCGGGATGTGATCTGCGTCAGCGGCACCCACGGAAAGACCACAACCACTGCGATGCTGTCGCAGGTGCTGGTGGAATGCGGGCAGGAACCGACGGTGCATATCGGCGGTGAGCTGCCGGCGATCGGCGGCTCCACACTGCTCGGCAAGCAGGACGTATTCGTAGCGGAAGCCTGCGAGTATTCCCGCAGCTTCATGCAGTTTCATCCAACGGTCGGCGTCATTCTGAACATCGACGAGGATCATCTCGACTATTATAAGGACATTGACGAGATCGAAAGCGCGTTCGCCGATTTTGCGGCGCTTACCCCTGCGGACCGGGGCTGTCTGGTCGGCTGGGGCGACGATCCGCGGGTGCGCCGGGTATTGGAGAACAGCGGGCGCAAACACCGACTGTACGGCATTTCCCCGGCCAACGAATTGCGGGCGGAGGACATCTCCTACGACGAGCTGGGCAGGCCTCACTTTACCGCGACGCTGTTCGGGCACCAGCTCTGCGAGGTGGACCTGAGCGTCTCCGGCGAAAAGAACCTGCTGGACGCACTGGCGGTCATCGGGGTGGCAGAGATGCTGCAGCTGCCGATGTCCAGGGTGGCGCAGGTTCTGTCGGAGTACCGGGGCGCGAAGCGGCGGTTTGAACTGACCAGCGAAACGGACGGGGTGAAGGTGTACACCGACTACGCGCACAATCCCGCGGAAATCAGCACCGCGATATCCATCGCAAAGCACCAGCCGCACCATACGCTGTGGGCTGTCTGGCAGCCGCATACGTATTCGCGCACGAAAACCCTGATCCGCCAGTTCCTGAAGGAGACCTTCACGGAAGCGGACAGGCTTTTGGTGACGGATATCTGCGCGGCGCGCGAAACCGATCCGGGAGATATCTCGTCGGAGATGCTGATTGAACCGCTGCGGGAAAACGGGTGCGACGCACATCTCACGCCGACCTTCGATGACGCCGAACGGTACCTTCGCGAACACTGGCAGAAGGGCGATCTGGTGATTACGCTGGGCTGCGGCGATATTTACCGGCTGAACGATCAAATCGCGAGGCACGGAGACACGGGTTCAAAGAAGAAAGACTGAACGCCGCCGGCGAACGGCGCGGTATTGCCCGAATTTGCATGCAGAAAGCAGGAGCGGAAGCCGGTCTTCCGCTCCTGTCCGCATTCAGGGACTGTCAAGTTGCAGGGGTTTCCGGTTTCGTTTCCGCGGCGATTTCCCGCATCAGCTTCAATGCGTCGTGCAGTCTGTCTTCGGCGGACTTCTGGCTGCCGGAGTACTGGATCGAGGTTTCCTTGCCGGCAATCAGGCGAACGTATTTCTCGTGCTTTTTTAGCACCGGGATCAGGCGCTCCGGATCCAGTTCTGCGGTGGGGGCAAAGCGGAACAGCAGCGAGCTTCCCCTTTGCGATACGGAATCGATGCCAAGCAGTTCGCAGGTCGCCTTGAGCTGTGCGATATCGATCAGGTTCATGACCGGCCGCACGGGGTCGCCGAAGCGATCGATCAGTTCCTCAATCAGGTCTTCGCGGTCCGCGTCGGTGCGGATGGCGGAGATCTTTTTGTAGATTTCCACCCGTGTCAGATCGTCCCGCACGTAATCAGAGGGAAGGAAAGCGTCCACCCGGATTTCAATCCGCGCCTGAATATCGAAGTCGTCCGCAGCCCCGCGCAGCGTTCGCACCGCTTCTTCGATCATTTTCACGTAAAGGTCGTATCCGACCGACGCCATGTGCCCGCTTTGTGCCGCACCCAGCAGGTTGCCGGTGCCGCGGATTTCGAGATCGCGCATCGCGACCCGGAAGCCGGAACCGAATTCGGTGAACTCCCGGATCGCGCTCAGGCGCTTGTCCGCAGTCTCCGAAAGGATTTTGTTCGGATTGACGGTCAGAAAAGCGTACGCAAGCCGGTTGGATCGCCCCACTCTGCCGCGAAGCTGGTACAGCTGCGCCAGGCCGAAGCGGTCTGCGTCGCAGACGATCAGCGTATTGGCCATCGGCACGTCCAGCCCCGCTTCGATGATCGTTGTGCAGAGCAGAACGTCGTATTTCCCGACGTAGAAATCCATCATCACGTCTTCCAGCGCGTGCTCGCGCATCTGCCCGTGACCGATGGCGATGCGCGCTTCCGGCAGGAGCTTTTTCAGCCGCGCATACATCATTTCGATGGAATTCACCCGGTTGTGCAGCACGTACACCTGTCCGCCGCGCGCCATTTCCCGCAGGATCGCGTCCCGAACCAACCCGTCCGAATACTCGACCACGTAGGTCTGTACCGGATAACGCTCTTCCGGGGGCGTCTGCAGAAGGCTCATGTCGCGGATTCCGATCATCGACATGTGAAGCGTGCGCGGAATCGGCGTGGCGGAGAGAGTCAGCACGTCCACGTTTTTCTTCAGCTTTTTGATGGCTTCCTTGTGGCGCACGCCGAACCTCTGTTCTTCGTCCACCACCAGCAATCCCAGATCGCGGAACTCGACATCCTTGCCGAGCATCCGGTGGGTGCCCACAACCACGTCGAGTTCGCCCTCGCGCAGCGCCTGGATCGTTGCCTTCTGCTGCGATGCGGTGCGGAAGCGGCTCAGCATGCCGATGCGCACCGGAAAATGCTCAAACCGCTTCTGAAGGGTAGCGTAGTGCTGTGCCGTCAGAATCGTGGTCGGAGCCAGCAGGGCTGCCTGTTTGCCGCTCATCACGCATTTGAAAATCGCTCGAATCGCGACTTCTGTTTTCCCGTAACCCACATCGCCGCACAGCAGCCGGTCCATAATGCGGGGGCTTTCCATATCGCGCTTGATTTCCGCGATGGCGTTGATCTGATCCGGCGTTTCTTCGTATTCGAATTCGTCTTCCATCTCCCGCTGCCAGGGAGTGTCCGGCTGAAAAGCGTAGCCCGGCCTGGAAGTGCGCTCCGCATACAGCTTGATCAGATCCCCGGCCATTTCCTGAATCGAAGCGCGAACGCGGGCTTTCTGCTGCTGCCATTCGCCGCCGGAGAGGGAATTGAGCTTTGGCACCGCGCCTTCGGCGCCGATGTACTTCTGCACCCGGTCCAGCTGATCGACAGGCACGTACAGCTTGTCCGCACCGGTGTACTGGATGTGCAGATAATCCCGGTACGTTCCCTCGCTGGCCAGGCGCACGGTGCCCATATAACGGCCGATTCCGTGGTTTTCGTGCACCACGTAATCGCCGATCTTCAGGTCGGTAAACGCGGAAAGCTTTTCGCCGTTTCTGGTGCGCGCCATGCGCTTTTGGCGCGCGGAACCGAAAATGTCGTTTTCCGTGATGACGCAAAAGCGAAGATCAGGGTATACGAATCCCTTTCCCAGCGCGCGGGCAAGTATTGTCACGCAGCCGGGGGAGAGGGCCTCCGGCGGCGGATCGATCAGCGGGGCGTCGACGTCCAGATCGAACAGGGATTTGCTCAGGCGCTGCCCGCGGGCGGTGCCGCCGGCATGAATCGCCACACGGTAGCCGTTGCGAACGTATTCGTTCAGATCACGCTTCAGTTCGCTCATCGAACCCTGATACCCGGCACACGCCACGGCGCGCAGCGATGTTTCCCCGCGGGGGTGCAGATCGGGCATTGAACGCCTGAGCGGATTCAGCGCGACCAGCGTGTTCTTCTGCGCCTTTGCGAGAATCTCATCCCAGCTGAACAGCAGTTCGCCCTGAGCGCCTACGGCGTCCTCCCGCTCCAAAGCGGTTTTAAAGTATTCGCGGAATTCCAGCATCCGGTTGTCGCAGCGCTCCCGCAGGCGGTCCGGCTGATCCAGCACGACGATCGGGTTGTCCAGGTATTCAAAGAGCATTCTCGAATCGGGGCGCAGGATCGGCATCAGGGACTCGGCGCCGGAGAAGCAGTGCCCGTCCGAAAGCGCGTCCAGACGGGACGCGAAGTTTCTCCCCAGCGCGGTGCGGGGAACGCGGGAACGCTGCGCCGGTCCGTCGGCCTTCTCCTCGACGGAGTCGTCCTCGTCGCTGAGCAGCTTCTGGAATTCGCCGATGGGCATCAGGCCGTAGGTTTCCTCCAGCACCGCCTGGCGGTCTTTGCCGGATCCGGTCCTTTCTGTGCGTACGGAGAGCGCGGCGCGCAGGCGCTCGGCTGCTTCCTTCGCCTCTTGAGCGGTCAGAAGCACTTCGGAGGCGGGATATACCGACAGCGATTCGCGCAGGCCGATCGAGCGCTGGGTCAATACGTCCATATCGCGGATCGTATCGATTTCATCGTCGAAAAACTCGATGCGCGCGGCATTTTCGCCGCCGGAGGGATAGACGTCCAGGATTCCGCCGCGAAGCGCGCACTGTCCACGCCCTTCGATTTGCCCGACCCGCTCATAACCGGCTTCGGTCAAAAGCGTCATCAGCTGTGCGGGATCGATCTGCTGTCCGGCACGCAGGGTCAGAATGTGTTCTTCAAAAACGGTGCGGGGCATCAGCCGATGCATCAGCGCGTCGGCGGGAGCGACCAGCGCCCGGATTTCTCCCTGAACCGCCCGGCCGAGCGCGTCCAGGCGCTGAATGCTCAGCTCGCGGCTGGAGGCGGCAACCCGCAGAAAGGAAACCTCCCGGGCAGGAAACAGCGCCACTCCGCCGCCAAGCAGCTGTGTCAGATCATCGGCGCTGCGCGCAGCGGACTGCTCCGTTGCGGCGATCAGCAGCAGCGGCCGGCGGCTGTCCCTGACGAGAGACGCCAGCAGATGCAGCCGCTCGCTGCCCGCCATGCCGACGACGGACCAGACCCCGGCTTTCGAGATCGCTTCACGCAGCAGGCGATAGGGCTCCAATTCGCCGAGCGGTGAAAAGATGCAATCGAGTCCCAGTTTCTCCGTCATGGTTCCACCTTGCATGGTTCCGCGTTGGCAAAGGCGGCTGCTTTCGCAAAACCGTCGCGAATCCAGATCAGAGCGGATTCTGCAGCGCGCTGGTAGGCTGCAAACGCGGTTTCCATTTCTTCCTGAGTGCGGTAGCCGGTCAGTACATAGTCGGCCAGATCCCAGCCTTCCGGCGGCCGGCCGATGCCGATGCGAAGCCGGGGAAAATCATCCCGGCCGGTCAGGTAGAGAATCGATTTCATACCGTTGTGGGTTCCCGCACTGCCCTTCGCGCGGACGCGCAGCTTTCCCAGCGGCAGGTCCACATCGTCGTAAACCACCAGCAGGTGATCCCATTCGGGCTTGTACCAGTTCATCAGCGCGACCACGCTTTCCCCGCTGAGATTCATAAACGTCTGCGGCTGCGCAAGGACAACCCGTTCGCCTTCATAACTGCCTTCTCCGAGTACGGCTTTGCAGCGCAGCTTTGTCAGAGGAATGCGCAGCTTCTCCGAGATCAGCGTCACAACGTCGAACCCGGCGTTATGATGCGTTCTGGCGTATTTGGAACCGGGATTTCCCAGACCGACGATCAGATACATATTGGTCCTCTCCTGTTGGCGATTGAAACTGGCGCCTGCGGCTGAATCTCCGCATCGCACAGGCGCAACCTACATTGTACGACGTCATTTCATCGCCTGTCAAGCATCCGAAGGATTTGTTTGTGTCAACTGTCAATGCCCGATCCTGCCTGAAACGGGTACGCTGCGGAAGATGCGTTTTTTCGAATGCGGGATTGCACGGACGCGGGCATTCCGCTATAATGGAGGCATTCTGTGGAGAAGGGCGGAACAAACATGCCGGCTTTGTATATTCACCTGCCGTTTTGCACGAAGAAATGCGCTTATTGTGATTTTGCGTCCTATCCGGGGCGGGAAGCGGATTTCGGCCGTTACATCGAAAGGGTCGGCGAAGAAATGCGCGCGGCGAAGGAGACATGGGGCAAAATGCCGGTGGAGACGATTTTCATCGGCGGCGGCACCCCGTCGCTGCTGCCTGGTGAAGCTGTGATGCGGCTGCTGGCAATGGCACGTGCCCGTTTTGACGTGGACCCGGAAGCGGAAATCACCTGTGAAGCCAATCCCGGCACCGTGGATCCCGAAAAGCTGAGGGATTACCGGGACGCGGGCGTGAACAGGCTGTCGTTCGGCGCACAGGCGGCGCAGGACGGGCTTCTCGCACAGCTGGGCAGGATTCACACCTGGCAGGATGTCGTCCAGGCGCTGGAATGGTCGCGCCAGGCGGGCTTCCGCAATCTGTCTGTCGATCTGATGTACGGGCTGCCGGGCCAGGATATGCGGCAGTGGGTGGAAACCGTGGAGAAGGCGCTGAAGCTTCCGGTGGTGCACATGTCGCTGTACAGCCTGATCGTCGAACCGGGTACGCCGCTTGCGAAGCGGATCGGGGAAGGAGAAATCGCCGTTCCGCCGGATGAGCTTTCGCTGAAAATGCGGAGCGCCGCCGAGAGGATTCTCGCCCGAAGGGGGTTCGCGCGTTATGAGATATCCAATTACTGCATGCCCGGATGGGAATGCCGGCATAACATTACCTATTGGACGCGGGGGGAATACCTGGGCGTCGGCTGCGCCGCACATTCGCTGATGTGCGGGGAGCGGTTTGAGAATCCGCGGGATCTGGACGCATACCTGGCCGGTGCCGGATATCAAAACTGGCAGAAAATTCCGATTCGGGAAGCCATGGAAGAAGCAATTATGCTGGAAACGCGTATGTCAAAGGGAATGGATTTACAATGTTTCCATCAGAAATACGGTGTCGATCTTCTGAATTCATGCAAAACAGCAGTAAACCGGTTGGAATCGCTGCAAATGGTCAGAATTTCGGACGGTCATCTCCATCTTACGGATCGCGGGATGGATGTGCAAAACGCAATTGTCATTCAGCTGGTTTCTGCTTTGTCGAATATAGTGAAACAATGCGATACGATACAATAAATAGGGACAAAAAGATTAAATCATGAAAAACTGTCAATCAGGGATTGCATTACTGCGGATACGATGTTATAATATAAAAGGAACTGATTGTTACAGAATCGAAAGGAGGGTTTTTATGGCCGCGAGAAAGAAAGCCCAACCTGCGCCCAAACCGCGCAAGACCTATCCGTCGCGTCCTGAGCGCATCAGCATGGCAGAGCAGAAGATCGAACGCCTTGAAAAGCTGAATGCATCGCGCCGCGATCTGATAGCCCGTTCGGAAGCAAAGCTGAATGATCGAAAAGCTGCATTGGCGCGCACGGAAGCCCAGTTGGATAAGGAAATCCGCAAACGTGACCGTTTGATCGCCATAGAGAAGGATCCGGATGGGCGCACCGCAGCCAACCGGCAGGCACGGGCCGCCGAAAAGGCTGAAGTAGCGCAGGTCATCAAACTGATGCGCGAAAAAGGCATGAGCCTGAGCGACATCGAAAGCCTCTTGAACCAATGAACAGAACAGCCCTTCGCATCACCGTGAGCGAAGGGCTTCTTTTTTTGTCGTTTTCCTGTTTCACGTTATGGGATGATCATCACAACTTTTTCGGCAGATATCGCGGGATCAGAAGCCAGGGAAGCGGTTGCATGCACCATCACAGGCTGCGAGATTTCCCCTGCGCTCAGGATTCCGTTATTCAGCGTCACGGGCTGTCCGCTCTGCCCGCTCAGCGACCACGTGACGGAGACATCGCTGGGGGTTAATCCGTCCTGCCGTATGGCCCGTGCGACCAGCACAGCGCTTTCTCCGGAGGAAAGAGTGTCCGGAGCATCCAGAACAATGCCGTCTGCGGGAAGCTCCACGCGGATGCCGGCGCGCGCTTTGCGCCCGGTTCCGTCAAGCATCGTAACGACGATGCTCGCGCTTCCGGCGCCGCGCCAGACCAGCTCGCTGTGTGCGCCGTTCCCGACAACCTCGACCACCTGAGGATCGCTGCTGCTCCAGTCGAAGCAGGGGTAACGCCCCAGCACCGCGGGCTCCACCGATGCGCGAAGCGCTGTCGGTTTGTTCCCGCTGTCCAGGGAAACCGTAAGACTTCCGCCTTCGATGGACAGGGATCTCGCGGCCGGCAATACGGTCAGCGTGATCAGGTTCATTTGGAAGCTCCCGTCCGCCGCTTCCGCCCAGATATCCACCTGACTGCCCGAATCGGACGGGGAAGCGCCTCTCGGGACGGTCACCTGACCGTTCTGGTCGACATGAGCCAAGCTCGGATCGGAACTGCGCCAGTGCACAGCATTCCCGCGCGCTTCATCGGGCGAGATGCGCGCCTTCAAAACCGTACTCTGTCCGGGGAACAGCCATGAATGGCCGCGTGCGATCTCCACCCGCAGTTTTTCAATTCGCACCGAAGGCTCTTCGTCAGGCGTCGGTTCCGGTTCTGATTCGTCGGAATCCGTTTCCGGCTCCGTGGAAGGATCGTTTTCCGGGACCGGGGCAGGATCCTCCGGAAGCTCTTCGCGGGAAGGCTTTTCCGGAGTGGTGTCTTCGCTCTCGGGGACGTCTTTCGGGCTTTCTGCGTCAAAAGCGGGTTCGTCGGCGCTGTCAGGCAGAGGCCCTGACTGCTGCAGTTCCGGATTCGCCTGCGATTCGGGCGCGTCCTGCATGGAATCGGATTCGGATCTTTCTGCGGGCTCTCCCGCGGATGAAGAGTCTTCCTGTTCCTGTGCCGGCGCCGCGTCGTCATACCCGGCTGACGGGGCGTTCTGCGCGGAGCCTGCGCTTTCCGCTGTTTGTGCGGGCACGTCCAAATCCCTGCTGTCTTTCGGGACGGTTTCTTCACTTGTGTGTCCCGCGATGCCGGCAGGCACATGCTGCGCTTCGTTTTCTGTTTCTGCGAAGCCCGGCGCGCACAGTGCCAGCAGACACAACAGAAGGCACAGAAGTGCGCATGCGCGGGATATCGTCAGGGTTTTGTTCATATCGAAATCATTCATTCCTTTCTCGGAAGCACTGCAAATATACCACATAAATGTTGCGTCACCGTTACGGAAATAGGGCGGATTTGTGCTGTGCTTCCCCGGCGGTGCCGACGGCTGTGTTTCGTTCCGGCACACAGCCGCTGAGAAACGATGTGGAACTGAAGATGCAAGGGAACAGGATGTGCCGGCAAAATGCGAGGCACCGCCGAAAACAGCTGCCAAAACAGGCGGGAAGGGGATTCACACGCATTCCGCGGCTGGCGCAATCCGCTGCAATCTGCCGCAATCTGCCGCAGACTGCGGAAGCTTCCGCCGGCGGGCGCGGCAATGCGCGGCGGATTG
>JAFWEY010000001.1 GCA_017512675.1 Clostridia bacterium | reverse complement strand
TGGGGCTTCGTCGACAGCACCGGCGTGGTTGTCGTAGAGCCGCTGTATGATTCTGTGGGCGGTTTCTTCGAAGGCCTGGCCGACGTGCAATCCGGCGGTAAATGGGGCTTCATCGACAGAACAGGCACGGTTGTCGTAGAGCCGCAGTACGAAGAGGTGCGGCATTTTTCGGAAGGCCTGGCCGCCGTGGAATCCGGCGGTAAATGGGGCTTCGTCGACAGCACCGGCACGGTTGTCGTAAAGCCGCAGTACGAAGGGGTGCGGAATTTTTCGGAAGGCCTGGCCGCCGTGGAAGCCGGCGGAAAGTGGGGCTTCATCGACAGGACCGGCACCCTCGCCGTGGAGCCGCGCTTCGACAGCGTCGACAGGTTTACCCGCGCGGGATTTGCCGTAGTCTGGCAGGATTCCATCGTCGGCGTGATCGACCGCTCCGGCGCGTGGCGGCTTCAGCTGGACGACGAAACCTGCGACATTGCCGTTTCCGACGACGGGGTGGTCACCTCCGAAGAAGACGATCCGCAAACCGGGGATCATACGACCCGTTTTTACGACCTTTCGCAGGGCGAGGCGAAGGAGGCGCTGATCCACACCGCCAACATCGACCTGACCGATTACATGCCCTTCACCGGAAAGAACGTGGCCGTGCCCCGGGGCGGCCCGGTTCCGTTCGATTGGCCTTCGGACAGGGATCCCCTGCCGCGCCTGGACGGCGCGACGGGCCTGTTCCCGGTATATGCCGCCTACGCGCAGGCGCTGTATCCGCAGGACACGCGCTTTCAAATGCCGGCGGACGGCATCAGCCCCCTGGTCACATGCACCAAAACAAACGCTGCCTACGAACGCCTGATCGCCGGGGAGGCCGATGTCATCTTTGTACTCCAGCCCTCGGACGAGGAATCGCAAATGGCCGCGGCGCGCGGCGAATCCTTCGATATGCTCCCGATCGGCTATGAGGCCTTCGTCTTCATCACGAACAGCAGGAACCCCTGCGGGGGCCTCTCCCTGGACCAGATCCGCCGGATCTACGCCGGGCAGATTACCGAGTGGTCCGAGGTCGGCGTGGACGGACTCGGCAGCATCGTCCCCTACCAGCGCCCCAAAAATTCCGGCAGCCAGACCGCCCTGGAAGCCCTGATGGACGGCATGCCCCTGATGCCCGCGCCCGAGGAGATCGTCTCCTGGGATATGGACGACATCCTTGAGGCTGTCGAATACCGCAACCTCGCCAACGCGCTGGGGTATACCTTCCGCTTCTTCTGCAAGGGTATGATGCGCTCCGAGGTCAGGATGCTGGCGGTGGACGGGATCGAGCCGACCGAGGAGAACATCCGCAGCGGCCGCTATCCGATCACATCCACCCTCTACGCCGTGCGCCTCGCCTCGAACACCGCCAATCCCAACGTCAACGCCCTCTGGGATTGGCTCCGCTCCGACACCGCCGCCGAACTGCTGGAAAGCAGCGGCTACGTCGCGAAGCTGGACGCCCGCTGACGGCGGCGTTCCCCCTGGGGTGTGCGGCGCGCATTTCTCTGAAATGCCGTGAGTTTTCCCTCTGAAATGCCATGAAATTTCCCTCTGAAAGGGATTGCTTTTTGCCTCTGTTTTGCTCACGCGGATGCGCGGCACGACTGCGGACAACGTGAAAATCCAT
>JAFWEY010000029.1 GCA_017512675.1 Clostridia bacterium | reverse complement strand
GCTGCGGAAAAAGGAGTTTCTCTATGAAATATGTGCTGCAGTTTGCCCGAATCCTGGCTTTTTGTCTGCTGGGCGAGTTGCTGCATGCGGTTTTGCCGCTGCCGATTCCGGCAGGCGTGTACGGGCTTGTTTTGATGCTGGCGGCTCTGAAGATCGGCCTGGTGCGCGTGGACCAGCTAAAGGAAACCGCGCACTTTCTGACGGGGATTTTCGCGGTGCTGTTTGTTCCCGGAGCGGTGGGCGTGATCGATTCTCTGGAGATTCTGCGCGCGAGCTGGCTTCCGATTCTGATCGCCATTGTTCCGGTTACCGTTCTCGTATTTGCCGCCGCCGGGAGAACGACCCAGCGCGCGGCGGAAAGGCACAGCCATGAATGAGTTTCTGGGAGCGTCCTCTACCTGGGGCAGCGTATTGACCATCGCCTGTTTCGGGCTGTTTCGGCTGCTGCAGACGAAGCTGCGCCGCGCCTGGCTGAATCCGCTGCTGCTGAGCGGAATCGTGATCGGCGCGTTTCTGCTGGCGCTTAACATCCCCTACAGCCTGTACCGGAATTCCTCCTCGATGCTGAGCGGGATGCTTCTGCCGGCGACTGTCAGCCTGGCGGTGCCGCTGTATGAGCAGTGGCAGCTGCTGAAGCGGAATCTGGCGGCAATTCTGTGCGGCATCGCATCGGGAGTGATCACCGGCCTTGCGGCGACGGTTCTATTGGCGAAGGCTTTCCGGCTGGACAGGTCGGTGGCGCTGAGCTTTCTGCCCAAATCGGTGACCACTGCCATCGGCGCCGACATCGCCGCCGAATTGGGCGGGATTCCTTCGTTGGCGATCGTGCTGATCATCCTGACCGGGATCTGCGGAAACATGCTGGCGCCTGCGCTGTGCAAATGGTTTCGTCTGCGCGATCCGGTTGCCCGGGGCATCGCGATCGGCACGTGCTCCCACGCGCTGGGCACCAGCAAAGCATTGGAAATGGGCGAGGCGGAAGGCGCGATGAGCGGGCTGGCCATCGCAGTGGCGGGCGTGATGACCGCTGTCCTCGTGCCGCTGGCGGCGATGCTGCTGTAGGCGGTCAGACCCGGAAACGGCACAGGCCGGCGGATTGCGGGCCGTATGAGGTGAAGAGATATGAAGAGATGGACAGCGCTTTTGATGCTTTTGCCGCTGCTGATTCTGTTTTGCGCCCAGGCCGCAAGCGCGGAAAACGGGCTTCCGGCGCTGACGCTGATGGTCTATATGACCGGAAGCGATCTGGAAACCAAGGGGGGCGCTGCCAGCGCGGACCTGGAGGAAATGCGGGAGAACCTGCCGGCGGGCGGCTCGGTGCAGATCGTCGTGATGGCGTCGGGGGCGCGGGAATGGCGGAACGCGGATGCGGCCGCGGACGCGACTTCCCTTTACCGCCTGACAAAGGACGGACTGATCCCGGAAGAAACCGGGCCGCTTGTCAGCATGGGAAGCGGGGACACGCTGCTGCGGCTGCTTCGGTTCGGGCATGAAAGATATCCGGCGGAGCAGTACGCGCTGCTGCTATGGGACCACGGCGCGGGCCCGATGGGCGGAATATGCTTTGACGAACTGTTCGAATCGGAAGGGAACAGGGATTTTCTGACGATGGAGGAGCTGGAAGGCGCGCTTCGGCAGAGCCCGTTCGCGGAGGAGAAGCTTTCCTGGATCGGAATGGACGCCTGTATGATGGCCTCCTTTGAAACCGCGTGCACGGTGGCGCCTTACGCGGAATGGCTGATCGCCTCACAGGAGCAGGAGCCGGCGTCCGGATGGAATTACGCGTTCCTGCGGGACATCGCCGGGGATGCCGGCGGTGCGGAAACGGGAAGGCGCGCGATTGAGGCCTACCTTTCGGAGAACGAGGACAGCCTGTCGGATATCGCCCTGTCCTGCGTGGATCTTCAGAAGATCGATCCGGTGAAAGAGGCGATGACCGGCTTCTTCGGAGGGCTGAAAGTGACGCCGGATACGTATCCCCGTTATACGGAAGCCCGTGTCGACACGCGTTCTGCAGCCTGCTCGTCCCCCTTTGAATACGATCTGGTTGATTTGCTGGATCTGGTGGAAACGCTGTCCGAGGCGGAAGAGGGCGAATCCGCGGAATCCGCGCGGGTGCTGATGGAAGCGCTGAAGGGCGCCGTCGCGTATAACGGGACCAACGCGGACTGCCTGAACGGAATGAGCGTGTATTATCCGTTCTACAACCGGGAACGGTATGCGTCGCCCTGGTCATCCCGCCTTGCCGGCACCGAAACGGCGCCCGGCTACCGCGCGTATCTGAAGGACATGTCCGGAATCTGGCTGGGCGACGCGCTGAGCGAATGGAAGACGCTCAGGATTCTGGAATCCGAAGACGCGGCCGGACCGGTGCGCATTACGGTGCCGCTGACGGAGCGGCAGGCAGGGTGCTTTGCGTCGGCCAGGCTTCTGGTGTTCAGCGAAATCGCGCCGGATCAGTACAAGTTCCTCTATTCCACATCGGATGTGCAGCGCAGCGAAACCGATGAACTGAGCTGTGTATATAACAACGAAGCGCTGTTTATCGTGGGCGAAGACGGTTCGCTTCTGTCCGGGGCGGTCACCTACAGAGCACTGAAGGAAGGCATCATGCTGCCGGTCATTCTGTACAAACGGGGAGCCCTGAAAAAGATCAGTGAAGGCGGCGAGGTCTCCGTGGACGAAGTGCTGCAGGGCGCGTACATGGTTTTCCGGCAGGACGGCGAGGGCGTCTGGCAGCTCGCCGAGCTTCACGAGATTTCCGCGTCGGAAGAATCCGCCGGGAAACCGACGCTGCGCCTGGAGGATTGGGATGAAATCTGGATTACCTCGGGAACGCGGGTGCTCACGCGGGATCCGGAAGGCGGCCTGTTGAATCCCAACGATTGGCCGGTTTCCAGCTACAAGGAATCCAACGTGATTAAACGCAGCGACGGGGTCTGGCATCCGCAGTTTCTTTCCCTGGAGGACGGGGAGAAGCGAATTGCCTTGATGGCGGTTACGGACGTGCAGGGCATCGAAAGCGTCAGCGAGCCGTATGAGGTCCTGTCCGCAAAGCGCCATTCGATTCTGGAGCAGGAGCTGCCGCTGCTCAACGATCGCGGAGTGGAAATCACGCTTGCGTCGCTGGAAGCCGCGGAGGGGACAGACCCTCAGATCAGCGGCGTGATGAGAGTGAAGAATGGAAGCGCGGCGGCGCTCACGTTTGAACTGCGGGATCTTTTCTTCAATAACACCCGCCTCGCCAACTACCGAAATGTCTCTGATCTGCACCTGGACCCGGGCGGGGAAGGGAGAATGCAGTTCAGCATCAAACAGGATTTGCTGAAGGAAAGCCGCGTCAGACAGCTGGAAAGGATCGCGCTGACCGCTGTCGGAACGGATGAGGAGGGTGAAATACTCCTGTGCGAGGCCGTGGAGTTTCCCGCACCGCTGGATCTGCTGCTTTTGATCGATTCGCTGACGGAGGATTCCCCGATCGCGCGGGCGGAGCAGGGCGGCATCGCGGTGGAACTGCTGGGTTTCGAAAGGCACGACAGCGATGCGGTCTGGGGGCAGCTGCACATCGCCAACGGAAACGAAGAGACGGTATCGATTGCCTGCGGGCCGGTGATCTGGCTGAATTCGCAGCCGTTTTCCGGAGGGCTCGGGGTGATAGAGTTTTATTTCGACTTTCCGGAAATGCAGGAAATGCTTCTCAGGATCCTGCCGGTCACGCAGGAATGCGTGCTGACGCTGCCGCCGGGCTGCGATTCGTATGTTCCGCTGGTGCTGGGATGGAAGGATCTGATCGACGGCAGGCCCCCTGAACAGACGCCGGTTTCCCGATTGATGTTTGAACTGCGCACCGGTGATGAAATCGCGCAGACAATTGACAGCTGGCTTGAAACCGCCGAACGGCAGCTGTCGGTGAAGACAGAAGAGGACATTCGTAGCTTTTCCGAATACCTGAAGTCGTTGGGAAAAGACGTGCCGCCGATGCCGGAAGCCCCGATCGCATTCACCTTCGATCCGCCGCTGGATCTGTGGGAATGAGGGAACCCGCAGGAGATGCCGGCGGGGCCTCCCGGTGCGGTCATTCCAGTGCATGAGCACCGTCAGAGCCCGGCTGCAGGAAAGCAGTGCATGATAAACGGCGCCCGCCGCATACGCGGCGGGCGCCAGTGTGCAATCGGGGATACGGCGTCCGATCAGACCCCGCCGCGCTCACGGCGAAGCTTTTCGTTGACCGTCCAGTTGGTGGTGCGCACATGGCCCTTCAGCGGTACGATCTTGGCGTCGATCGCGTCCAGAATCCAGCTCGGCTGCGGGAAGAACGATTCTTCCAGTTCGTGCGCGGGGGTGATCCAGTTGCGGGAGGCGACGACGGTCACCGGAGCGTCCAGATCGTCGAAAGCCATCTCGCTGACCTGACGGGCGACCTCGCTGGCGAAGGAGCCGCGCTCGCAGGCGTCGGTCACGATGACCAGGCGTCCGGTCTTCTTGACGGACTCGATCACGGTGTCGTAATCGAACGGCACCAGCGTGCGCGCGTCGATGATCTCGGCTTCCATGCCGTACTTCTCTTTCAGTTCGTCGGCAGCCTTGGTGACGCGATAGAGAACCGCGCCGAAGCTCAGGATCGTGATGTCCTTGCCGGGACGCTTCACGTCAGCCTTGCCGAACGGAATCTCGTAGTACTCGGCCGGCACGCCGCCCTCGTGGAACTGCTCGCCGACGTCGTAGATGCGCTGGCTCTCGAAGAACACCACCGGATCGGTTCCGGCCAGTGCGGAAGCCATCAGGCCCTTGGCGTCGTACGGGCTCGCCGGGAAGGCGACCTTGATGCCCGGGATCTGGGCGACCATGCTGGTCCAGTCCTGAGAATGCTGCGCGCCGTATTTGGAACCGACGGAAACGCGCAGGACCATCGGCATGCGGATGATGTCCGCGGACATCGCCTGCCACTTGGCCATCTGGTTGAACACCTCGTCACCGGCGCGGCCGATGAAGTCGGCGTACATCAGTTCCACCAGAGCGCGGCCGCCCGCCATCGCGTAGCCAACGCCGCTGGCGACGATCGCCGCTTCGGAAATCGGGCTGTTGAACAGGCGATGGTAGGGAAGAGCCTCGGTCAGTCCGCGGTACACGGCAAACGCGCCGCCCCAGTCGCGCACGTCTTCGCCGTAAGCGATCATGGTCGGATCCTTGTAGAAGCGGTCGATGATCGCCTCGAACAGACCGTCACGCAGCTGATAGACCTTGTTCTTGGAAACCGGCTTGCCGTTCGCGTCGAAGCCCCAGCGCTCTTTCCGGGCAATGGCCTGCACGCGCGGGTTCTCTTCCATCGGCATGTTCACATCGCAGGGGCGATCGTCGCAGGCTTCCAGATGGCCGTTGGAGAACATCAGCTTGGCGATGCCGTCCGGATCGGCGTTGAGATCCATGCGCGGAGAGACCTTGTCGTCGATGGCCAGGCAGAAGTTGCGGAAGATGGCATCCTTGACGTACTTGACGATTTCGTCGCATTCCGCCTCGGTGGCCACGCCGGCTTCGATCAGCTGGGCACGGTAGGTAACGATCGGATCGTATTCCCGCCACTCTTCGATCTCTTCCTTGGTGCGGTAGGAAGAGGAGTCCGACGGGCTGTGGCCGGAGAAGCGGTAGGTGACCACATCCAGCAGGACCGGGCCCTTGTTCTCTTCGATCAGCTTCTTCTTGCGGCTGTAGCACTCGATCACGGCCAGCGGGTTGAAGCCGTCCACGCGCTCCGCGTTCATCTGGCTGGGGGACATGCAGCCCAGGCGGGCCAGCATATCGTACGCCATGGTTTCGCCGTCAGTCTGGCCGCCCATGCCGTAGGAGTTGTTGAAGATGTTGAAGATGATCGGCAGGCCGCCCTTGAAGCCTTCCTCCCACAGCTTGTGCAACTGGCCCATGTCGGACATGTTCAGCGCCTCAAGAACGGGGCCGCAGCCCAGGGAGCCGTCGCCGATGTTGGCTACGACCACGCCGGATTTCTTGTTGACCCTCTTGTACAGCGCGGCGCCCAGCGCGATCGCGGCGGAGCCGCCGACGATGGCGTTGTTCGGATAAATGCCGAAGGGGGTGAAGAAGGTGTGCATCGATCCGCCGAGGCCGCGGTTGAAGCCGGTCTGACGGGCGAAGATTTCGGCCATCGCGCCGTAGAGCAGGAAGTCGATCGCCAGATCCTTGACGGTGGCGTGCTGGGTCTTCTCGACCACGGCCAGCGTGTCGCCGCCCAGGAAGTTTTTCATGATATCCATCAGTTCGTCATCGGAGAGCTTTTCGATGGCGGACAGGCCCTTTGCCAGAATGTCGCAGTGGGCGCGGTGGGAGCCGAAAATGAAGTCGTTGACGTCCAGATGGAACGCTTCGCCGACGGCCGCCGCTTCCTGGCCGATGCCCAGATGCGCCGGGCCGGGATGGGTGTATTCCTTGCCGTTGTACTGGCTGGTGGTCTTGATCGTCTGGATCATGGTTTCGAACTCACGCAGAACCAGCATATCGCGGTAGATGTTGCAGAACTCTTCTTTGGTGAAGTTGCCCACTTCGTCCTTGACGGTCTTCTGGTAGGTGTTCACCGGAATGGGCTTGAATTCGATGGTGCCCGGGGCGCGCATGGTTTTCGGGGAGACGTACAGTTGCTTGGACATGGCTCATCACTCCTGTTGTTTGTTCGTTGCGAATAGCGTTGGGTTCTATCGTGATCCCGCGCGGGCCGTTCCGAAGGGACCGCCCGCGCGGGGCATGGATCAATCGTCGAACTGCCAGAGCACTTCGCGAATGATTTCGGATACGGTCGGATGCGGGAAGATGATCTCCTTCGCGTCCTTGACCCGCAGTTCATTCTCGATCATCTGCGCGGCGCCCCAGATGATTTCGGAGGCGTATCCGCCGATCATGTGCACGCCGATGATGTTGCGGTGCTTTTTGTCCACCAGGATCTTGCACAGCCCGTCGGCGCCTTCGTTCTCGGCGACAAACCTGCCGGAATAGCGCATCGACAGCTTCTTCATTTCGTAGTCGATGCCCGCTTCCTTCGCCTGCTCCTCCGTCAGGCCCACCATCGCGACCTCAGGCTGGGTATAGATGACGGACGGGTTGGCGTGATACCGCATGGTATCCTTCTTGCCCAGCATCGTGTTGACCGCCACTTCACTCTCGCGGTACGCGGTGTGCGCCAGCATTACATGGCCGTTGATGTCGCCGGAGGCGTACACGTTTTCGATGTTCGTGCGGCCGCAGGCGTCCGTGACGATGCCCATGCGGTTGGTTTCCACGCCGATGGACTCCAGCCCCAGCTCCTGGAAATTGGCGCGGCGGCCGATGGAGCACAGCACTTTGTCCGCGGGAACTTCCATGGGCTTGCCGTCCTTCTCGCACAGCACCTTGCCGTCGGCGACGCCGGTGACCTTCGCGCCCAGCAGGAAGGTGATGCCGCGCTTTTCGTATTCCTTCTGCAGGATGGTGCGGATTTCGCCGTCGGTCGGGCCCGCGATGTGATCCAGCATTTCGATGACCGTCACATGGCTTCCGGCCACGGAGTAATATGCGCCCATCTCCAGGCCGATGACGCCGCCGCCGATGATGACCAGTTCCTTCGGGACCTCAGGCAGTTCGAGGATCTCGCGGTTGGTCAGCACGAACCCGGTGGCGTAGTGTTCGCGCAGGCCCGGGATGCCCGGCATGACGGGAACGGAACCGGCGCAAATCAGAAGCCTGGTCGCTTCGTATTCCTTGCCGGCGGCTTCCACCTTGAAGCCTCCGGGAACGCGGCCTTTGATGGTGGCCTGCTCCATCACGACTTCAACCTTCGCGCCTTTCATCTGCATGCCGACGCCGGAAACCAGCGTTTTGACGACCTTGCCGCGGCGCGCGACCACCGCCTTGTGGTCGATCTTCGCGTTTTCGGCGATGACGCCGTAGGGCGCGCCGTGGATCGTATGCTCGTAGATCTTGGCGGAATTCAGCAGCGCCTTGGACGGGACACAGCCTTCGTTCAGGCACACGCCGCCCAGAGAGCGTTTCTCGAACAGGCAGACCTTCATACCGGCGTGGCCGGCGCGCTCCGCTCCGAGATAACCGGCCGGGCCGCCGCCGATGACAATCAGATCATACATGGGAATCAAACTCCTTTCAATGGCTCTTCGGTTCTGTCAGCCTTTGGCAAGCAGCAGCGTGAAGTGCTCGAGGTTGAACTTCAGAGCCTTCAGGAACTTGGAGGCCGGAGCGCCGTCGATGGCGCGGTGGTCGAAGGTCAGGGACAGGTTCATCGCCGGGTAGACCTGAAGCTGTCCGTTCACCTCGCGCACGCGGGTGGTCATCGAGCAAACGCCCAGGATGCCGGTCTGCGGCGGATTGATGACGGGAGTGAAGGACTCGACGCCGGAGTTGCCCAGGTTGGTTACGGTGAAGGAACCGCCGCGCAGGTAATCCGGGTTGCAGGAACCGGTCTGGCAATCCTTCGCCAGCTTCTTCGCGGTGTCGCTCAGCTGTTTGAGCGTCATCCTGTCGGCCGCGAAGATGGTGGGAACCATCAGGCCGCGCTCGGTATCCACGGCCATGCCCAGATTGACGCAGTTGAAGTATTTCATGGTCTTGCCGTCATCGATCAGGTTGGCGTTGAGCGCCATGAAGGCCGGATCGGTCAGCGTGCGCGATACCGCGAACATCACGATGTCGTTCAGCGTGACCTTGCTCATGCCCATCTCTTCGCCCTGCTCCTTGAAGAGCTTGCGCATCGCCTGGATTTCGGTGGCGTCGAAGGTCAGGTTCTGGGTCAGCTGTGCCATGCTGCTCAGCGACAGCACCATCTGCTTGGCGATCACCTTGCGGATGTTGGACATCGGCTCGGTGTAACTGTCGTCGTTCGGCGCGCCCAGCTCCACAGCCGCCTGCGCGGCGGGCGCAGGTGCCGCGGCTGCGGCCGGCTCGTCCTTGCGGTTCAGATCCGCGATCGTCACGCGGCCGCCGAGCCCGGTGCCGGTGACGTCCCCGCCCTGATACGCGGCGCGGGCTGCCGGGGTCATTACCAGGCCCTCATCGATCAGCTTCTGCACGTCGCGGGCGATGATCCGTCCGTCGGGGCCGGTGGGCACCGCTTTGGTCAGGATGGCGCCGCTCTTCTCGGCCAGCGCGCGGGCGCGCGGGGAGATTTTCATTTCACCCACGTATTCCACGGGCTGCGCGGTCTCTTCGGCTTCCGCCGCAGCAGCAGCGGGGGCCTCCTCGGCCTTTGCCTCTTCCGCAGGAGCTTCGCCGCCTTCGGCGGTGCGCGGGTCGAATTCCGCGTAGGATTCGCCGGGCTCGCCGATTACGCACATGTTCGTCAGGCAGGGGACATCGTCGCCCTCTTCAAAGAAGCGCACCAGCAGGGTGCCGGCGTCTTTGGCGGCTTCGTCAAAAGCCGCTTTGTCGGTCTCATAGGAGAAAAGCAGATCGCCGACGGCGACGGGATCGCCGGGCTTTTTCAACCACTTGGTTACAATACAGCTCTCAACAGACTGCCCTTGACGGGGCATGATGACAGGTTTGGCCATAAGCATCCTCCCACCTATTGCGCATAGCGCTTATTCTGGTTATATTCTAACAGTAAATCCGTTCTTATTCAATCAGCTACACACAATTTTTCCCACAAGTTAAATCAAATTAACAATGGGATTGATGAATTATTCACAAGAATCTTGGACAATTCGCACAGAATTGAATGGTTTAGGAAAAAACCAGTTTGAAAATCGGGGAAAAGCCGTTATATCGGCCGGGGGAGCCTTGCTTTTTAACAATCCTTTGTGTATAATACGCGCAAGGCAGTGACGAAGCAGAGTAAGGCGATCTGCCCCGCATCAGAGAGCGCCCGGCCGGTGAGAGGGCGTGCGGAGAAACGCCCGAATACCCTTCCGAGCCGCGTCCCGAACGGCGAAAGCCCAGTAGGCGGCGCCGGGCGCGCCCGATACAGCGCGGATGTGTGAACGCACATTGAAAGGGATTGGCCGCGAGGCCTGTCCAAATCAGAGGTGGTACCGCGAAAAGCCCCTTCGCCCTCTGTCCGCAAGGACATGGGGCGCTGTTTTTTGCCGAATACCGAAAACGGGAGGAAAGAGAAATGGGCATCTATGAGGAACTGGTGGCGCGCGGACTGATTGCGCAGGTGACCGACGAGAAGGAAATCCGCGAACTGATCAACGGCGGCGGCGCGAAGTTCTACATCGGGTTCGACCCGACGGCCGATTCGCTTCACGTCGGCCATTTCATGGCGCTGTGCCTGATGAAACGGCTGCAGATGGCGGGCAACCGCCCGGTGGTTCTGATCGGCGGGGGCACCGCGTACATCGGTGATCCGTCCGGCCGCACCGACATGCGTTCGATGATGACGCCGGAAATCATCCAGCACAACTGCGACTGCTTCAAAAAGCAGATGGAGCGCTTCATTGAGTTCGGCGAAGACAAGGCGATCATGGTCAACAACGCGGAATGGCTTCTCAAGCTGAACTACGTGGATGTGCTTCGGGATATCGGCCCGCACTTCACGGTCAACAACATGCTGCGGGCGGAATGCTACAAGCAGCGCATGGAGCGGGGGCTGAGCTTCCTGGAATTCAACTACATGATCATGCAGTCCTACGATTTCCTGTACCTCAACCAGCGCTACGGCTGCAACATGCAGTTCGGCGGCGACGACCAGTGGAGCAATATGCTGGCGGGAACCGACCTGATTCGCAAAAAGACCGGACGGGATGCCTACGCGATGACGATTACGCTGCTTCTGAACAGCGAAGGCAAGAAGATGGGCAAGACCGCCAAGGGCGCCGTCTGGCTGGACCCGAAAAAAACCACGCCGTACGAGTTTTACCAGTACTGGCGCAATGTGAACGACGCGGACGTCATGAAGTGCCTGAGGATGCTGACGTTCCTGCCCCTTGAAACCATCGGCGAAATGGAAACGTGGGACGACAGCCGCATCAACGAAAAGAAGGAAATCCTGGCGTACGAGCTGACAAAGCTGGTGCACGGGGAGCAGGAGGCCGGCAAATGCAAGGAAGCTGCGCACAACCTGTTCGGCGGCGACGGAGATGACAGCCTGATGCCCACCACCGAGCTGGATCCTTCCCAGATCGGTCCGGACGGAATCCGGCTGATCGATCTTCTGATTCGCATGAAGCAGGCCAAAAGCGGCCGGGAAGCGAGAACGCTGATTGCGCAGGGAAGCGTGATGCTGAACGGGGAAAAGGTGACCGACGAAAACCTGGTGGTTACTGTCGGAATGCTTCGGGAAGGCGCAAAGGTGCGCAAGGGCAAAAAGTTCTATCACAGGTTTATTCTCGGCTGATCCCGGGGAACGCCCGGGAGATGGACTGCGTATCCCGCGATTCGGTGCGTGCGCGGGGGCAGCCTGCCCGCAGAACCGTTGAATGCTTTTCAGCCGCGGCAGCTTCGCGCGGGGGCGGAAGGTTCCGTCCCGTGCGCGAAGCCCGTGGCTGAACGCTTTGGCGGACTGCGCGTGCGGCGCCCGCCTTTACCGGCTGTCGCTTGACAGGACGGGGAGAAGATTCTACAATACGGGCGAGGAAGTGAAAACGATGAACCTGCCCAACGCGCTTACGATTTTCAGGATCCTGCTGGTGCCGGTGTTCGCCTCTCTGTATATGGACGGACACACCATCGCCTCGCTGGTGGTGTATCTTCTTGCGGGCGTGACGGACATGCTGGACGGCTATCTTGCGCGCAAATGGAACCAGATTACCGATTTCGGCAAGCTGTGCGATCCGCTCGCGGACAAGCTGATGCAGCTTACGATGCTGACCTGCCTGGTAACAAGCAAAATCGTGCCTGCGTGGGCGCTGGCGCTGCTGGTGGCAAAGGAACTGGTGATGGTGGTCGGCGCGGCCTACATGCTGGGGAACAAGGTGGTCGTCTACGCGAACATGTACGGAAAAACCGCGACGGTGCTCACCATTGTTTCAATTATCATGCTCTATCCGTGGCACGACATCGCGCTGCTGAAGGAAACCGGCATCGTGGTGCTGTACATAGCGCTGGCTGTAAGCATCCTGGCGATGATCATCTATATCGTTTCAGCGTACCGCGATATTCGTGACAAGGAGCATCACAATTATTAAGATTCAAAGAAAAACAGGGACAATTCTGTAAAGTTTAAAGACAGAATTGAGAACTTGTGATACAATATATTGTATGGCAGATTAAGGAGTGGTACCATTATGGCTCGAAAGCTGACGATTCTTGTATTTATCGCGGCCCTGGCCTTGTTTACCCTGTATCCGGGGCAGGAGCTGAGCATCGATAAGGTATATAACGCGCTGGGCTCGTCGTCGGCGCAGGCTGTGTCGCAGGACGAAAAGAGCGATGCTGCCCGGCTGTTTACGCCGGTCCCGACGCCTTCGCCGACGCCCGAACCGGTTGAAACGCCGACGCCTGTTCCGACGGTCACGCCGACGCCCGTGCCCGTTCCGACGCCTGTGCCCACGCCGACGGCTACGCCGATCGTCAAGGGCGCGAAGGGAGATGCCGTTACCAAGCTGCAGAACCAGCTGATTCAGTACGGCTTCCTGGAGGGCGAAGCGGACGGCAGCTACGGCAAAAAGACCTCGGACGCCGTGATCAACGCGAAAAACTATATCAACGATCAGTACCGGGCGAAGAGCAAGGATACCGCGGTTTTCGCGGGGGATCCGTCGACCGCGGGGCAGCTGGACGAAGAAGAGGCGGTTTCTGTCGAACTGACGGATCCGGAGGACGAAAACACCGTCGATGAAGATCCTGATACCGCCGGGGATGAAGGAACCGGGGACGAAGAAACCGGGGAGGAACCCGGCGGGCAGGAAGCTGCCGCGGATACGGCCGCATCCGGCGAATCGGAGCTGCCGTTCCCGGTGGTGGACGGCACCGCGGACGGCAAGCTGATCGGAATCCTTGACAGCGGGGAGATCATCGCGTCCTACGATATTCAGCAGGAAGGCGACGCCAATTCGACAGTGCGCCGGATCCAGTCCCGCCTGCAGAACCTCGGATACATCTATAAAGGCGTGGACGGGGCTTACGGGGGAACGACCAAGGAAGCCGTCATGCAGTTCCAGAAGGTCAACGGCCTGTCGCCGACGGGAGTGGCGGACACCGGCACCCAGGAGCTGCTCTTTAACGGCACTCCCAAAAAGAACGACAAGCCGCTGCACGAATACAAAGTTGTGGTCGACATCAGCGAGCAGCGCGTTCACGTCTATCAGTGGCACGACGGCGGCTACAGGAAGCAGGTCCGCAAAATGAAATGCTCGACCGGGCGCAAGAATACGCCGACCCCGCTGGGCGTGTTTGACGAAACGGTACGCATCGGCGCGCGCTGGCATCACTTCAAGGAATTCGGCGCGTGCTGGGCGCAGTACGCGATTCACATCGATCCGACCGGGAACGTGATGTTCCATTCGGTGCTGTTCAGTTCGCGAAACGAGAGAACGCTGACCAGGTCTTCGGTGAGGAATCTGGGCCGCCGCGCCAGTCACGGGTGCGTTCGCCTCGCAGTCAAGGACGCCAAGTGGATGTATGAGCACATCACTGACGGCACGACGGTCGTCATTCAGAAATAAACCGCGCAGGGGAATCATCGGGGGCTGTCTCAAAATGATTACAGAGTAGTCAAGAGAGGCAGCCCCCTTCAATTTTGAAGAAAAGGGAAGATAGAGGCAAGAAACCAGTTAAAAGTGAGAAACCGAAACAAGCCAGCGAGAAAAAGCCAGCCAAAGCAGTTATTCAGAAAGTACCGTTAACTACAGAGCAACCGAGAAATTCTTCGGAATCAGAAGGCCTGCTCCCAACCGGCCGTTTTTGAGTTTATGGTGGAGCTTGAGGATGT